>NZ_JBTYHB010000043.1:0-75059 GCF_054871485.1 Streptomyces sp. UC4497 | reverse complement strand
TAGGCTCGAGGATATGGGAATGCGCTATGACCTCGTCATCTTCGACAACGACGGCGTACTCGTCGACAGTGAACCGATCTCCAATACGCTCCTGGCCGGCTATCTCACCGAGCTCGGGCACCCGACCTCGTACGAGGAATCCCTGCGGGACTACATGGGCGCCGCCATGCACCGCGTGCACGATGTGGTTCTCGAGCGGACCGGGCAGCGGCTTCCCGAGGACTTCGATGACGTCTTTCATGCGCGGGTGTTCGCGGCGTTCGAGCGGGAGCTGGAGCCGGTCGACGGGGTCGTCGAGGTGCTGGAGAAGCTGACGGCCGACGGGGTGCCGTACTGTGTCGCGTCCTCCGGGAGTCATGAGCGGATCCGTGTCGGGCATCGGAAGACCGGGCTCGACAAGTGGTTCGGGGACGAGCGCATCTTCAGCTCGCAGGATGTGGGGCGGGGAAAGCCGGCGCCCGATCTGTTTCTGTACGCGGCCGAACGGATGGGGGTTCCGCCGGCGAAGTGTCTGGTCGTCGAGGACAGCCCGCTCGGTGTGCAGGCCGCCGTCGCCGCCGGGATGGATGTGTACGGGTTCACCGCGATGACGCCCGCCGAGCGGCTCGACCGGGCCGATGAACTCTTCGACGACATGCGGGAGTTGCCGCGGCTCCTCGGCTGAGGTGCGGCCGAGGTCACGGTCGGTCCATGGTTTTGTGATCCATCTACCCACTGGTAGGGCTGAGGCCTACGCTGTGCCGCCATGACCGATGGCACAGCCGGGACGGCCGGCACGGTGGGTGGGCGGCTGCGGTGGGGTCGCGGGACGCTGGGGATCAGTTTCTTCGCGCAAGGTGTCGCCTTCGCGCTGCTCGTGACCAGGATCCCCGCCATTCAGGACCAGTACGGGATATCCGACGCGCTGCTGCCCGTGTTCCTGGCCGCGGTGCCGGTGCTGGCCGGGGTCGGGAGCGTAGGCACCGAGCAGCTGGTGAAGCGGGTGCGGCCCAGCCGGGTGCTGCGGTGGTCGCAGCCCGTCGTGCTCCTGGCGCTGCTCGGGGTCGGGGCCGGGGACTCGGTGGCCCAAGTGGCCGTCTCGCTGGCCGCGTTCGGGCTGTCCGTCGGGGCCCTGGACGCCTCGATGAACATGCTCGGCGTCAGCCTGCAGCGGGCGTACGGGCGCAGCATCATGCTCGGGTTCCACGCCGCGTACAGCCTCGGTGGGATCGTCGGGGCGTCGCTCGCGTGGGTCGGGGCGCATTGGGATCTCACGCTGTTCGTGTCGTATCTGCCGGTGGCGTGCGTGCTGTTGCCGCTCTGTCTCGTGGCGAGCCGGTGGTACGTGGACGGGCGGGCGGCAGACGGGGAGGAGGCCGCGCGGGAGCAAGAGCAGGGCGGCGGGATCGTCTTCAAGGTGCTGTTGCCGCTCTGCCTGGTGATGTCCTTCGCGTACATCGGGGACTCGACGGTCTCGAACTGGAGCGCAAAGTATCTCCAGGACGTGCTGGGGAGTTCGGAGCAGATGTCGACCGTTCCGTACAACGTCTACATGGTGATGACGCTGGTGGGGCGGTCCGTCGGGGACGTGGGGGTGCGGAGGTTCGGGGCGGTGGCCGTGGTGCGGTTCGGGGCTGTCGTGGCTGCCGGCGGGTTCGGTGTGGTGGCGCTGGCGCCGGGGGAGTGGGTGGGAATCCTCGGATTCACGCTGCTGGGGCTCGGGTTGTGCGTGATCGTGCCGCAGACGTTCGCCGCGGCGGGGAGGCTGTTCCCGAAGGCGTCCGATGCGGCCGTCGCGCGGCTCAATATCTTCAACTACGTGGGCTTTCTGGTGGGTTCGCCGCTTGTGGGGGCCATCGGGGACGCGTGGAGCTACCGCGGGGCGATGCTCGTGCCGATGGCGTTGGTGCTGATGACGCTGGTGTACGCCCCGTCGTTCCGGGAGCGGGACGACCGATACGGTGGCGGGCATGAGCGGCCGCGCGCAATTGATGTGGGACCCGGCGGTAGCGGGGTATGACTTCGGGCCAGGACACCCGATGGATCCGGTCAGGCTTGATCTGACCCGGAGACTGGTGGACGCGTTCGGGCTCGACCGGGAGATGGACGTCGTCGCGGCCAAGGCGGCCGGGGAGTCGACGTTGCGGCTCGTGCATCGCGAGGACTACGTGGAGGCGGTCAAGGCCGCGTCCGTCGATCCGGCCGCGGCCGACCCGTCGTACGGGCTCGGGACCATGGACGATCCGGCGTTCGCCGGGATGCACGAGGTGTCCGCGCTGATCGCCGGGCAGTCGGTGGGGGCCGCGGAGAGTGTGTGGCGGGGGGACGCGCTGCACGCCGTGAACTTCTCGGGTGGCCTGCACCATGCGATGCCCGGGGCGGCGTCCGGGTTCTGCGTGTACAACGACGCGGCGTTGGCGATCGCGCGGCTGCTGGAGCTGGGCGTCGAGCGGGTCGTGTACGTGGATGTGGACGTGCATCACGGGGACGGGGTGCAGGCGGCGTTCTGGGAGGACCCGCGGGTCCTGACGATCTCGCTGCACGAGCATCCTCGTACGTTGTTCCCGCAGACCGGGTGGCCCGAGGAGACCGGGGCGGCCGGGGCCGGCGAGGGGACGGCCGTGAATGTGGCGTTGCCGGCGGGGACCGGGGATGCGGGGTGGCTGCGGGCGCTGCATGCGGTGGTGCCGGAGTTGTTGGCGGAGTTCCGGCCGCAGGTGCTTGTGACGCAGCACGGGGCCGATACGCACTTCGAGGATCCGCTGGCCCATCTCGCGGTGTCGTTGGACGCGCAGCGGGCCGTGCAGGTCGCCTGTCATGAGTGGGCGCACGAGTACGCCGACGGGCGCTGGGTCGCGCTCGGGGGTGGCGGGTACGCGGTGGTGGATGTGGTGCCGCGGTCGTGGACGCACTTGGTGGGGATCGCGGCGGGGCGGGAGATCGCGCCCGAGTCGGTGATTCCTGAGGGGTGGCGGCAGGAAGTGTTCGCCCGTACGCGGCAGTTGGCTCCGCAGCGGATGACGGATGGGCGGTGGCCCGTGTCGTATCAGGAGTGGGAGGCGGGGTACGACCCCGCGGACCGGCTCGACCAGGCGGTTCTGGCTACCCGTAAGGCGGCGTATCCCTTGCGGGGGCTGTTGCCGTGATCGGCGGGCGGCGCCGGGGCCTTTGAGCGGTGCCGGGGTCGGCGCCTTCCGTAGGTGCGGCCTGCACCGGGGTGCCGCCTTGCCCACCCTGCCGCCCAAGGCGGCAGATTGCCCAAGGCGGGTGCGTTACTCCGACCGTGGGGTGTTTGCTGGAAAGTGGGGGAACGGGGCGGGGCAATGGCGCAACATCGCAAGGGTGTTGAGCGTCGGCGCCCTGCGTGCGCATCTGTTGGCGGCTCGGCTTGCCGGGCCCGTGGCGACCTCCCGTGAGGAGAGTCTGCGGAGCTACCGCCTGTTCGAGGCACGGGATCCGCGGGTGATGCTCGGGCTCGATCCCGAGTGGGCGTGGGGGCACCGCGAGCTGCTCGCGCTGATGGCGGACAAGTGCGGGGTCTCGGGGGACCCGGGGCACCGCACGGGGCAGGATGTCATCGATCCGGAACGGACCCTGGCCGCGCTCGACGCGTTTGCGGAGCGCCTCGGCCGGGCCGCCGAGAGCCGTTCCCCGGTGCTGTTCGGGACGGGGCATCCGCATCGACTGCTCGGTTTCTACGCCGCGTTGGCGGACGCCCTGTCGGCGGTCGGCTGCCCCGTCCTCACCCCCGCGCAGGGTCGGAGTATCGACATAACGACCCGGTTCGGCCTACGCACGTACAACCTCGACTACGACCGAGGAGTCGCGCTGGTGCGTGAACCGGGCGCGTACCCGGTGCGAAGTGAGACCGGCGCGCACACCCACTCACCACTCCCGGTTCGCCTGGTGCTCGGGGCGCTCTCGGAGGCCGGCGAGCCGCTGCCCGAGCTGGTCATCGGGGACCACGGATGGGTCTGCGGTGCAGGTCAGTTGGGGTTCGACGCCATCGGTCTGGCCGATACGGACGATCCCGCCCTGTTCGTCGGTGAGGCCGAGGGGCAGGTGTCCGTCGTCGTTCCACTTGATGACGCTGTGCGGTCTGATTACTACCGACCGCTTACTCGCTATGTACTCAATCGAGCGTGTCTGTCACAGTAGGCGGCCGATCGCTGCTCCTCTTCCCCACTCGCATCACCCGCCTCTACATTGGGGAGTGAGCACGCAACGACGTTGAGTCACCGGAAGGGGAAGCCGGTGGCCGTCGAGTGCGGAAGGTTCAGGTGTGTCATGGCTGCTGACCAGAGGCCTCTATCCGAGGTGGCGTTCCTGACCGTGGCGGAGGTCGCCGCGGTGATGCGAGTGTCGAAGATGACCGTGTACCGCTTGGTGCACAGCGGTCATCTGCCCGCGATCCGGGTGGGGAGGTCATTCCGAGTCCCGGAGAACGCGGTTCATGAGTACCTCCGCGACTCCTACGTGGGGGTGGACGCCGGCTGATCCAGGGGGTCCCGCGGACCTCGATTTCTGATCGGCGCTCGGAGCGGGGTAGGCTAGCCCCTCGTAGGTCGTGTGGGCCCCAATGCAGCCCCGCACCGAGTGATTGTCCCTGCATCGCAGGGGTTGTCCGAGAAGTGAGCGAGGGTAGTCGTGGGCTCTGTCATTAAGAAGCGGCGTAAGCGGATGGCTAAGAAGAAGCACCGCAAGCTGCTGAAGCGCACCCGCGTGCAGCGTCGCAACAAGAAGTAAGCGGCAGCTGCTGTACAGCGCGCCTTGTGGCCCTTCCACCATCCGGTGGGAGGGCCACATTGCGTTGGTGCAGAGCCCTTGAACAGGCAATTGTTCACTTCGGAACCTCCCGTTACCCGCGAGTGTGTCCGTCGTCACTTCCTGCATCGAGCAGACATCACAGCGCAACATCGAACCGCTAACGTGGCCCGCAAGCAGTGATTGCGGAGCGCGGCGGGGCTGGGACGGAAGGTAGGCGCTGATCTTGGGCAAAGTCGTGCTCGTGACAGGGGTGGCCCGACAACTGGGCGGCCGGTTCGTACGCAGGATCCAGCGGGACCCCGAGGTGGACCGGGTCATCGGCGTGGACGCGGTGCCGCCGGCGCACCATCTGGGCGGTGCCGACTTCCTGCAGGCCGACATCCGGCAGCCGACGATCGCGCGGGTGCTCGCCGAGTACGCGGTGGACACGGTCGTGCACATGGACGTGACGGGGACCCCGCTGGCCAGCGGCGGCCGCGGCACGGTCAAGGAGACCAACGTCATCGGCACGATGCAGCTGCTCGGCGCGTGCCAGAAGGCGCCCAACGTGAAGCGCCTGGTGGTGAAGTCCAGTACGAACGTCTATGGCTCCGCGCCGCGCGACCCGGCGGTCTTCACCGAGACGACGCCGCCGAAGTCGCTGCCGAGCGGGGGCTTCGCCAAGGACACCGTGGAGGTCGAGGGCTATGTGCGCGGGTTCGCCCGGCGCCGTCCCGACGTCGCGGTGTGTGTGCTGCGCTTCGCCAACATCCTTGGACCGACGGCCGATTCACCGCTCGCCGAGTACTTCTCGCTGCCGGTCCTGCCGACCGTGTTCGGCTACGACCCGCGGCTGCAGTTCGTGCACGAGGACGACGTGATCGAGGTGCTGCGGATCGCCTCGCACGAGCCGGCCCGGGGAACGTTGAACAGTGGCACGTTCAATATCGCGGGCGACGGCGTGCTGTTGCTCTCGCAGTGCTCCCGGCGGCTGGGCCGGCCGACAGTCCCGTTCCTCCTTCCCGCCGTCACCTGGGTGGGCGGCGCGCTGCGTACGCTGGGGGCGACGGACTTCTCGCCCGAGCAGATCCGGCTGCTCACGCACGGACGGATGGTGTCGACGGTCCAGATGCGCGACACACTGGGCTTTGAACCCAAGTACACGACCGCGGAGGCCTTCGCGGAGTTCGTACGCGGCCGGGGCCCGGGACTGCTGCCGCCGCAGGCCCTCGCGGGGGCCGTCGACCGGATCGCCGCGCTGCCCTTCCTGGGTGGTGCCCGTACAGGCCCCAGCCACCCCCCGACGCAGAGCGCCAACTGAGGAGCGCATCAACGATGGCGGACGCCAAGGTCATTCCGTTCGACGACGACAGGTCGCGAGGGGCGGCGGCGAAGGGTGCCGCGCGCCGCGGCCGGGGCCCGGGGGCCGGCAAGCGCCGCAAGGGCGAACCCGTGGCCGTACGGGAGGTGCGGCCCGTGCAGCAGCCACCGTCCGAATCCGCGCCCGAACCGGGGCCCAAGGAGCCGGGCGAGCCGTCGCAGGGCGGCGGCTGGGAGCGGAAGATCGCGGGTGGGCTCGCGTTTCTGCGCCGCCGGATCATCGGTGACTACGACGTCGACGAGTTCGGTTACGACGAGGAGCTCACCGACCAGGTCCTGATGTCGCTGCTCCGGCCGATCGCGGAGAAGTACTTCCGGGTCGAGGTGAAGGGCATCGAGAACATCCCGTCCGAGGGCGGGGCCCTGATCGTCTCCAACCACTCCGGAACGCTGCCGCTCGACGGCCTGATGATGCAGGTCGCCGTGCACGACAACCATCCGGCGGGCCGCCACCTGCGGCTGCTCGCGGCCGACTTGGTGTTCATGCTGCCGGTGGTCAACGAGCTGGCGCGCAAGGCCGGGCACACGCTGGCCTGCGCGGAGGACGCGCAGCGGCTGCTCGAGAGCGGTGAGCTGGTCGGCGTCATGCCGGAGGGCTTCAAGGGCGTCGGCAAGCCGTTCAGCGAGCGGTACAAGCTGCAGCGCTTCGGGCGGGGCGGGTTCGTGTCGACCGCGCTGCGCGCCGGCACGCCGATCGTGCCGTGCTCGATCGTCGGGGCGGAGGAGATCTACCCGATGGTGGGCAACGCCAAGACCTTGGCGCGACTCCTCGGCTTCCCGTACTTCCCGATCACGCCCACGTTCCCGTGGCTCGGGCCGCTGGGGGCGGTGCCGCTGCCGACGAAGTGGACGATCCAGTTCGGCGAGCCGATCCCGACGGACGGCTATCCGCCGGAGGCGGCGGAGGATCCGATGCTGATGTTCAACCTGACGGACCAGGTCCGCGAACAGATCCAGCACACGTTGTACAAGTTGCTGGTGCAGCGCAGGTCGGTGTTCTTCTGAAGCGGTGTTCTTCTGAAGTGGCGTTCTTCTGAACGAGAACAGGGCCCGAGGCAAGCCTCGGGCCCTGTCTGCTGCGCGGTGCGCTAGTTCGCGTCCTCGCCGTCGACGCCCAGGCCCGGCAGGAGGCCCGGGAGCAGCGGGGGCACCGTCACGTCCGGCTTCGGGGTACCCGTGCCGGTGTCGGAGTCCGGGCTGTCGTCCGAGGACGGCGGGGTCGTCTTGTCCTTCGGCGGGTCGAGGAGGCCGCCCGTGTTTTCGCCGAGCAGACCCTCCTCGTCCTTGCCGGTGTCGGACGTGGACGGCTTCGGCTTCGTCGACGTCTTGCCGTCGTCGGAGGCGGAACCGGAGCCGGACGGGGTGGAGCTGCCGGTGTCCGGGGACCCCGGCGACGTACCGTCCTGGCCGGTGTCCGGGCTCGTCGCACCGTTCTTCTCGTCCGGGGTCCGCGGCAGCAGGGAGCGCAGCGGGCCGACCTCTTCGTCTATGGCGTCGAAGACCGAGCTGACCTGATCCCTTACGTCCCCGAGCTGAACCGGCAGGCGGTCGCTCAGGGCCGTCCAGCTCTCCCTGTGCGCGTCGGAGAAGGCGGACAGGGCCTGGATCGGGCCGAGGGCGCCGTCGCGCTTGTACGCGTCGCTGAGGAGCCTGTGGCCCTCGGAGGCGTCGTACTGCACCCCGGAGAGCGCGCGCCTGACCTCACCCACGGACTCGTGGTCGAGCTGTCCGGTGCGGCCGCGCTCCATGAGCCGCCGCGCCTCGCTCAGCCGCGTCGACGCCTGGTCGAGGTAGGCCTGCCCCTTGTCGGAGTCGCTGTGCGCCATGCCCAGCTTGAGGTCCTCCATGCCGCGCTTGAGGCCGTAGAGGTGGTCGCCCGGCAGTGCGCTGGACGAGGCCGCGGCCACACCGCTGAACGCGCCCGCGGCCACTCCGACCGTGAGCCCGCCCGCCGCGATGCCCTTGCTCAGCCGGGAGCGGGGCCGCAGCTTCCGCAGCGGGCTCGCCCGGTGGGTGCCCTTGCCCTGGCGCTGCTTCGGTACGGCGGCGGCCGCGCCGCCCTCCTGGACCATGGCCTCCATGGCGGCGACGAGCTGAGCCCGCTGCACCACCTTGACCTCGGGGTCGAACTCCGGCTTCGGCAGCTCGCCGAGCGCCGCGGCCAGGGACAGCAGCCCGCCCTCCTCGGCCGCCGCCGCATCGCTGCGCCGGGCGGCCGGTTCTTCTTCCGGTTGCTGCGCCGCCGGGTCCTGGTCGGACTTGTCCTCCAGGGCCTGGGCGAAGGCGTTCGCCCGCCGGTGTGCCGAGACGTTCGCGATCACTGGCGGCACCTCCTCTCAATCATGACGGTCGACTCCCCAGGGGGTCCTGGGGTTGCACCCCCGGTCCCGGATACACACCAAAGAATGAGTGAATCCCGGTCGGGAGTGACCACAGGGAGCCTGCATCCCGCACAACGAGCGGCTCGGTATTTGGGTTACGCGCGAAAGATAATCCGGGCGCGATCCCATCTCGCTTTCACCGTAGGTGAGTTGGGGACTGCGGGCAGTAACGGTCCCAGGGCTGAAGAAACAGCCCCGGGGCTCAGCGGGCGTCGTCCGGCAGAAGGCGCGCCAGGGTGCGCACCGCCCGGTACTGGAGGGTCTTGATCGCGCCCTCGTTCTTGCCCATCGCGCGAGCGGTCTCGGCGACGGACAGGCCCTGCAGGAAGCGCAGCGTGACGCACTCCTGCTGCTGTGGGTTGAGGCGGCGCACGGCGTCGAGCAGGGCCGCGTTCGAGAGGGACTCCAGGACGGAGTCCTCGGGGGAACGCTCCACCTCGTTCGCATCGAGCATTTCGCCCGTGGTCACTTCGAGGCGGAAGCGGCTCGACTTGAAGTGGTCCGCGACCAGGTTGCGCGCGATCGTGACCAGCCAGGCGCCGAAGTCGCGGCCCTGCCAGGTGAACGTGCCGATGCGGCGCAGCGCGCGCAGAAAGGTCTCGCTGGTGAGGTCCTCCGCGGTCGCCTTTCCGCCGACGCGGTAATAGATATAGCGGTACACAGTGTCGCTGTACTGGTCGTAGAGCCGGCCGAACGCGTCGGCCTCGCCTCCCTGGGCGCGCTCGACCAGATCCATCATGCGGGCACTGTCGCTGTCGGCCGCGGGACGGCGGGCCGTAGGTGTGGCCGACCTGGCCGCGGTGCCCGACGCGCCGGCGGACCCGGAACGGGCCCGTCTGCCGACGGTGGCCGCGGTCGAATCGGCCATGGCGAAACATGGCGAGGCAGGGGCGGGCACGGCCGACGCTGCCGCAGCGGCGAGGGCGGGGACGGCGTACGCGGTGGGGACGAAACCGCGCAAGCGGTCCACGACCGTCGCGTGCAGCGTAGCCAGGCCCGAGGCGTCAACCCCGACGTGTGGGTACACGGGACTCCCAGAGGCAGAGCTTCCATCACGTGCAGTGCGGGACCGTTCACCCGTCGTGCTGACGCGTGGGTACCGGTTTGCGTCTGAGGAGAATAACGCTTCGTGCAGGGAGGACTACACCCAGTTGCTCAAATCACCGATTAGGTCACTTCTGTAGTCACTCGACGGCGTTTCAAGTACCAGAGAGTGACCACTTGTTGATCGATTACGTTCAAGTTCAGGCTCTGGTGGTGACGTGTTGTGGCCGAGTGGTACTTACGGGACTGGCGGGAGCGGGACACGGGTAAGACGTACGGAATGTCGTCCTCGACCGCTCGGTGACCGTAGGCGATCGGCCGTCAGCGACGGCGTCGGTGCAGTGCGATCGCCGCCGCGGTGCCGCCCGCGACCGCGCCGACGCCGGCCGCGGCGGGGATCCCGACCTTCGCGGCCTTGCGGCCCGTGCGGTAGTCCCGAAGGCGCCAGTCGCGCTCGCGCGCGTACTTGCGCAGCTTCGCGTCCGGGTTGATCGCGTACGGGTGGCCGACGAGCGAGAGCATCGGGATGTCATTGTGCGAGTCGCTGTACGCGGCGCAGCGGCCGAGCTCCAGGCCCTCGGCGGAGGACAGCGCGCGGACCGCCTCGGCCTTCGCGGGCCCGTGCAGCGGTTCGCCGACGAGCCTGCCGGTGTAGACGCCGCCGATGGACTCGGCGACCGTGCCGAGCGCGCCGGTCAGGCCGAGGCGGCGGGCGATGACCGTGGCGATCTCCACGGGCGCGGCCGTGACCAGCCAGACCTTCTGGCCCGCGTCCAGGTGGGCCTGGGCGAGGGCGCGGGTGCCGGGCCAGATCCGCTCGGCCAGGTACTCGTCGTAGATCTCCTCGCCGATGGACATCAGCTCGGCGACGCGGTGGCCCTTCACGATGGACAGGGCGCTGTTCTGCGCGTCCTGCATGTGCTCGGGGTCCTCGACGCCGGCGATCCTGAACCAGGCCTGCTGCCAGGCGAATCGGGTCAGCTCGCGGCGCTCGAAGAACTTCCGCTTGTACAGGCCCCGGCCGAAGTGGAAGATCGCCGCGCCCTGCATCACCGTGTTGTCCAGGTCGAAGAAGGCGGCGGCCTTGTCGTCGCCCGCGACCGGGAACTCCGGTTCCTGTGCGTCCTCGTCGACCGGCGGGGCCTGGTCCTCCAGCTCCTGGGAGGACTTGCGGGCGGCCTCGGCCGAAGCCTCGCCTGCCAGCACGCTCCGCGCGGTGGCGGAGCGCCTACGGGGTGTGAGCCATCCGAGAGCGGCCATGTCGTGAGCATAGCCAGTCTGTTCGGGGGTTCCGGAGTCGAGCGGGTTTCGGGAGCCTGTCCGCACGTGAATTCTCGGCGACAGGAGGGCCGCGTGTGGGGCGAGAATGGCCGGTATGAGTCCCATTTTTCGTACCCGCGAGAAGAAGGATCCGAGTGAGCGGATCGTCACGCTGATCGGGAAGCCCGGCTGTCATCTGTGCGACGACGCACAGTCGGTGATCGAGAAGGTGTGCGCCGAGGTCGGCGCGTCCTGGGAGAAGAAGGACATCACCGAGGACGAGGAGCTGTACCGCAAGTACTGGGAACAGATCCCGGTCGTTCTCGTCGACGGAGCGCAGCACGACTTCTGGCGTGTGAAGGAGGAGCGGCTGCGGCACGCACTCACTCGGTGACGGTCCGCAAACGAAGCCCCAGGTTGGTCGCGGTCCGGTCGCACAGGTCACTGACCGACCAGTCCAACTGGTCCCAAAAGTCGCTTAGGATCGGGGGCGGTTTTGGTCTCGGGGGCGTGGATCTTGGCAACGTTGAGGAGAGTGTGCCGTTTTGGGCCCCACAGGTGAGCAACGAAGCTACCTGCGCGCCGCTTCCACGGAGGCGCGCGGGGCGCGCGTGAGCCCGGTCACGTTGGCCGGGCAAATCGGACACCATCTTTGTGCACGCGTTCACAAAGACATAGCCTGCATTCGACGGGGCGGTCGAGTAGCAGGGTGCCGCCCACAGCCCCGCTCTACCCGCAGGAGCACCGTGGCAACTGGCCGAACTCACCGACCGGCGACCCGCAGCCGAGGAATTCCCGAGGCCACCGTCGCCAGGCTTCCGCTGTACCTCCGAGCCCTCACCGCTCTGTCGGAGCGCTCGGTGCCAACGGTCTCCTCCGAGGAGCTCGCGGCCGCCGCGGGGGTCAACTCCGCGAAACTGCGCAAGGACTTCTCGTACCTCGGTTCGTACGGAACCCGCGGCGTGGGCTACGACGTCGAGTACCTCGTCTACCAGATCTCACGCGAGCTGGGCCTCACGCAGGACTGGCCGATCGTGATGGTCGGTATCGGTAACCTCGGTGCGGCGCTTGCCAATTACGGTGGTTTCGCCTCGCGCGGCTTCCGCGTCGCGGCCCTGATCGACGCCGATCCGGCGATGACCGGCAAGTCCGTCGCGGGCATGGCCGTGCAGCACGCCGACGACCTCGAGAAGATCATCGACGAGAACGGCGTCTCCATCGGCGTCATCGCGACCCCGGCCGGCGCCGCGCAGCAGGTCTGCGACCGGCTCGTCGCCGCGGGCATCACCTCCATCCTGAACTTCGCGCCGACGGTGCTCTCCGTTCCCGACGGCGTCGACGTGCGCAAGGTCGACCTCTCCATCGAGCTGCAGATCCTCGCCTTCCACGAGCAGCGCAAGGCCGGCGAGAGCCCGGTGGAGGAGGCCGAGGGCGCGGTGGGCCTCGAGGGCCCGGCCGCCAAGGTCACCAAGCCCGCCGCCGCGAAGAACAACGACGAGCGCAAGGGACCCGACGGGGACGTTCCCGCCGTGATGCCGGCATGAGCCTCCTCGTCGTAGGCCTGAGCCACCGCAGCGCCCCCGTCAGCGTTCTGGAGCGTGCCGCGCTGAACGCGGACACCCAGGCCAAGCTGCTGCAGGACACGCTCGCCGCCGAACCGGCCGCCGAGGCCGCGGTGCTCGCCACCTGCAACCGCATCGAGCTGTACGCGGACGTGGACAAGTTCCACGCCGGTGTCGCCGAGCTGTCGACGCTGCTCGCGCAGCACAGCGGGGTCGGCCTCGAAGAGCTCACTCCCTATCTTTATGTGCACTACGAGGACCGGGCGGTGCACCACCTGTTCTCGGTGGCGTGCGGGCTCGACTCGATGGTGGTCGGCGAGGGCCAGATCCTCGGCCAGATCAAGGACACCCTCGCGCGCGCCCAGGAGCTGCACTCCGCGGGCAAGCTCCTCAACGACCTCTTCCAGCAAGCGCTGCGGGTGGGCAAGCGCGCCCACTCGGAGACCGGGATCGACCGTGCCGGGCAGTCGCTCGTCACCTTCGGCCTGGAGCAGCTCGCCGCCGGGCAGTCGGTGGACGCGTGGGCGCAGGGCAAGCGGGCGCTCGTGATCGGCGCCGGCTCGATGTCCTCGCTCGCCGCGGCCACGCTCGCGCGGGCCGGAGTGGCCGAGGTCGTCGTCGCCAACCGGACGATGGAGCGCGCCGACCGCCTGGTTGAGATCCTCAGCGAGTCCGGTACCGCCGCCCGTGCCGTCGCGATGGACACCGTCGCGGACGAACTGACACGTGCCGACGTCGCCATCTCCTGCACCGGCGCGACCGGTCTCGTACTCACCGCCGAGGCGGTACGTTCCGCCGTCGCGGGCCGTACGCCGACCGCGGGCAGCGAGGTGCCCGGCGCCACGGCTCCCGCCGCCGGTAAGGCCGGAAGCGACAGCCGCTCCGTCGAGACGGTGCGCGGTGGCTTCTCCGTCGAGGGCGAGGCCGCGGTCGCCGGATTCGACGCCGCCGCCCTGGAACAGCACGGCGCCTGGGTCGACAACGCGCCCGGCGAGCAGGTCCGCCTCTCCGAGGCCGAGGCCATCGCCGCGCTCGCCGTCGCCGGACGGGTGCCGGAGCTGCGCCGCGAGCGCACCCCCGAGCCCGTACGACAGGTGGCGCTCGCGCTCCTCGACCTGGCGATGCCGCGGGATGTCGACGCGGCCGCGCACCGGATCGACGGGGTCCGCCTCGTCGACATCGAATCGCTCGCCGACGCCTCCGCGGACGCCCCCATGGCCGCGGACGTCGACCTGGTGCGGACCATCGTGGCCGACGAGGTCACCGCGTTCGGCGCCGCGCAGCGGGCCGCGCACATCACGCCGACCGTCGTCGCACTGCGCACGATGGCCGCGGACGTGGTGGCGAGCGAGATCGCCCGGCTCGACGGCAGGCTCCCGGGCCTGGACGAGAAGCAGCGCGCGGAGATCACCCAGACCGTGCGGCGCGTGGTGGACAAGCTGCTGCACGCGCCGACCGTACGGGTCAAGCAGCTGGCCGCCGAGCCCGGCGGCGCCGGGTACGCGGACGCCCTGCGGACCCTGTTCGACCTGGACCAGGAGACGGTCGCCGCCGTTTCCCGGGCCACCCCCCACGAAGCAGAAGGCAAGAATCGAGGCCCGGCATGACCGCCGAGAAAGCCCTGAGGCTGGGCACCAGGCGCAGCAAGCTGGCCATGGCCCAGTCCGGGCAAGTGGCCGAAGCAGTACGTCAGTTGACCGGCCGCGAGGTCGAGCTGGTGGAGATCACCACCTACGGTGACACCTCCCGCGAGCACCTCGCGCAGATCGGCGGCACCGGAGTCTTCGTCACCGCGCTGCGCGACGCGCTCGCCAGGGGCGAGGTCGACTTCGCGGTGCACTCCCTCAAGGACCTGCCGACCGCGCAGCCCGCCGAGCTGGCCCTCGCCGCCGTACCGGTGCGCGAGGACCCGCGGGACGTGCTGATCGCGCGCGACGGACTGAAGTTCACCGAGCTTCCCGAAGGTGCCCGCGTGGGTACCGGTTCGCCGCGCCGCATGGCGCAGCTGAACGCGTACGCGCGCAGCCACGGCATACGGATCGAGACCGTGCCGATCCGTGGGAACATCGACACCCGGATCGGCTTCGTCGAGAAGGGTGAGCTGGACGCGGTGGTCCTCGCGGCCGCGGGGCTCAGCCGTACCGGTCGCAGCGGGGAAGTCACCGAGTTCCTCCCGACCGACATGATTCTGCCCGCCCCCGGCCAGGGGGCACTGGCCATCGAGTGCGCCGCCGACAACGGTGGACTCGTGGCCATGCTCGCCGAGTTGGACGACCCGTTCACACGGGCCGCCGTGACCGCCGAGCGAACCCTGCTCGCCGCCCTGGAGGCCGGCTGCAGTGCACCTGTGGGTGCGCTGGCCGACCTGCTGGCCGACGGGCAGACTGCCAAGGAAATGCGCCTGCGCGGCGTCGTCGGTACCACCGACGGCTCCGAGCTGGTGCAGCTGACCACCACCGGTCCCGTGCCCTCGTCCGAGGACGAGGCGCTGGCACTCGGGCGGGAACTCGCCGCCGAGATGCTGGCCAAGGGTGCGGCCGGTCTGATGGGGGAGCGAGCACGATGAGCCCCACCACCGCTGTATCGACCGCCTGTGCACCTGGGCACGTCACCTTCCTGGGTGCGGGTCCCGGAGATCCGGGACTTCTGACCCTCAGGGCCGTGGAGGCCCTGTCCCGAGCGGATGTGCTGATCGCCGAGCCCGAAGTGCTCGACGTCGTGCGGACGCATGCCAAGGCCGGCGTGACCGTCCTCGACGCCACGGGTGCCCCGGAGCGCCCGGCGACCGCTGACGGCTCGTCAACTGCCGTCATGGTCCCGGCTCTGAGGGACTGGGCCAATCTTGTCATGGAGGCCGCGAGGGGCGGCAAGCGGGTCGTGCGTGCGGTCACCGGGGACCCCGGTCTCGACACGTACGCGGCCGAGGAGATGCTCGCCTGCGCGAGCGAGGGCATCACCTTCGAGGTCGTGCCCGGCATCGCGGCGGCCGTGGGCGTGCCCGCGTACGCCGGTGTGCCGCTCCGCGACCAGCAGGGCGCCGATGTCCGCTTCGTGGACGCGGCCACCGCCTCCGAGCGCTGCTGGACCGAGGTCGGCGCGTCCGACGGCACGGTCGTCGTGTCGACGACGCTCGACTCGGTGGGCTCCGCGGCCGGTGAGCTGGTGGCGGCGGGCCGCAAGCCCGACACCCCGCTGTCCGTGACGATCGCCGGTACGACGACGCGCCAGAAGACCTGGACGGCGACGCTCGGCACGATCGCGCAGACGCTGAAGCAGGCCAAGGTGCTGCCGTCGCCGGAGGGCAACCGCCCGGTGATAGCCGTGGTCGGTGAGCGTTCCGCAGCCGCCCAGCGCGACCAGCTGTCGTGGTTCGAGTCGAAGCCGCTGTTCGGCTGGAGAGTGCTCGTCCCGCGTACGAAGGAGCAGGCGGTGTCGCTCTCCGACCAGCTTCGTTCCTACGGCGCCGTGCCGCACGAGGTGCCGACCATCGCGGTCGAGCCGCCGCGCACGCCGCAGCAGATGGAGCGCGCGGTCAAGGGCCTGGTGACGGGCCGCTACGAGTGGATCGCCTTCACCTCGGTGAACGCGGTCAAGGCCGTCCGCGAGAAGTTCGAGGAGTACGGGCTCGACGCCCGCGCCTTCGCCGGGATCAAGGTCGCGGCGGTGGGCGACCAGACGGCGCAGGCCCTCATCGCCTTCGGCGTGAAGCCGGACCTGGTGCCGAGCGGCGAGCAGTCGGCCGCCGGTCTCCTGGAGGACTGGCCGCCGTACGACCCGGTCTTCGACCCGATCGACCGTGTCTTCCTCCCGCGTGCCGACATCGCGACCGAGACCCTCGTCGCCGGGCTCATCGAGCTGGGCTGGGAGGTCGACGACGTCACGGCGTACCGGACCGTGCGTGCGTCGCCGCCGCCGGCGGAGACGCGTGAGGCGATCAAGGGTGGTGGCTTCGACGCCGTTCTGTTCACGTCGTCGAGCACGGTGCGCAACCTGGTCGGCATCGCGGGCAAGCCGCACAACGTGACGGTGATCGCCTGCATCGGCCCGGCGACCGCGAAGACGGCCGAGGAGCACGGGCTGCGGGTCGACGTGATGGCTCCGGAGCCCTCGGTGCTCAAGCTGGCGGCCGCGCTTGCCGACTTCGGCACCAAGCGGCGGGTCGCGGCGATCGAGGCGGGTGACCCGGTCACCCGGCCCAGCGAGCGGCGGCCCGGGTCGCGGCGCAGGCGCGCGGCTCCGTAAGGAAGAGTGTGGGGCGGGCACGTCCGGACCTGAGGGTCCGGGTGCCCGCCCTTCTGTTTTACTCCGTTTCCCGGGCACGGCCCTACCTGGGCCCCGGCCGGACTGGTTGTCCGGCTGGGGGTCCGGGTGTCGTCCCCCGGGAGAACACAGCACGTAGGTAGAGGTGACAGGTTCAGTGACCCGGTACGGTTCTTTCCCCGGTTCGCGGCCGCGGCGGCTGCGGACGACTCCCACCATGCGGCGCATGGTCGCCGAGACGCGGCTGCATCCGTCCGACCTGATCCTCCCCGCGTTCGTGCGCGAGGGGATCGACGCCCCGGTGGAGATCGGCTCCATGCCGGGCGTGTACCAGCACACCCGTGACTCCCTGAAGAAGGCCGCGGCCGAGGCCGTCGAGGCGGGCGTCTCCGGGATCATGCTGTTCGGCGTGCCGCTGGACGAGAAGAAGGACGCGCGGGGCACGGTCGGCACCGACCCCGACGGCATCCTCCAGCTCGCGCTGCGCGACGTCCGCTCCGAGGTCGGCGACGACCTGCTCGTCATGTCCGACCTGTGCCTGGACGAGTTCACGGACCACGGCCACTGTGGCGTCCTCGACGAGCAGGGGCGGATCGACAACGACGCGACGCTGGAGCGGTACGCGGAGATGGCGCAGGTCCAGGCGGACGCGGGCGCGCACATCGTCGGCCCGAGCGGCATGATGGACGGTCAGATCGGCGTCATCCGCGACGCGTTGGACCAGATCGGTCGTGAGGACGTCGCCGTGCTCGCCTACTCGGTGAAGTACTCCTCCGCCTTCTACGGCCCCTTCCGTGAGGCCGTCGGCTCCTCGCTCAAGGGTGACCGCAAGACGTACCAGCAGGACTCGGCCAACGTCCGGGAGTCCCTGCGGGAGTTGGCGCTCGACCTCGAAGAGGGCGCCGACATGGTGATGGTGAAGCCGGCGGGGCCGTACCTCGACATCCTGGCGAAGGTCGCGGAGGCGTCGGACGTGCCGGTGGCCGCGTACCAGATCAGTGGTGAGTACGCGATGATCGAGGCGGCGGCGCAGCGGGGGTGGATCGAGCGGGACAAGTCGATCATGGAGTCGCTGCTGGGGATCAAGCGGGCCGGTGCGAGTGCGATTCTTACGTACTGGGCGACGGAAGTGGCGCGCAAGCTCGACTGAGGGTTTCGGCGCGAGGTGGTTGCGGTCGCGGGGCTCTGCCCCGGGCCCCGCGCCTCAAACGCCGGCGGGGCTGGATTTGCCAGCGGAGCTGGAACGCACACCTCGGCCGCGGCGGTTCCCCCTCCGGTCCGCCGCGGCCGATCCCCGTCGGGATGGTGGTCTAGTTGGGCTCGGACGTCACGTGGGTGTTGTCCGGCTTGAGCTCGCCGTCGTCCGTCGCGAGGGCGGCCGGCTTGCTGGTCACGTGGGTGTTCAGCGGCTGGATGTCCTCGCCGTCCTCACCACCTGTGACGTGGGTGTTGGTCGGTTCGACGACCGGGTCCTGTTCTGTGCTCATGGTGATGCCTCCCCTGTGGGCGTGCTGGACTGGGACGAGCCCAACCGGCCGCTCCCCCGTGGGCGGCCGGTTGGACCGCGGGCGCTCACCCGGACTTCAGGTGAAGCGGCCCGTCCGGCGGTCCGTCTGCCCCCCGACGCGACGGCCCGGCAACATTGAGACTGCACCCTCGCGATAAACGAACGATGAACGTCCCGAGGGGCCGTTCCGAAGGCTCGCTACGGCGCCGTGGCCGGCGCCAGCAGTGACCGTACGTCAACGGCCTCCGGCGAGCCCAGTTCCTCGTAGATGTCGAGGGCCTCGCGCCAGCAGACCTCGGCGCGGCCCGATTGGCCGAGGTCCCTGAGGGCCTTGCCGAGGACGGTGAGTACGTTGCCCCGGCGCCACGCTCCGCCGATGCCGCGCAGCATCGTCAGCGCCGATTCGGCGTTGCTCGCGGCGCGCGTCGGCCGGCGGGCGTTCAGGTCCACCTCGGCCAGCCGGCACAGTGACATGCCCTCCCAGAGCCGCTGGCGGCTGTCCCGGAAGATGGCGAGCGCCTGCTCCAACTGCTCGGTGGCGTCCGCGTGTTGGCCCGTGCTGCCGAGCGCGAGCCCGAGTGCGTAGCGGCCGTTCGCGACCCGGAGGGAGTGGCCGAGGCGCTCGTAGATCTCCGTGCCCTGCCGGGCGAGGGTGACCGCGGAGTCCGCGCGGCCGGTGGCCAGATGGATCCGGGACAGATTGCACAGGGGGCTGGCCGAGCCGGCCAGGTCCCCGCACGCCGTGAACTCCTCTATGGCCCGGTTGAAGTAGACCTCGGCGTCGTTGTGGCGGCTTTGGTAGAAGGCGATGTTCCCCAGGATGTTCGCCGCCCAGCAGCGGGCCAGCGGATCGTCGTGGGTCTCGGCGAGGGCGAGCGCCTGGTGCGCCTCCTGTTCGGAACGGTCGAAGGCGCCGGAGAACAGCCGTGCGTTGCTCAGCACCACGCAGGCCCTGCCCTCGCCGCGGACGTCGGCCATCTCCCGGGAGGCCTCGTGCAGCAGGGCGGCCGTCGCCTCGTACTCCTTCGCGTTGGCCCCCGACTCGGCCAGATCGACCGCCGCCCACAAGAGGTCGATGCCTCGGCGCAGGGTGCTCTTCCCGGTCGCCTGCCGGGCGCAGGCGAGGAGCGGAACCGCCTCGTTGTAGAGCCAGTCCCGGCCCGTCTGCCGGTCGTCGAAGGAGAGCCCCGCGTGGACGGTCGGCGCCAGGTGGTCCACCAGCCGGTCCCCGGGGCGCTCGATCGAGTACACCCCTGCCGCCGTCGCCAGGTAGAAGTCCAGCAGGCGGGAGAGTGCCGCGTCCCGGTCCGTGCTCGTCTCGTCCCGTTCCGCGCACGCACGCGCGTAGAGGCGTACGAGGTCGTGGTAGCGGTAGCGGCCGGGGGCGGCGGATTCCAGGAGGGAGGTGTCGACCAGGGACTCCAGGACGTCCTCCGTCGACTCGATGTCGAGGTCGAGGACCGCGGACGCCGCCGCGAGGGAGATGTCGGGGCCGTCGGCGAGGCCGAGGAGGCGGAAGGCGCGGGACTGGGCCGACTCCAGTTGCCCGTAGCCGAGTTCGAAGGTGGCCTTGACCGCGAGGTCGCCGGCCTGGAGTTCGTCGAGGCGGCGGCGCTCGTCCGCGAGCTTCGCGGCGAGGACCGAGACCGTCCACGTGCGGCGGGCCGCGAGGCGGGAGGCCGCGATGCGGATCGCCAGGGGGAGGAAGCCGCAGGCCGCGACGACGTCCAGGGCCGCCTTGCGCTCCGACGTCACGCGTTCCTCGCCGACGATGCGGGTGAAGAGGAGCAGCGCCTCGTCGGGGGACATGACGTCCAGGTCCACCAGGTGCGCGCCGACCAGGTCGACCATCCGGACGCGGCCTGTGATCAGCGCCGCGCAGCCCGCCGTGCCGGGCAGCAGCGGTCTGACCTGCGCCGCGTCCCGCGCGTTGTCGAGGAGGACCAGGGTCCGGCGGCCGTCGAGGGTCGAGCGGAACAGGGCCGAGCGCTCCTCCAGGGACTCCGGGACTGCCGACTCCGGGACGCCGAGCGCGCGGAGGAAGGAGCCGAGGACCGTCTCGGGTTCGGCGCAGCGCGGGCTCGTGCCCTGGAGGTCCACGTAGA
This sequence comes from Streptomyces sp. UC4497, assembly GCF_054871485.1. Taxonomy (NCBI): domain Bacteria; kingdom Bacillati; phylum Actinomycetota; class Actinomycetes; order Kitasatosporales; family Streptomycetaceae; genus Streptomyces; species Streptomyces sp. UC4497. The sequence continues at coordinate 54,835 of NZ_JBTYHB010000043.1, read as the reverse complement.
GCTGGCCGTCGGGGAACGCGGCCCGCGCCGCGTGTGCCACGTGCACGGCGAGGGTGGTCTTGCCGACGCCGCCGATGCCCGCCACCGCGGAGACCGCCATGACGGAGCCGGTGCCCGATTCGGATGACGCGGCGGCGAGCGTCTCGCTGAGTTCCGTCACGAAGGAGGCTCGGCCTGTGAAGTCCGGCACTGTGGCCGGAAGTTGGGCCGGGCGCTGCGGTGTCTGGGCGGGCTCCGGCGGCTGCGCCGAGGGCTCCGAAAGGGACGGGTCCGCCTGGAGGATGCGCTGCTGGAGCTCCGAGAGGCCGGGGCGCGGATCCACCCCCAGCTCGTCGGCGAGGAGGCGGCGGGTGTCCGTGTAGACGGCGAGGGCCTCCGCCTGGCGGCCCGAGCGGTAGAGCGCGAGCATCAGCAGTTCGCGCAGGCGCTCGCGCAGGGGGTGGTCTGCCGTGAGGGCGGTGAGGGCCGAGATCGCCTCCGCGTGGCAGCCCTGCTCCAGGTCCATGTCCAGGCGTGTTTCGAGGAGTTGGAGGCGCCATTCGTCGAGGCGGGCGCGCTCCGTCTCCGCGTGCGGACCCGGTACGTGGGCCAGCGGCTCGCCGTCCCAGAGGTCGAGTGCCTCGTTCATCAGCGTCCGCGCCCGGCACAGGTCCGCGGACTGCCGCGCCCGGTCGGCCTGCGCCGCAAGATCCTCGGCCGCCGCCAGGTCGAGGGCGTCGGGCCGCGCCATCCGCAGCGCGTAGCCGCCCGCCTCGGTCTCCAGGACGCCGGGGCCGAGGATCTTGCGCAGCCGCGAGGCGTACGTGCGGATCGCGGCCAGCGCCTGCGACGGGGGCTCATCACCCCATACGGAGTCGATGAGTTCGGCCGCCGTCGCCGTGCGCCCCTGGCGCAGCAGGAGGGCGGCGAGGAGCGCGCGCTGCTGCGGGGAGCCGGTGGCCAGGGAGTCTCCGCCGCGCCAGGCCCGCACTGGACCGAGCACGCTGAAGCGCAGGTCGGCGCCGGCGGCCGGGGCCGCGTCCGAGGGGTCCTCGGGCGGGGCGGCACGCCGCTGCTCCGGTACCCGCGGTCCACCGGCCATCTTCACTGCTCCCTGCTGCCACGTCCGCACATCATTCTGCCGCGCCGTCCAACCGGCGCGCCGTGTCGCGCGCACATCAAAGACAACTCTCGTCAGTTTGCCTTGTTCCTGGCGGAAACGTCAGCCATGGAGGGCACCCATCACAGAGACCTCACGCGTGGGCTGTCGGCAAGCACTGCGTCCCCACTAGCTGACGGGTCGTCAGATCAGCGCTACCGTGAGCGCATGGAGACCACGGAGACAGAAAGCACTCGAAACGCTCAAAACCCCCTGGAATCAGCCGACTTCCCGCGCATCATCTCCGTCGACGACCACACGGTGGAGCCGCCGAACGTCTGGTCCGACCGGCTGCCGAAGAAGTTCCGCGACACCGGGCCCCGTATCGTCCGCGCCCCTCTGAAGGAAATGACCTTCCTGGGCGGGAAGTTCGCGCCGGTCATGGGCGAGCCCGGCGACGAGGGGCCGATCGGCGACTGGTGGGTGTACGAGGACCTGCACCGGCCGCTGACCAGGCTCGACACCGCCGTCGGGTACGACCGGGACGAGATCAAGCTGGAAGTCATCACGTACGAGCAGATGCGGCCCGGGTCGTTCAGCGTGCCGGAGCGGCTCGCCGACATGGACGTCAACCACGTCCAGTCCGCGCTGTGCTTCCCCACGTTCCCGCGCTTTTGCGGGCAGACGTTCACCGAGGCCAAGGACCGGGAGCTCGGGCTGCTCGGCGTCCGGGCGTACAACGACTGGATGGTGGAGGAGTGGTGCGGGCCCGAGGCGCAGGGGCGGCTCATACCGCTGACCCTTGTGCCGCTGTGGGACGCCGAGTTGGCGGCGGCGGAGGTGCGGCGCAATGCGGCGCGTGGGGTGCGGGCGGTGGCGTTCTCGGAGATTCCGCCGCATCTCGGGCTGCCGTCCATCCACACGGACGAGTGGGATCCGTTCCTCGCGGCGTGCGCCGAGACCGGGACCGTCATCGCCATGCACATCGGGTCCAGCAGCAAGATGCCGTCGACGTCGCCGGACGCGCCGCCGGCCGTGGGGTCGACGATCACCTTCGCCAACTGCTGTTTCTCGATGGTGGACTGGCTGATGAGCGGCAAGTTCGAGCGGTTCCCGGAGTTGAAGATCATGTACGCCGAGGGGCAGATCGGGTGGATCCCGTACATCCTCGAGCGGGCGGATGTGGTCTGGGAGGAGAACCGGGGCTGGGGCGGCGTCGCCGACAAGGTGCGCAAGCCGCCGTCGGAGTACTTCGCCGACCACGTCTTCGGCTGCTTCTTCGACGACGCGTTCGGGCTGAAGAACCTCGATTCCATCGGGGTCGGGAACGTGCTGTACGAGACGGACTACCCGCACTCGGACTCGACGTGGCCCAAGTCGAAGGAGGTCGGTGAGGCGCAGATGGGGCATCTGGCGCCGGATGTGGTGGACCGGCTGGTGCGGGGCAATGCGATTGACCTGCTCGGTCTGGGGCGGGATGGGTGCTGGAGGCCCTGATCGGGCGGGGCGGGTGTGGGGTGGCGGGGGCCGGGGGCCGGGGCCGGGTGGTCGGTGCCCGGAGGCGGGGTTGCGGTCGCGGGGCTCCGCCCCGGGCCCCGCGCCTCAATCGCCGGCGGGGCTTGATTTGGGGCTCTGTTCCGGGGTCTGCGTCTCGATCGTCGGTGGGCTGGAAAAGATCGGGGCTCTGCCAGGACCCCGCGCCTCAATCGCCGGCGGGGCTTGATTTGGGGCTCTGTTCCGGGGTCTGCGTCTCGATCGCCGGCAGGGGTTGATTTGGGGCTCTGCTTCGGGGTCTGTGTCTCGATCGCTGGTGGGCTGGAAAAGATCGGGGCTCTGCCCGGACCCCGCGCCTCAATCGCCGGAGGGGCTTGATTTGCCTGCGGCTCAGGTGCTGGCGGGGGTTGGTCTATTGAGCCCCTGCGGCGATTGAGCAGCGGGGGCCGGGGCGGAGCCCCGTGGCGTGGGGGACTGTGGGCGGGTGGTGTCGGGGTCTTGTCTGACGGGGCGTCAGGCGTGAGGATGTGTGGCGTCCGAAAATATGACGGACCGTCAGGAAACCTAGTGGCAGGGGTTCTCATGGCTTCGCTTGCCTACGGGATGCAGCTCCCGATTCAGTCCCAGAGCGCCATTTACGCCGAACCCTGGGAGGCCGGCGCGGGGGCGGAGGATCTCGCCGAGGTCGCCCGCGTCGCCGACCGGAGCGGGTTCGACTACATCGCGAGCTGCGACCACGTCGCCATCCCGCGCCGGCTCGCCGACGCCATGTCGACGACCTGGTACGACCCCGTCGCCACGCTCGCCTTCCTGGCCGGCGTCACCGAGCGCGTGCGGCTGCTCAGCCACGTCGCCGTCGTCGGCCTGCGGCATCCGCTCGTCTCGGCCAAGCAGTACGCGACCCTCGACCACCTCAGCGGCGGGCGGCTCGTCCTGGGCGTCGGGGCCGGGCACGTACAGGAGGAGTTCGAGGCGCTCGGTGTCGACTTCGCCCGGCGTGGGGCTGTGCTCGACGAGAGTGTGGACGCGTTGAGGGCTGCTCTGGGGCCGGAGGAATTCCCCGTGCACGAGGGGGAGTTGTGGAAGTTCGAGGGGCTCGGGCAGCGGCCCAGGCCCGCCCAGCGGCACGTGCCGATCTGGGTCGGCGGCTCCTCCGCCCCCGCCGTGCGCCGCGCCGCGCTCAAGGGCGACGGGTGGCTGCCGCAGGGCGACCCGAGGGACCGGCTCCCGCAGCAGATCGAGAAGCTGCGGCGGCTGCGCGCCGATGCCGGGATCGAGGCGCCGATCACCGTGGGCGCGATCACCGAGCCGCTGTACATGGGCGAGCCGACGTGGGACGTCGGGCGGCGCACCCTGACCGGCTCGGGCGAGGCGATCGCCGAGTCGCTGCGCGCCTACGCCGCGATGGGCGTGCGGCAGATCCAGATCCGCTTCCGCAGCCGGACGCGCGAGGAACTCACCGACCAGATGGCGGCCTTCGCCGCCGATACCGCTCCGCACCTGAACGACGTCACCTGAACTACGTCAACTGACCGACAACGTAAGGGGTTTGACGCATGGGCAAGCTCGACGGACGCGTGGTCCTCATCACCGGTGCGGCGCGCGGACAGGGGGAGCAGGAGGCACGGCTCTTCGCCTCGGAAGGGGCGAAGATCGTCGTCGCCGACGTCCTCGACGATCAGGGCGAGGCCGTCGCCAAGGACCTCGGCAACGGCAATGCCGTCTACGTGCACCTGGACGTGAGCAAGGAGGAGGACTGGGTCGCCGCCGTCGGCTCGGCGAAGGCCGCCTTCGGAAAGATCGACGGGCTCGTCAACAACGCGGGGATCCTGCGGTTCAACGAGCTGGTCTCGACGCCGCTCGATGAGTTTCAGCAGATCATTCAGGTCAATCAGGTGGGGGCCTTTCTCGGGATCAAGACCGTCGCGCCCGAGATCGGCGCGGCGGGCGGCGGGTCCATCGTCAACACCTCCTCGTACACGGGCGTGACGGGCATGGCGTACGTCGGCGCGTACACCGCCACCAAGCACGCCATCGTGGGGCTCACACGGGTCGCCGCGCTGGAGCTGGCCGCGCAGAGGATCCGCGTCAACGCCGTCTGCCCCGGCGCCATCGACACCGCCATGAGCAATCCGTCCCAGCTCGACCCCGAGGCCAACACCGAGGAGGCGGCCCAGGCGCTCGACGACCTGTACCGCAAGCTCGTGCCGCTCGGCCGGGTCGGGAAGCCGGAGGAGGTCGCGCGGCTCGCGCTCTTCCTCACCGCCGAGGAGGACTCGGCGTACATCACCGGGCAGCCGTTCGTCGTGGACGGCGGGTGGTTGGCGGGTGTCAGTGTGCTGTGAGCCCCCAGCCCGTCGGTAGCTGACGATGCGTCAGGTATTGACGGTGGGCGGGTCCGGTGGAACAGTCGATCCAACCAATCTGACGATGCGTCAGAAACTGACGAGGACGGTGAACCTCCTTGGAATTCGGGCTCTTTGTACAGGGATACTTGGGCAAGAAGGCGCTGACCGACCCGACGGCCGAGCACCGCGCGCTCATGAACGAGACCGAGTACGTCATCCAGGCGGACAAGTCCGGCTTCAAGTACGCCTGGGCGTCCGAGCACCACTTCCTGGAGGAGTACTCGCACCTTTCCGCGAACGATGTGTTTCTCGGGTACCTGGCTCATGCGACCGAGCGCATTCACCTGGGCTCCGGCATCTTCAATCCGCTGGCGCCGGTCAACCACCCGGTGAAGGTCGCCGAGAAGGTCGCCATGCTCGACCACCTCAGCGAGGGGCGCTTCGAGTTCGGCAGCGGGCGCGGCGCCGGCTCCCACGAGATTCTTGGGTTCATGCCGGGGGTCACCGACATGAACTACACCAAGGAGATCTGGGAAGAGACCATCCGCGAGTTCCCGAAGATGTGGCTCCAGGACGAGTACGTCGGGTTCAAGGGCAAGCACTGGGAGCTGCCGCCCCGCAAGATCCTGCCCAAGCCGTACGGGAAGTCGCACCCCGCCATGTGGTACGCCGCCGGGTCCCCGCCGTCGTACGCCATGGCGGCCAAGAAGGGGCTCGGCGTGCTGGGTTTCAGCGTGCAGAAGGTCTCCGACATGGAGTGGGTGCTCGAGCAGTACAAGACCGCCATCCAGGACCCGGACCCCATCGGTGACTTCGTCAACGACAACGTCATGGTGACGTCCACGGCGATCTGTGCCGAGACGCACGAGAAGGCGGTGCAGATCGCCGTGGGCGGCGGGCTCAACTACCTGCAGTCGCTGCTGTTCCGGTACCACGACACGTTTCCTCGGCCGGAGGGGATACCGGAGTGGCCTGAGCTGCTTCCGGACTACTCCGAGGAGATCATCGAGCTGCTCATCGCCGAGGAGCTGATGATCTGCGGTGACCCGGACGAGGTGTTGCAGCAGTGCAAGAGGTGGGAGCAGGCGGGGGCGGACCAGTTGTCGTTCGGGTTGCCGATCGGGGTGTCGCATGAGGACACGCTCAATTCGATCAAGCTGATCGGGGAGCACGTGATTCCGAAGATCGATACGGATCCGGTGCACCGGACGACCAGGTTCAGGTCGGCCGCGTAGGCCTCTCGGACCGGCCCCGGCTTCCCCTCCCGGACGGAGGTCGGGGCCCTCGGCCTTGCCGTGGTTGACGTCGCGGGGCTCTGCCCCGGACCCCGCGCCTCAATCGCCGGCGGGGCTGGATTTGCCGGGATTGATTGTGCGGAACGCTCCGCCCTCCTAACGAAATGACCGCCATCCGAAGGGAGACGTCGTCGTATGCTCGACCACCTCATCAAGGGCGCCACCGTTGTCGACGGGACCGGGGCGCCCGGGTTTGTTGCTGATGTCGGGATTCGGGACGGGCGGATCGCCGTTGTTGCCGAGTCCGGAAAGGTCGCCGAGGAGGCGCGGAGTGCCGAGGACGCCTCGGGGCTCGTGCTCGCGCCCGGGTTCGTCGATCCGCACACGCATTACGACGCCCAGTTGTTCTGGGATCCGTATGCCACGCCCTCGTTGAACCATGGCGTGACGACGGTCGCCGGCGGCAACTGTGGTTTCACGCTTGCCCCGTTGAATCCCGAGCAGCCCGGGGACGCCGACTACACCCGGCGGATGATGTCCCGCGTGGAGGGGATGTCGCTGGTCGCCCTGGAGGAGGGGGCGCCGTGGACGTGGAATTCGTTCGGGGATTATCTGGGGGCGCTCGACGGGCGGATCGCCGTCAATGCCGGGTTCATGGTGGGGCACTGCGCCCTGCGGCGGTATGTGATGGGGGCCGATGCCGTCGGTGGGCAGCCGACTCCTGAGCAACTCGACCGGATGGTCGCGCTGTTGAAGGACGCCATGGACGCCGGGGCCTGGGGGCTCTCCACCACCCAGTCGTCCTCGCACTCCGACGGGGACGGCGAGCCCGTCGCCTCCCGGCACGCGAAGCCCGCCGAGATGATCGCGCTCAGCAAGGCGGTCGGTGAGCACGAGGGGACGCAGATCGAGGCCATCGTGGCCGGGTGTCTCGACCAGTTCAGTGACGACGAGATCGAGTTGTTCGTCGACATGACCGCGGCCGCCGGGCGGCCGCTCAACTGGAACGTCCTCACCATCGACGCCGCCGTGCCCGAGCGCGTGCCGCGGCAACTGGAGGCGAGCGAGCGGGCCCGGAAGTCGGGTGGGCGGATCGTCGCGCTGACCATGCCGATCCTGACGCCGATGAACATGTCCCTCGGGACGTTCTGCGCGCTCAATCTGATACCCGGGTGGGGGGAGATTCTCGCGCTGCCCGTCGATGAACGTATCGCCAAGCTGCGGGATCCCGACGTGCGTGGCGAGATGCTGCGGCGCGCGGACAGCAAGGAGGCCGGTGTCTTCCGGCGGCTCGCGAACTTTGGGCGTTACGTCATCGGGGACACGTACTCGGAGGCCAACGAGGGCCTGACCGGGCGGGTCGTCAACGACATCGCCGCCGAGCGGGGGCAGGAGCCCTTCGAGTGTCTCGTCGAGATCTGCGCCAATGACGGGCTGCGGACCGTGCTGTGGCCGATGCCGACCGACAACGACCCCGACTCCTGGGCGCTGCGGGCCGAGACCTGGAACCACGAGGACGTCATGCTCGGCGGGTCCGACGCGGGCGCGCACCTGGACCGGATGTGCGGGGCGCCGTACACGACCCGGTTCATCGGGGACTGTCTGCGGGGGCGGAAGCTGCTGGGGTTGGAGGAGGCCGTCAAGATGCTCACCGATGATCCGGCGCAGCTGTTCGGGTTGCGGGAGCGGGGGCGGATCCAGGAGGGGTGGCACGCCGACCTGGTGCTGTTCGATCCCGAGACCATCGATGCCGGGAAGGCGACTCTCGTGCACGATCTGCCCGGCGACAGTCCGCGGCTCGACTCCAAGGCCATTGGAGTAACTGCCGTGTGGGTCAATGGTGTTGAGGCCATGCGTGGGGATGTCGTGAGTGGTGCCGTGCCCGGGAAGGTGCTGCGGTCGGGTGCCGACACCCGGACGGTGAGTACCAAGTGACCGAAGCGCAGAGGCTGTTCATCGGGGGCGAGTGGGTCGAGCCCGCGGGCGGGCACTACGACGTCGTCGATCCGGCGCGCGAGTCCGTCGTCGGGCATGCCCCCGAGGCCTCGCGGCTGCAGGTGTACGACGCGGCGCGCGCGGCCCGCGACGCCTTCGAGCCCTGGTCGCGTACGAAGCCGGAGGAGCGGGCCGCGATCCTCGGCCGGGCCGCCGACCTCATGCAGCGGGACTTCGCCGCCAACGCCGAGCTGGCGCAGGCGGAGAGCGGGGCGACGACCGGGACCGCGCGCGGCATGCAGGTCGCCGTGGGCGTCTCGCGGTTCCGGCGGTACGCGAAAGGGGCCCTGGAACCGGTCGAGGAGGCGATGACGCCGCAGATCAACGAGGCCGGGCCGATGGGGAAGGCGGGCGTGACGGGCGCGCTCGCCGTGCGCCAGCCGGTCGGCGTCGTCACCTGCATCACCTCCTACAACAACCCGTGGGCCAACCCGGCGGGCAAGGTGGCTCCCGCGCTCGCCATGGGCAACACGGTCGTCGTGAAGCCCGCGCCGCAGGATCCGCTGTCCGTGTTCCGGATGGCGGCGGCCCTGGAGGAGGCGGGCGTCCCGGCGGGTGTCGTGAACGTCGTCAGCGGGACCGAGGTCGGCGTCGGAGAGGCCGCCGTCGACTCCCCGGACGTCGACATGGTGTCCTTCACCGGCTCCACCGCCGTCGGTCAGCGCATCGGCGAGGTCTGCGGCCGTTCCATGAAGCGGCAGTTGATGGAGCTGGGCGGCAAGGGCGCGGCGGTCGTCCTCGACGACGCCGACCTGGACTCGGCCGTCGCCGGGATCGGGACGACGTACGCCTTCTACAGCGGGCAGATCTGCACGGCCCCGACGCGGGCGATCGTGCACCGGTCCGTGTACGACGAGTTCGTCGCCAGGCTCACCGCGTACATCGGCTACATGAAGGTCGGCGACCCGCGCGAGAAGGGGACCGTCGTCGGGCCCGTCATCTCGGCGGCACATCGGGAACGGGTCGAGTCCTACGTCGAGTTGGGGCGGAAGGAGGGCGCGACGGTCGTCGCCGGTGGCGAGCGTCCGGCCGGTCTCGACCAGGGGTTCTACGTCGCCCCCACCCTGCTCGCCGACTGCACCAACGACATGCGGGTGGTGCGCGAGGAGATCTTCGGGCCCGTCGTCGCCGTGGTCCCCTTCGACGGCGACGAGGACGAGGCGATCGCGCTCGCGAACGACTCCGACTACGGCCTCATCGACTACGTGTGGTCGGGCGATGTCGCGCGCGCCTTCCGGGTCGCGCGGCGGCTGCGGGCCGGCGGGGTCGGCGTGAACACCATCGGCCGGAACATGGAGGCGCCGTTCGGCGGCTTCAAGAAGAGCGGGGTGGGCCGGGACGTCGGCTCGTACGCCCTGCACGCGTACAGCGAGTGGCAGTCGATCGTCTGGCCGGGATAGCGCGCGCTCGGCCGGGAGATCACCGTCGGCCACGACAGCACCACCAGCCCCACGGAACCCTCGGGCCGCTCTGCTGCGTGTCTACAACTGTGCATGTGAAGATGCGCAATTGTGGATGGTCACTACGGCGGAACCGGGGGTTCCATGCAGGCGCTGGAGGCGCAGGATCCGCGCACGGTCGGTGCGTACCGGGTGCTCGGGCGGATCGGTGAGGGCGGCATGGGGCGGGTCTACCTGGCCCGCAACGCGGGAGGCCGCTCCGTCGCGCTGAAGTTCATCCACGCCGACATGGCGGCGCAGCCGGGCTTCCGTGAGCGCTTCCGGCGCGAGGCGGACGTCGTGCGGCGGGTCGGGGCGCCGGGGACGGTGCCGGTCGTCGACACCGGCCTGGAGGAGCGGCACCCCTGGTACGCGTCGGAGTACGTGTCGGGGCCCTCCCTCCAGGAGTCGGTGGACCGGTTCGGGCCGCTGCCCGCCGAATCGTTGTGGCGGCTCGCGGCCGATCTCGCGCAGACCCTGGAGCATGTGCACCGCGACCGGCTCGTGCACCGCGACCTCAAGCCGTCCAACGTGCTGCTGTCGGCCGACGGGCCGCGCCTCATCGACTTCGGGATCGTGCACGCCGCGCTCGATGCGGGTCTCACCACGGCGGGGCTCACCTCGACGGGGGCGCGGATCGGCACCCCGGCGTACATGTCGCCTGAGCAGGCGTACGGCGAGAAGGTGACCGCCGCGACCGATGTCTACAGCTACGGGCTCACGCTCGCCTTCGCCGCCACCGGCGTCCAGCCGCACCGGGGCAGCCTTGACCCGCAGCTCCCGGGCGTGGTCGAGGAGCTGCGCGACCTCATCCGGCACTGCCTCGACCCGGAGCCGGAGCGGCGGCCGGACGCGGGGCAGCTCGTCGCCCAGGCACGCACCCGCGACGCCACGAGCGACACGTGGCTGCCCGCGCAGGTCGTCTCGCTGATCGCCCGTACGTCGGGGCAGCTCCTGAACCTGGAGGCGCGGGCCGACACGGTGATGCACGGGGCCGGGGCCGGTCCCGGGTCCACGCAGCCGGACGCGGGCGGCGTGTTCGGGCCGAGCGGCGGGGACTTCCACGACGCGGCCACGCGGGGGCCGGGAGACGGCCCCGCGACCCCGCCGCCGCCTTCGACGCCGCCCCCGGCACCGTTCCCGGCTCCGCCCTCGACGCCGTACTCGACCCCGCCGGGTGGTGCGCCCCACGGGGGCCACGCCGGGTTCCACGGCAGCGCTCAGCAGTCGACGGTCGATGCCTGGTCCTCTTCGTACGGGCAGCGGCAGCCCGCGGTCCACGGGGTGCGGCCGGTGTCGGGGCCGCCCCCGCGAGGCGCCGCCGCGCGGCACGACGGGGGTCCCGGGCTGCCGGGGCGTCCGTTGCTCGGTCTCCTGTGGCTGGTGCCCGCGGGGCTCGCCGCGCTGGTGAAGTTCCCCAACGTGTCGGCGCTGATCGACGGCGCCGCCGTCGTCGTGCTGATCTCCAGGGCGGTCCTTTTGTACCGGCGGGGTGGCAACGACCGCGAGTACTTGGCGTACTGGGTCGGCCTGGGGGCCGCGGTCGTGCTCGCCCTCTGCATCTCGCCCGGGACGCCCGCGCTGATGGCGATCCTCGCGCTCCTGACGCTCGCCCTGATCTACGCGGTGCCCACCGCCGTCGGCCGTTTCCGTGGCGGGGGCCGCCCGGCCGGACGCGCGTGACGCAATCGGCACGGGAAAATTTTGAATCGGGCGAAATCGGACCCGGCTTCGATTACCGAATATCGAACGCCGGGCGCGACGCCTTGCAATCTGCCGGTAGGCTGAGTCGTGCCCCTGGGAACGATGGGCTGCACGCCCGAATTGCCCATGGATAACCAGCCGCCGCGGCTGTGACAATCCCCACCAGATCCAACTAGATGTGGAAACCGCAGGACTTAACGTCCTGTTCATGACTCAGTTGGACGCAGGGCCCTCGACGGGGCGGGCCGCAGACACCACCGGGGGCGGCGGGGGCAAGGGCCTCGGCGGGAACTCCGTCGGGCTGCTCGGCAGCGCCGTCATCGGCGTCTCCACGGTCGCGCCGGTCTACTGCCTGACCTCCACGCTCGGCTCCACGGCCGGCGAGGTCGGCCTCCAGATGCCCGCGGTGTTCCTCGCGGGATTCCTGCCGATGCTGCTCGTGGCCTTCGCGTACCGGGAGCTCAACAAGGTCATGCCGGACTGCGGCACGTCCTTCACCTGGACCGTGAAGGCGTTCGGGCCGCGTGTGGGGTGGATGTGCGGCTGGGGCCTGGTGATCGCGACGATCATCGTCCTGTCGAATCTCGCCGGGGTCGCGACCTCGTACTTCTGGCTGCTCGCGGGCGAGATCACGAACAACGCCTCGATCGCGGCGCTCGACGACAACAAGGCCGTCCACATCCTCACGTGCCTGGCCCTGATCGCGGCGGCGACGGCGATCAGCTATCGCGGCATGACCGCGACGAAGGGCGTGCAGTACACGCTGGTCGGACTCCAGCTGGTGGTGCTCGCCCTCTTCGTGGTGATGGCGGTGGCCAAGGCGGGGTCCGCGGACTTCGCGGGGACCTCGGTGGACTTCTCCTGGTCGTGGCTGAACCCGTTCTCGGTGCAGTCCTTCGGCGCGTTCACGGCGGGCCTGTCCCTCTCGATCTTCATGTACTGGGGCTGGGACACCTGCCTCACCGCCAACGAGGAGACGATCGGCAGCGACAAGACGCCGGGGCGCGCCGCGCTCATCGCGATGGTCGTCCTGGTCGGCTCGTACCTGGCGACGGGTGTGGCGGCGCAGATGATCGTCGGCTCGGGCGACAAGGGCCTCGGCCTCGCCAACCCGGAAACGTCCGACAACGTCTTCGCGGCGCTCGCGGGCCCGGTGATGGGCCCGACGCTCGGCATCCTCCTGTTCCTCGCCGTCCTCGCCTCGGCCGCGGCGAGCCTCCAGACGACGTTCATCCCGGTCGCCCGCACGGTCCTCGCCATGTCGACGTACGAGGCGCTGCCGGCGTCGTACGCGCGCGTGCACCCGAAGTTCCGCACGCCGGGCCGCGCGACGATCACGGCGGGCGTCGCCACGGCCGTCTTCTACACGGTCATGACGCTGGTCTCCGAGCACGTCCTCGTCGACACGATCTACGCGCTCGGCCTCATGATCTGCTTCTACTACGCCCTGACGGCCTTCGCCTGCGCCTGGTACTTCAAGGCGGAACTGCGCCGCTCGGCCCGCGACTTCACCTTCAAGGGCCTCTTCCCCCTGCTCGGCGGCGTCCTCCTGTCGGCGGTCTTCATCAAGACCCTCATCGACATGTGGAACCCCGCGTACGGCAGCGGCTCCTCGGTCCTCGGCGTCGGCTCGGTCTTCGTGATCGGCGTCGGCCTGCTGCTCGTCGGCGTGGTCATCATGCTGCTGATGGGCCGCCGCAGCCCGGCGTTCTTCCGCGGCGAGGTCCTGAACCGTCAGACGCCGGTGCTGGTGGTGGAGGAGCCGTAGGGCCTTAGGACGCATCGCGGGTGTGCGGCACCACGACGATCTGCACGTCGTCCTCGTAGAGCACCCGGCCCGGATCGGCCGAGCGCACCAGGTGGCAGTCGACGCCGTGCGCGGCCAGGATCTCCAGGTAGCCGGGGACCCGGTCGAGCAGATGCGTGGCCGACGGCTTGAACCAGGCCGCCGCGCCCGGGTTGACCTCCTGGTCGTAGACCGTGGGGTCGACGGTGGAGGGATCCGGGTACGCGGCGTCGTACCAGTCGTTGTTGGCGCGGCGGAAGGACTCCTGCTCGGCGGTCAGCCGGCCGTCCCGGGCCAGGTTGTTGACGAGGCCGAACAGGCCGGTGAAGTGGCCCCGCCGGTTCCGGTGCGGCGACTGGAAGCGTACGTAACCGGTGGTGGTGTCACCGGCGGGGCCCTGCGTCGTCATGCCTCGTCCTTTGCGTGCTGGCGCGTTCCGGCTCGTTCCGGGGGTGTCGGCCGCCAGGTTAGGCGTTCGCTCCCAGGAAGATCGGGTTCGTGAAGGCCGCCAGGGGGCCCGGGAGGCCCTGGGTTGTGGGGGTGTGGCGGATTTCTGCTCGGGCGTATGACGCGTAGGACGCGGTTGTCGTCCAGGTTGCCGACGGGGCGCCGGGTGCTGATGTGAACAGGGTGCCCTGGTCCGTGACGAGGTGGAGGGTGCAGTCGGTGGGGGCCTTGGCCTTCAGGGTGATGGTGACCGGGGTGTCGGGGGCGACGGGCAGGCGTTCGCCGATGCCTGCCACCTCGCCCTTGCCGCCGGTTGCCGTGAAGGTGAGTTCGACCGACGAGGACTCCGCCACGTACGAGTGGCCCGCCTTGATGCCCGCCTGGATCGCCTCGCGGGTCAGGTCGTCCGCCAGGACCACGGTCTGGGGGCCGCCGACGCGGTCCGGGTCGCGGTGGGCGTCGCTGTTGCCCATCGCGGGGATCCAGCCCGTGCGGCCCTTTGAACGGGCGTAGGAGACAAGGGTGTTGTCCCAGTCCGCCAGGGACACCTCGTCGTCCGGCGTGTACGGGCCGTTCCACACCTCCACCGCGTCCGCCTCGCCGAAGCCGAACTTCCAGCCGCAGCCGATGCACGTCGCGTGCGGGTGGGCGGGGACGACCAGGCCGCCCGCGCGGCGGACCTGCTGCGCGTACTTCGCCCAGCGGTTGTCGCGGGCCCGGTAGCGCCAGTCGATGAACGTGCCGGGGTCGGTGCCGAGGGCGACCACGTGGCCGTTGCGGGTGGTGATCTCCTCGCCGATCAGTACGAGGAGGTCGTCGCCCGCCACATCCGACCAATGGGCGTGGGAGGAGTGCGTGTTGTGGTCGGACGTGTTGATGAAGTCCAGGCCTGCCGCGCGGGCCAGTTCGCCGATCTCCTGCGGCGTGCGGCGGCCGTCCGAGTACCAGGTGTGGATGTGGCAGTCGCCGCGGTACCAGGCGCGGCCCCGGCCGCGGGCGCGCTCCGGCGGGTACGTCGGGCGGGGTGTCTTGCCGGACGCACCGTGCGTCAGCGTCACCGTGACCTCGTACGGCAGACCCTCCGGCGCCACCGTGTACGGGCCGAGCGCGATGTTCCAGGTGCCGGGACGGACCGGGCCCGGGATGTAGCCGGGCGTCGCGTCGTCGGCGCGGACGAAGAACTCGGTGCGGGCGCCGCCGGACCAGCCGCGGAAGCCCTTGCCGCCGAGCTCCGTGCCGCGCTCGTCGAAGACGCCGATGTCGAGGGCGTTGTTCTGGGTGCCGGCCGGGAGCCCGGTGGCCTTCTCGTACGTGTAGGAGACCTTGATCTCGCGTACCCCTGAGGGCACCTCGACCGGGAGGTACACGTAGTCGGGCGCGCCCGGCGGCAGGGTGCCCTTGAGCGTCTTGGTGGACTGCGAGCCCTCGGCCGCATCGGCCGCACTGGCGAAGCTCATGCCGGTGAGGGTAAGCGCCCCCGCCGCCCCCGTCACGAGCAGCGCGCGTCTGCCGATGCCGTGTTCGTCGCCGGGCGTCTCGTCGGTGCACATGGTGCGGCTCCCCAGGGTGTCGGATGTGACATGGGTGACCCTGGCATTGAGCCGTGAACTCCCCTGGAAGGGAAGGGGAGCGGCAGATTGCGTACGGCTACGACTTCCGGCCGCGGAGGAACCGGACGAGGACGAGCAGCACGACGATGACGACCAGCACGAGCAGGAGCAGGCCGAGCACCCCGAACGACTTGCTCTTCTTCTTTTTCTTCTTGCTCTTCTTGCCGATCGATTTGCTGACTGTCTTGCTGGTGGCCTGTGTGCTCGTTTTGGAGGCGGACTTCGTCAGTGGACTGTTCGCGGCAGCAGCTGTCGAAGTCGTCGCGGTTGTAGGAGCGGACGCGGATGCTGTCGCCGGAACGCCGCCGAGCAGCAGTCCGCCCAGCAGCACCAGTACGGTCATGGGTCGTGCGCGCAGAAGCATGCCGGGAGCGTAGGGCATGCCGGGGGCGTAGGGGAGGACGCGGGCGTCGGGAAAGGGCAGGGCCGGGCGCCCTCGTGATGTCCGGATGGCGCTCGTATGCTCGGTTCATGAGTGATCAGGACGCCGTACCGCAGCCCCCCGAGGCAGAACGTCCCACCGCCAACGCGATGCGCCGCGCGCTGAAACGGGCCAGAGACGGTGTGGCGCTCGATGTCACGGAGGCCGCCGTGCTGTTGCAGGCGCGCGGCGACGACCTGGCCGACCTCACCACGTCCGCCGCCCGCGTGCGCGACGCGGGCCTGGAGGCGGCGGGCCGGCCGGGTGTCATCACGTACAGCAAGAGCGTGTTCATCCCGCTCACCCGGCTGTGCCGTGACAAGTGCCACTACTGCACGTTCGTGACCGTCCCCGGCAAGCTGCGCCGCGAGGGACACGGAATGTTCATGTCGCCCGACGAGGTCCTCGACATCGCGCGCAAGGGTGCCGAACTGGGCTGCAAGGAAGCCCTCATCACCCTCGGCGACAAGCCGGAGGACCGGTGGCCCGAGGCCCGCGAGTGGCTCGACGCGCACGGGTACGACGACACCATCGCGTACGTGCGCGCCATATCGATCCGGATCCTGGAGGAGACCGGGCTGCTGCCGCACCTCAACCCGGGTGTGCTGTCGTGGACGGACTTCCAGCGGCTCAAGCCGGTGGCTCCCTCCATGGGCATGATGCTGGAGACGACCGCCGAGCGGCTCTGGTCCGAGCCCGGCATGCCGCACTACGGCTCGCCGGACAAGGAACCGGCCGTCCGGCTGCGGGTGTTGGAGGACGCGGGCCGCTCGTCGGTGCCCTTCACCAGCGGGCTGTTGATCGGGATCGGGGAGACGTACGAGGAGCGCGCCGACTCGCTGTTCGCGCTGCGCCGCGTCGCCCGCTCGTACCACGGCATCCAAGAGCTGATCATCCAGAACTTCCGCGCCAAGCCGGACACGGCGATGCGCGGCATGCCGGACGCCGAACTCGACGACCTCGTCGCGACGGTCGCCGTCGCCCGCCACATCATGGGCCCGGCGGGCAACATCCAGGCCCCGCCGAACCTCGTCGACGGCGAGTACGCGCGCCTCATCGCGGCCGGGATCGACGACTGGGGCGGCGTTTCCCCGGTGACCATCGACCATGTGAACCCCGAGAAGCCGTGGCCGAAGCTGGAGGAGCTGGCGGCGCAGTCCGCGGAGGTCGGCTTCGAGCTGCGTGAACGGCTGTGCGTCTACCCGGAGTTCGTGACGCGCGGCGAGCCGTGGCTGGACCCGCGCCTGCTTCCGCACGTCAACGCCCTGGCCGACGCCGACGGCCTTGCGGTGGCGGACGCGCCCGTCATCGGCCGCCCCTGGCAGGAGCCCGACGAGGGGTACGTGGCGTCGTCGGGCCGCACTGACCTGCACCGCACCATCGACACCGAGGGCCGTACGTCCGACCGCCGCGACGACTTCGACGTCGTGTACGGCGACTGGGAGGCGCTGCGCGAGCAGGCGGCCCCCGGCATGGAGCCGTCCCGCATCGACGGCGACGTGCGGCAGGCGCTCAAGGTCGCGGCCGACGATCCGACGAGGCTCACGGACGACGAGGCGCTCGCCCTGCTGCACGCGGACGGCCCGGCCCTCGACGCCCTCTGCGGCATCGCGGACGACATCCGCAAGTCGGTGGTCGGCGACGACGTCACGTACATCGTCACGCGGAACATCAACTTCACTAACGTCTGCTACACCGGCTGCCGCTTCTGCGCCTTCGCTCAGCGCCGCACGGACGCCGACGCGTACACGCTCTCCCTCGACCAGGTCGCGGACCGGGCCCAACAGGCCTGGGACGTAGGGGCTGTTGAGGTCTGCATGCAGGGCGGCATCCACCCGGACCTGCCCGGCACGGCGTACTTCGACATCGCGAAGGCGGTCAAGGAGCGCGTGCCCGGCATGCACGTCCACGCCTTCTCGCCGATGGAGGTCGTCAACGGGGCCTCGCGCACCGGCATGTCCATCCGCGAGTGGCTCACGGCGGCCAAGGAGGCGGGCCTCGACTCCATCCCCGGTACAGCGGCCGAGATCCTCGACGACGAGGTCCGCTGGATCCTCACGAAGGGCAAGCTGCCGACGGCGACGTGGATCGAGGTCATCAAGACCGCCCACGAGCTGGGCATCCGCTCGTCCTCGACGATGATGTACGGGCACGTGGACCAGCCGCGGCACTGGCTGGGGCATTTGAGGACACTGGCGGGGATCCAGCAGGAGACGGGCGGCTTCACGGAGTTCGTGACGCTCCCCTTCATCCACACCAACGCGCCGGTCTACCTGGCGGGCATCGCGCGCCCCGGCCCGACGACCCGCGACAACCGGGCGGTCACGGCGATGGCGCGCGTCCTCCTCCACCCGCACATCCCCAACATCCAGACCAGCTGGGTGAAGCTCGGGACGGAGGGCGCGGCCGAGATGCTGCGCTCGGGCGCGAACGACCTCGGCGGCACACTCATGGAGGAGACCATCTCCCGGATGGCCGGCTCCTCCTACGGCTCGTACAAGTCGGTCAAGGACCTGATCGCGGTCGCGGACGCGGCGGGCCGCCCGTCGAAGCCGCGCACGACGCTTTACGGGGAGGTCCCGGAGGAGCGGGTGACCGCGGCCCAGTCCTCGGACGGCCACCTGCCGGAGCTGCTGCCGGTGTTGGAGCCGTAGGTCTTACGGCGCCCCGGCGCCGAACTCGGCGCCGAATTCGGTTCCGGCCAGGCTGGGCTCGGGGATGCCCAGCGTGGCCGGGCCGAACGACGTCACCGGCGCGCTGTACTCCAGGGCGAGCTGCGTACCCGGCAGCAGCCACACGGCTCCCGCGTCGCGGTATCGCCCGTCCTCGCCGGACGCGCCGACCGCAAGGTCCGCCCGGTGGTCGCCGTCCATGTCGCCGAGCCACAGCGCCGAACCGAACCCGTCGTACGACTCGGCGACCCCGGGGACGCCGTCGAGGCCCTGCCGGTAGGCGAGTGCGCGGGGGCGTGCGCCGGTGCCCCTGGCGTCGGTGGTACCGCCTTCGAGCAGCCCCTTCGCGCTGCCCATCAGCAGATAGACGGCGCCGGTGTCGAGCGCGGCGCCCGCGTCCGTGCCGGGCGCGGAGGCCACGAGGTCGGCGCGGCCGTCCCCGTTGACGTCGCCTGCCGCGAGCGCGCCGCCGAGGCGGTCGCCCTGGTCGCGGGGGCCCGTGCCGCGCCTGCCGTCGTCGCCGGTGAGGCCGACGATGCCGAGTTCCTTGTGGCGGACGACCTGGGTGCGCAGGAAGTTGCCGGTTTTGCTGCCGTACGCGATCTCGATGCGGCCCGCGTCGTAGTCGTCGCGCAGGCCCGTGCTGTCGTTCTCGCGTACGAGGTGGCTGGCGAAGTCGTTGTGCCCGTCGCCGTCGAAGTCCGCGATGACGCCGTCGGTGCCGCCCTGGAGGTGCCGGTACTCGTACGCGGTCTCGGCCCGGCCGTCGCGGCCGGTCATGAACCCGCGCATCGGGCGCCACCGCCAGTCGCCGGGCTCCGGGCTGTGCGTGACGAGGACGTCGGAGCGGCCGTCCGCCGTCAGGTCCCCGACGACGAGGTGGACGTAGATGCCGGCGTCCAGGGCGGCGCGGCGGTCCTTGCTGTAGACGGCGCGCCGCTCTGGGCTCCCGCCCCGCCCGAACGGGCCGAACAACACACTCAGCCCCTTGTCCCGCACCAGCACGTCGGCCTGCCCGTCCCCGTCGAAGTCCCCGACCCCGGCGTGCGCGAAGTCCGTCCGGGACCCGGTGAACAGGCCCGAGTCCGAGCCCCACAGGACGAGGTCGTGGGCCTCGTCGCGGGTCAGCAGGTCGGTGTAGCCGTCGCCGTCGAGGTCCGCGGCGGCGGATTCCCGGCCGAAGTGCTCGACTCCGGCGGCCAGTTGACCGATCGGAGTCCGCATCGCGCGGCTGAGTACTTCCTGCCGGCCGATGCCGGGTCCTGCCGGGGAGCCGTACTGGATGCCGATCGCCCCCGCGCCGTGCTTGCCCGCGACGTCGGCCGAGGGGGCGGGCATGACGAGGTCCGCGTGACCGTTGCCGTCGAAGTCCGTCATGGCCTCGCCCACGGAGCCGCCGGTCCCGCCGGACCCCTTGGGATGCGGCTTGCCGCCGCCGGTCCGTGCGTCGTACGTGACCCAGAGCCCGACCCCGACCAGCGCCGCGGCGACCAGCGCCAGGGCGACCAGCCCGGCCAGCCAGGCGACGATGCGACGGCGGGGCCGCCGGGCACGCAGAAACGGCAGAAGCACGGCACGGCCTCCTCGGCCCGATGGGCGGATCGTCGGGTACGACGAGCGGGGCTGCCGGATGGTTGCCCGGGGGACCGGAACCCGCGGGCCCGCGTCGCGGAGGGGGAGGGGAGGCGGGGTGCCGCACAAGGTGGCAGGGGACGGACTCGACTCTCCGGAACCCGAGTTGGCGTGATCCGGTGATCCGGTACGCCAACCCCCAAAGAAAGGGTTGGGAAAAAACCAACCCCCCCACCTCACCTCCGGACGTAAGCCACCGGAGGGGCGTCACCCGCGAGAGTGACGATCGCCAACTCGACTGGCGAACAAGCGAGTTCGTGGTGCACTCTCTGCCGCATATGCAAAGCGGCCCCCGCCGGGACTGGCATCCCGGACGAGGGCCTAACCACCAAGGAAGCGAGACCTTCCCGATGTCTGGGCAACAGATTAGCGCGCCCAAGCGCGCCCATTCAGGCCGTTCGGCCACGCCGTCACGCGGTCTTCACCGCTCCCGGGAGCGTCACATGTCCGAATTCACCGTCGTCGGGCATCACCTGGCGCAGCACGAGAACCTCTCGCTCACCGCGATCGGCCTGGCCACGCACATCCAGTCGCTGCCCGAGGGGTCGAAGGTCGGCATCAAGGACCTCGCCGCGAAGTTCCCCGAAGGGGAGGTCAGGGTCGCCGCCGCGCTGCGGGAGCTGGAGGCGCACGGCTACCTGGAGCGGACCAAGGAACGGCTGCCGTCCGGGCGGATCGTCACGCGCACGGTCTCGTACGACAAGCCGCCGCACCTGCGCGGTCAGGTGCCGCCGGAGCCGGCTGCCGTGGACGTGCCGCCGGAGGTGCCCCGCATCGAGGCGAAGCCCCGCGCCCCGCGCCCGCAGCGCCGACCGCTCCGGGCGCCGCAGCCCGACCCCCAGGACCCCGACCCGGGCCCGGCCCGCACCGCCGCCGTCGACCTCCTCATCGGCCTGCGCACCTACGACCCACGCTTGTTCCTCTCCGAACGCGACGTACACCGACTCGCCCCGGCGGCAGCGGCCTGGCTGGCGCGGGGCATGACGCCCGGCGACGTAAAACGGACTCTGACGGCGGGCCTGCCCACCGCCCCGATCCGGTTCCCCGCGGCCCTCATGGCCCACCGACTGACGGCGTTCCTGCCACCCGAACTCCCACCGAAGCCCCCGGCCGACCCCCTCCCGGGGCCGCCCGCCCCACGCCGCCTCCCACTCCAGAACTGCGACGGCTGCGACCGGGCGTTCAGGGCGGAGACGCCGGGGATGTGCCGGGGGTGCGCGGCGACGGTCGCTGCCGCGGTCGCGTAGGGGAAGGGCGGCACAACAAGTGACAAGCCCTGCCACGGCGTGTGCCCGCCGGTACCGTACGAGGACCGCACCATCCGCACCGGAGGTCATCGTGAGTGTCCAGGCTGACGGCCCGTACGGACCGCTGATCCCCATGCCCGAGCTCACGCCGGACGCTCTGCGGGCAGCCGTCGCGAGGATCGCGCCGAGCCGGGTGCCGGCGCTCACGCAACACCTCTTCGAGGCGACGACGAATGCGCAGCAGACCCAGAGCCTGGCACCTCTGCGAGCGTTCGTTCACTCCTGGGCCGTGTTCGTGGCGATCGAGCGACACCCCGCGCGGGCAGCCCGGCTGCGGGAGCTGGAGGTGCTGGTCGACGCGGGAGAGGGAGACCTGCGCGCCTCCATGGCCGAGATCCGGGCGATCCGGGAGACGGCTGAGGCAGAGGCCGGGTCGTGATCTGCAATGTGACCTGGTACGGCTGAGCTGCCATGGCGCTGAGACTTGTACGTGTCCACGTGGACGAGGCGGACGTCGCGCTGATCAAAGAAGCGTCCGGACGCCTGGGGGTGTCCGAGGACGAGCTGATCAGAGAGGGAATCCATCGCATCGCGATGGCCTGCCGTGTCTGGGACGAGCCCTTCATCGCCGATGAGCAGACCATCGATCTGGGCGAGGCGGATCCCACGAGCAACAGCCCGCACTCCACGTGAGCGCAGGCGTCCACGATCCCATCACTTCGTGAACATTCCTGGTCGACGTCGGTCGATTACAGTGCTGCAAGCCGAAGGGTCGAGGGTCGTGACAGGAGGAGTCCCCCATGGGCGCAGCGCCCAACGCGGCGGCCGTCTGGGGCCGCGCAGAACAGCAGGACTTCCGCAGCAGAGTGCGCGGGACCCTGCTCGGCGGCGCACTCGGTGACACCCTCGGCGCCCCGCTCGACGGCCTCACCCTCGACGGGATCCACGCCGAGCACGGGGACGAAGGGCTCAAGCAGCTGGTGCCCGTGTACGGGCGGACCGGCGCCATCACGGCCGCCACCCAGCTGACCCTGTTCACCGTCGACGGGCTCATCCGCGCCCAGGTCCGCCGCGACACCGGCGCCTGGCACCCGCCGACCGATGTGCACCGCGCCTATCTGCGGTGGCTGGCCACCCAGCGCGACTGGGGTCCTGACCTGCGCCGCAAGGAGGACGGCTGGCTGGCCCGCGAGGAGTGGCTGTACTCGCGGCGCGGCGCGGCGCAGGCGTGCCTGCTGGGGCTCGGCAACGACGTCATGGGGACGCTCGACCGACCCAAGAACCTGGACGCGGACGGCGCCGAGGCGGCGACCCGCTCCGCGCCGTTCGGGCTCCTCGTCGGCTGGGAGCCGCAGCTCGTGTTCCAGCTCTCCGTCGAGTGCGCCGTGCACACGCACGGCGCCGCGGAGGCCTACCTGTCGGCGGGCGCGTACGCGGTCCTCGTGCACGCCCTCGCGCGCGGCGACTCCCTCGACGCCGCCGTGCAGCGCGCGCTCGCCCTGCTCGCTGCGCGCCCCGGGCACCCGCCCGTCGCGGACGCGCTCAAGCACGCGCTCGGCGCCGTACGCCAGGGGATGCCGACCGCGGCGCGGGTCGGGGAGCTGGTGGGCGAAGGGGACGCGACCGGGGTGCTCGCGGCCGCCGTGTACTGCGCGCTCGTCAGCGACGACATCCGGCACGGGCTCGGCCTCGCCGTGCACCACGACGGGCCTTCCGCCCAGGTCGGCGCGTTGTGCGGGGGGCTGCTCGGGGCGCTGCACGGGGAGACGGCGTTGCCGCCCGCGTGGGTGGCGGAGATTGAGGGTCGGCCCACGATCCTGGAGCTCGCGGACGACTTCGCGATGGAGATGACGCAGGGCGCTGCGCTGCACGGGCCTGCGTCGGCTTCGGCGGGGTGGTTGGCGCGGTATCCGCGGGCTTAGACCGCACCGCGGGAGGTGCGGCCCAGCGCTGGTTAGTCCTTCGGTTAGTCCTTCGGTCAGTCCTTCACCCTCGAACCGAGTACGTCGTCGCCCGCGCCCGCCGGTACCGGCACCGCGGCTGCCGCCGCCCCGTCGTCGTCGGAGTTGATGGTCGCGATGATCGCGTCGCGTTCCGGGGTGTCCTCGGGCTTGATGTAGCCGATGACGATGTAGAGCACGAGGGAGACGGCGAGCGGGATCGACACCTGGTACTCGAGCGGTACCCCGCCCTCGACGCTCCAGTGGATCGGGTAGTTCACCAGCCAGAAGGCGAACAGGCCCATGCCCCAGCTGGTGAGCGCGGCCGTCGGCCCGGACCTGCGGAACTGGCGCAGCAGCCCCAGCATCATCGGGATCGCGATCGGGCCCATCAGTCCGGCCACCCACTTGATGACGACGGTGATGATGTCCTTGAACGTCGGCGAGTTGACCTGCGTGGCGACCGCCATGGACAGGGCCAGGAAGATCACCGTCGTCAGACGGGCCGCCAACAGACCCGCGCGCGGGCTCCACTGCCGTGCCTTCGAGGACAGCACGGGCGCCACGTCCCGCGTGAAGACGGCCGCGATCGCGTTGGCGTCGGAGGAGCACATGGCCATCGTGTGCGAGAAGAAGCCGACGATGACGAGGCCCAACAGCCCGTGCGGCAGCAGCTGTTCGGTCATCAGGCCGTAACTGTCCGAGCCGTCCGGCTTCTGCGCGTCCACCAGGAGCGGCGACATCCACATCGGGAAGAAGAGGACGAGCGGCCAGATCAGCCAGAGCGCCGCGGAGAGGTAGGCGGACCGCTTGGCCTCGTGGCCGCTGCTCGTGGCCATGTAGCGCTGGGCCTGGTTGAGCATGCCGCCGTTGTACTCGAAGAGCTTGATGAAGAGGAAGGCGAGCAGGAAGACCGTGCCGTACGGGCCGACCAGCGGCTTGTCGTGGCCGTCCAGTTCGGGCCGGCTCCACGCTTCGAGGAAGCCGATGTTCTTGTCCGCCAGCTCCATCAGGACCGCGACCAGCATCGCGACACCGGCCAGCAACTGGATGATGAACTGGCCGAGTTCGGTGAGCGCGTCGGCCCACAGGCCGCCGATGGTGCAGTAGACCGCGGTGACGACACCGGTGATCAGGATGCCCTGGTTCAGGGATATGCCCGTGAACACGGACAGCAGGGTGGCGATGGCCGCCCACTTCGCGGCCACGTCGACGATCTTCAGCAGCATCCCGGACCAGGCGAGCGCCTGCTGGGTGCGCAGGTTGTAGCGGTTCTTCAAGTACTCCAGCGGGGAGGCCACATGGAGCTTGGAGCGCAGCCGGTTGATGCGCGGCGCGAACAGTCGGGCGCCGATGGCGATGCCGAGCGCGATCGGGAAGGACCAGGTGACGAAGGACGTCACGCCGTAGGTGTACGCGATACCGGCGTACCCGGTGAACATCACCGCGCTGTAGCCGGACATGTGGTGCGAGATGCCGGAGAGCCACCACGGCATCTTGCCGCCCGCGGTGAAGAAGTCGGAAACGTTGTCGACGCGCTTGTGGGACCAGACGCCGATCGCGACCATCACGCCGAAGTAGGCGATGAGCACGACCCAGTCGAGACTGTTCATGTGCCCCCTCCAGGGGTTCCGCTGCACAACGGTTGCCCCCGGTAAGGGTGTTGGGGACGTGGGGGATTGAACCTCCGCGCATGGGGCCGGTCAAGGGTTCTGCAGTCATGGATATGAACCCCGGACAGAATTCAGAACGAAGCGAAACTCGGGGAGGGAGGCATTCACGCCGGTTGACCTGCGGTATCGGCAGATCCCCCGAGCGGGTCGGTTACCGCATGAGTTCTCCGGCGTTCACCAGGAGCTGCTGGCCGGTGATCGCGCGCGCCCGGTCGGAGGCGAGGAACACCGCCGCGTCCGCCACGTCCCCGTCCGTCGCGAGGTCCGGCAGCGCCATCCGCTCGGTGAGCCGCCCGAGCACCTCCTCCTCGGGCACGCCCTCGGTCTGCGCGGTGATCTGTACGTAGGCCTGCACGGGCGGGCCCCACATCCAGCCGGGCAGCACGGTGTTCACCCGGACCCGGTGCGGCCCGACCTCCCGCGCCAGCGAGTACATGGCACTCGTCAGGGCGCCCTTCGACGCCGCGTACGCCGCCTGCCGGACCTGCGAGGGCGCCGCGATCGCCGACTGCGTCCCGATGAAGACGACCGAGCCGCCGCGCTCCTTGAGGGCGGGCAGGCAGGCGCGGGTCATCCGCAGCGCGCCGAGCAGATTCACATCGATGACCTTGCTCCAGGTCTCGAAGTCGGCATCCTCCAGGCCGCCGAAGTAGCTGTCCCAGGCGGCGACATGGACGACCGCGTCCACGCCACCGAACCGCTCGCGCGCCAGATCCGCGAGCGCCTCGCACTGCGCCTCGTCGGCGATGTCGGTCGAGCGGTACGCGGTCCGTTTGCCCTCCGGGTCCAACTCCTTTGCGCATGCAGCGAGATGGGCCTCGGTGCGCGCCCCGAGCACCGCGTTCCCGCCGTTGCGCAGCACGGCCTCCACCACCTGGCGGCCGAGCCCCGCGCCCACGCCGGAGACGATCACGGTCTTCCCCGCAAGCAGTTCCGCATTCACCATCGGTTCGCCTCCCGGCTCTGGCTTTCTTTCTGACGGGGCGTCAGAGTATGGGCGTCGAACGGGAGATGGAAGGTGTGAGCGGCATGGAGGACACACGCAGCGAGACGTACGCGGAACTGGCGGCCGTCGGGCCGTACGGGGTGCATCCCGGGCACGCCCTGATCACCATGGTCGAACCGCACCCGGGCCATGAACACGCGTACAACCGCTGGTACGAGGACGACCACTACTACGCCGGCGCCATGGCCATGCCGTGGATGTACTCCGGGCGCCGCTGGGTCGCCACCCGCGACCTCCAACTCCTGCGCTACCCCGAGAAGTCGGCCGTCGCCGAGCCGGTCACGGCGGGCTGCTACATCTCCACGTACTGGATCACCGAGGGCCGCTACGCCGACCACATGAAGTGGACCGTCGGCATCAACAAGCGGCTCAACCGGGACGACCGCGTCCACCAGGACCGCACGCACGTCTTCACTGCGTTCCAGGACCACGAGGCGACGGTGTACCGGGACGGGGGCGCGGGTCCGCGCGATTTCCACGCGCTCGACCACCCGTACCAGGGGCTCGTCGTCGAGGTGATCGACGCCGAAGGTCCCGATCAGCGCGCGGAGTTGCTGGACTGGCTGCGCACCGAGCATCTGCCGGAGCGGGTGGCCGGATCGCCCGCCGCGATGGTCACGGTCTTCCGCCCGACACCGCTGCCGGGGGACAAGATGACGTACGTGAAGCAGGTCGAGGGCGTCGACACCCGGCTCACCCTGCTCTGGTTCCTCCAGGCCGACCCGCGCGAGTGCTGGCAGGACCACTTCACGGGTCTCGGCGAGGCGGTGGCGGCGTCGGGCCTCGGCCGGGTGGAACTGGTGGCCCCGTTCATCCCGACGGTGCCGGGCACCAATACGTACGTGGATCAGCTGCGCTGACCCGGTCTTTCCTGCTCCGGACAGCGCCGAGCCCCCTCGGCCAGGACGGCGGACCAGTCGAGAGGGCTCTGTCAGTGGTGCGATGGTGCGTGGTGCTGTGGTGCATGTAGCTGTATTGCGTAGTGCTGTCTTGCGTGTTCGGTTGTCTCACGGAGTTGGCTGGGGGGTCAGCTGTCGACCCGGCTCATCTCCGTGACGAAGGCGCTCCATGAAGCCGGCGCGAACGCCAGGTTCGGGCCCTGCGGGTCCTTGGAGTCGCGGACGTCCACCGCGTGGGCGGCGGGAGACTTGATCTCCACGCACGCGCCGTTCCCGGCGGAGTACGAGGACTTGATCCAGGTGGGCTGTGCGCCCTTGGTGATTGCCATGATCTGCTCCGGTCTGGCCATTGATCCCTTGCTGAGCCGCGGACCTGCTGCGGCTTTGCGCCAACACCATGTCGGTTGTTGGCGTGATCGACGCTACTCGCCGACCGGGGGCGGCGGTGGGGCCATTCACTCGACCGGATGGCATATTCCAGGTGGGTCTTCCATGAGCCCGTGGGAAAGGTGTACCGTGCGGGGCTTTCCCACGGGCGGGGCCTGGATCGGAGGCCTGAACTCTGCGGTCCGTTACGCGAGTTGGCCTTTTTCTGCTTCAGCGAGTGTGGCGCTTCGCGGCTTCCAGGATGAACTGCCGGGACTGTTCCACATTCAGCGCCTGGGCGCGCAGATGCTCGTACATGACGCTGTACTTCTGCACGTCCTGCGTCTTCTCCAGGTAGAGGTCGCTGGTGACGCCCTCGATGTAGACGACGCTGGAGTCCGCCGCGTCGGGGAACTCCAGGATCGCGTACTGCCCCGTGATCCCCGGATGCGCGCCCATCTCGAACGGCAGCACCTGCACGGTGACATGGGGGAGCCCGGACACCTCCGCGAGGTGCTCCAGCTGCTCGCGCATCACCGCGGACCCGCCGACGGTGCGGCGCAGCGCCGCCTCGTCCAGGACCACCCACAGGCGCAGCGAGTTGGCCTCGTCCTCGATCCGCTCCTGGCGGCGGATGCGGACCTGGACGCGCTTCTCGACGTCCGTGAGCGAGGCCTCGGGCATCGCGCCCTGGATCAGCGCCTCCGCGTAGCCGCGGGTCTGAAGCAGCCCGGGGATGCACTGGGACTCGTACACGCGCAAGGAAGCGGCGTCGGTCTCCAGGCCGATGTAGACGCTGTACGGAATGTCGCCGAAGGAGTGCCACCAGCCTTGCTGGCGCGAATCCTTGGCCATTTGCATCAGCGAGTCGATGACCCGGTGGTCCTCGACCTCGTACACCCCGCACAGGTCGCGTACGTCGCGCTGGCTGATGCTGCGCCGCCCGTTCTCCAGGCGGCTGATCTTCGACTGCGACACCAGCAGGCGCTCGGCGACCTCTTCGGCGGTCATGCCCTTGAGTTCGCGGAGCCGGCGCAGCTCCTGGCCCAACCGGCGTCGCCTGACGGTGGGATTGACGTTGGACGCCACGGACGTGCACCTCCGGCTACGTGCATTTCTTTGTTCTGCATACGTTGCGTGTCTACTGGTCAGCACATTGCCACCCCGGGGCGGCCCTGCGCTGGGAAACGGCGGATGTGCGCGGAACGCACATGCGGGTTGCACGTGCCTCCTACGCAGCACAAACGCGACCGCGCGGGGTGACGTGCCGGGGCGTCGTCCTCACGCCCGGCGCATCACCCCGCGCGGTACAGCGGCTCCCGGACCGGTTCTTGGGGACTACGGTGCGGCGCTGTGGTGCTACGGGTGGTGCTGTGTGGTGCTACGGGTGGTGCTGATGCTGCGGTTCGCCTAGTGGGCCACGGCCCGAGCCATGGAACCGCGGCGTGGCTGCATCGGAACGCCGCGAGCGGGCTCCGGTGCGCCCCGACCGGCCGAGGGGGCCGGAGAGCGGCGTGGCTGTACCGCCACACCGTTCTGGACGTCCATCACGGCGTGCGCCACGAGGCCGCCCATCGGGTCGTGCCTGATCAGGTCCCGCAGCCGGGAGCGTGAGGACCTGCCCTCGTTGCCCGGATACAGGTGCTTGCCGAGTCCGACCGCATGGGCCAGGGCGGCGAGCGCCGCGGTCCGTGGGTCCGGTGGGACCCCGGTGCGGATCGCGCTGTCCAGCCGGGCCCTGATCTCCCGGCTGACCGCCGACTCCGTCGCCTGGTAGCGAGTCGTCGGCAGCACCCCGCACATCTGTCCGGCCACGGCATGCACCATGCCGCACCGCTCCAGGTGCGAGAGGTAGGTCTGTCGCAGGCCAAGGCGTGGCCCGCCTATCCAGTGGACGGCCCGTACGGGAGCGCCACGCCTTCGCAGCAACTCCAACGCGCAGTCCAGAGTCGGATCTCCGGTCGGCCGTGGTGCCACCACGGCGATACGATCCCCGTCTGGGGCTATCCGTCCGGCCAGCGCCAGCTCTACTAGCTGTGCTCCGGCCAGACCTAGGTCGAGCGACTGCGGCTGCGCTGTGGTACCCGTGGCCGGGTCCAGAGCGAGCAGCAGAAGCTCCTCCGGAAGTGTTCTGCGGCTCCTGCCCATCCATGCCTCCCCGCGTGGATGAATGACAGGGTGACCCCTCTCACATTGGTCTGTCGAGAGTGCGTGGGGGGTTTGGGCGGGAACCTATAGGTATGTCGTTCTCGTCTACCACGTGGGTTAAGCCCCCACACAGGACACTGGTACATGGTTCGGACAGGGCTGGTCTGTCCGGCGACAAGTGGTTGAGTGGTTCATTCGGTCGAGGAGGCATCGGTGGCGGGGACCCCCGACAAGTCGGGAGAGCACAAGGCGTCGGGAGGCCCGGCTCCGGAGGACCCGCGTCTCGCGGTGTCGCGGGGCGTGGACCAGGAGACGGCGGTGTTCTCGGTCCGGGACGCGGCGGGCGAGGACCCGGATACGGGCGCCTCGGCCCCCGATCCGGACGCCGGCGACGACCGCCTGCGGGCGGCCGTGGCGGCCTGGGTGGCAGGCGACGAGGGCTCCGCCGAGTCGTCTGCACTTGCAAATCCGGGCGGTGGTGACGGGGAGGCGGATCCGGCCACTGGTGGCGCCAACTCCGGTGCGGACGCCGCCCCGAAGGCCTCCGACGCGAAGTCGGCCCCCGAGAACGACGACAAGGCGGACGCCACGAGCGACAACAAGCCGACCGGCAAGGGCGCGACCAAGGCCACCGGCAAGCCGACGGCCACGGTGGACGCCACCTCGGCCGCCGCGGGCAGCGGTGAGCCGGACGCCAAGGGCGACGGCAAGTCCGCCGTCGGGGATGGTGCCAAGTCGGTCGCTGAGGGCGCTGCCCAGGCGGACCCTCGGGGCGAAGGCCGGGACGGCGCCAAGCCGGCCGCTACGGGCGACGGCAAGGCGGCGGCCGCCTCGGCCGCCGAGGGCGGCAGTGAGCCCGCCGCCCGGGATGGCGCCAAGTCGACTACTGAGGGCGCCGCCCAGGCGAGTGCAAAGGCTGACGCTCAGGCGGACCCCCGGGGCGACGCCCAAGCGGCTCCCCAGGGCGACGCCAAGTCGGTTGCTGACGGCGACGGTAAGACGGCGGCCACCTCGGCCGCCAAGGGCGGCAGCGAGCCCGGCGCCAAGGGTGTCGGCAAGTCCGCCGCCGGGGACGGCGCCAAGTCGACCACTAAGGGCGGCGGCACGACGGACGCCAAGGCCGATGCCCAGGCGGACGCGCAGTCGACCGCTAAGGGCGATGCCCACGGCGACGGCAAGGCGGCCGCCAAGGCTGGCGCCACGCCGGCCGCTGAGGGCGACAGCGAGTCGGACGCCAAGGCGGATGCGGGCGGCGGCAAGACGGACGCTCAAGCGGATGCCGAGTCCGCCGCCCGGGACGGCGCCAAGCCGGTCGCCCAGGCGGACCCGCGGGGCGACGGCCGGGACGGCGCCAAGGCGGACGCGAAGCCGGCCGCTGAGGGCGACAGCAAGTCCGGCCCCATGCCGGCCGCCAAGTCCGACCCTCGCGGTGACGGGAAGTCGGCCGCCAAGGGTGACAGCAAGGCGGGCACCAAGTCCGGCGCTCAGGACGACGCGCAGCCGGTCGCGGCCACCAAGGCCGATGCCCCGGAGGACGCCAAGCCGGCCGCCAAGGGTGGCAGCAAGTCCGGCCCCGTGTCGGCCAGCAAGGGCGACCCCCGCGTCGACGGGAAGTCGGCCACAAAGGCCGACGCCCAGCCGACCGCCAAGGGCGATGCCCACGGCGACGGCGAGGCGGATGCCAAGTCCGGCTCCCAGGACGACGCGCAGCCGGACGCCAAGTCCGGCGCCAAGGGCGGCGGGAAGCCTGCCGCCGAGGCCGGTGCCAAGGCCGACGTCCAGCCTGCCGACGAGGCCGGCAGCAACGCAGCCGCTGCATCCGGCGCCCTTCCGGACGCCGAGGTCGACGCCCAGCCGGCCGACAAGGCCGACAGCAAGGCGGCCGCCAAGGCCGGCGGGAAGCCGGTCGCCGAGGCCGCCAGCACCGCGGACGCGAAGTCCGACGGCAAGGTCGACGGGAAGCCGGACGCCAAGGCCGGCAGCACCGCGGACGCGAAGTCCGACGCCAAGTCCGACGCGAAGCCGGACGCCAAGTCCGACGGCAAGGTCGAAGGGAAGCCGGGCGCCAAGGCCGACGGCGCCGCGGGCGCCAAGGTTGACCGGCCCGTCGACCAGCCCACCGCCGTGTTCAAGGCCGTGCCGCAGCCCGTGGATCAGCCGACCGCCACGCTCAAGGCGGCCGGGACTGCGAAGAGCAGTAAGTTCGTGCCGCTCAAGGGGCTTGATGAGGGCAAGGAGTTGCCGCCCGAGGCCGAGCAGCCCACCGTCGAACCCGCCGAGCGGACGACCCAGCAGCCGTTGCCGCCGAAGCCGCCGCTCGACCTGCTCGCCGAGCTGACCAACACCCCGCCGCCCCCGGAGACCCGGGTCCGTACCGCGGTGCGACGGGTCAAGGTGTGGACGCCGCTCGTCATCCTGCTGGTCATCGTGTTCGGGGTCATCCAGGCCGTTCGTCCGCTGCCGACGCCGTCCCTCACGCTCACCAGCGACGCCACGTACAGCTTCGACGGCGACAAGGCGTCGCTGCCGTGGCCGGGCGAGGGCCAGGGGTGGATGGACGTCCAGGGCATCGGCACGATGGACAACTTCGGCAAGCAGACCCCCGTGCCGATCGGCTCCGTCGCCAAGTCCATGACCGCGTACATCGTGCTCAAGGACCACCCGCTGAAGGCGGGCGCCAACGGCCCCTCGATCACCGTCGACGCCACCGCCGAGAAGGAGGGCGGCTACGACGCCGACGGGCAGAACGAGTCGACGCTCAACACCGTCAAGGAGGGCGACAAGATCTCCCAGAAGGACGCGCTCGCGGCGGTCATGATCCCGTCCGCGAACAACATCGCGCGTCTGCTGGCCCGTTGGGACGCCGGCTCCGAGGAGGCGTTCGTCAAGAAGATGAACGCCACCGCCAAGAAGCTGGGGATGAAGAACACCACCTACACCGACCCCTCCGGCCTCAAGGAGAGCACCGTCTCCACCGCCGAGGACCAGGTGAAGTTGGGGAACGAGCTGGTGCAGATTCCGGCGTTGACCGACATCACCAAGTTGCCCACCTGGACGGACCCGTCCGGCAAGAAGTGGACCAACTACAACCGCCTGGTGCCCTACGACGGCGCCATCGGCATCAAGACCGGCACCACCACCAAGGCCGGCGGCAACCTGCTCTTCGCCGCCACCAAGGACGCCGGCGGCTCGACCGTCACGGTCGTCGGAGCGATCCTCGGCCAGCACAAGGCGCCGATCATCGACACGGTCAACGCGGTCAGCAAGACCGCGATGCTCGCCGCCCAGGACGCCGTCACCTCGTCGACGGTCCTGAAGAAGGGCGACGTCGTCGGCTACGTCGACGACCAGCTCGGCGGGCACACCCCGGTCACGGTCACGAAGGACGTCAAGGCCGTCGGCTGGGCCGGCAAGACCGTGCACCTGCAACTCGCCGACCAGGACGGCAAGTCCGTGCCGCACACCGGCAAGGCGGGCGAGACGGTCGGCGTGCTCGAGGTCGGCGACGGTGAGGGCGGCGCCGTGGAGGTGCCGGTGGCCCTCCAGAAGGGCCTCACCGAGCCCGGATTCGGCGCGAAGCTGACCCGCGTCGGCTGACCGCCCCGGGGGCCGTCCAAGGACCGCCCCAGGGCCGCCTCAGGACCGCCCCAGGGCCGTCCCCGGTCCGCTCGTGGCCCGCTCGTGGGAGACCGATGCCCGTCGGTCTCCCACGGCGCCCGTCCGCGCCCGCCGTGCTAGCGTCG
Source organism: Streptomyces sp. UC4497 (assembly GCF_054871485.1). NCBI lineage: Bacteria > Bacillati > Actinomycetota > Actinomycetes > Kitasatosporales > Streptomycetaceae > Streptomyces > Streptomyces sp. UC4497. The sequence continues at coordinate 21,952 of NZ_JBTYHB010000043.1, read as the reverse complement.
CGAGACCGGGCAGGCGGGGGACGCCCACCCGTTCATTCACAACGGCACACGGGTAAACGGGAGTGTAGGGAGTGGCCACAGCGAGGCCGACGCGCGCCGACGACGCGAAGCCCGGGACGGGCGAGGACCGCCCCCGGATACGAGTCCCCGAGCAGACCACGGGACCTACGACCGCCGACGGGACGAACGTCGGCGCACGCCTGAAGCGCTTCGTCCGGCACCCCGTCACCCTCGCCACAGCGGTCGCCGCACTCCTCCACCTCATCTGGTTCTTCACGTTCGCGAACAGCGGAGGGGACCTCGCGGCGCAGGACGCCTGGGCCGAGTTCGTCGGCCGGCACCCCGACTCCGCGTACAACCTCGCCTGGTACGGCGGCATGCACCCGGTGTCGTACAGCGTGGTCTCGCCGTATCTGATGTCCGTGTTCGGCGTGCGCACGACGATGATGGGCGCGGGCACGCTCTCCGCGGCGCTGCTGACCATGATCCTGATCCGTACGCGGGTGGTGGCGAAGCCCCTGTGGCCCGCGCTCGCCGGCGTCTTCGCGCTCCTGTGCAACGCCGCGTCGGGACGGGTCACGTTCGGCCTCGGCATGATGTTCGGGCTCGCGGCGACGGCCGCGGTGTTCTGCTGGCCCTACCGCTGGCGCTACAAGCGCTGGGCGAAGGCGGCCGTGGCGGCGCCGCTCGCGGGCATCGCGACCGCCTGTTCACCGGTGGCGGGGCTCTTCGTCGGACTCGTCGCCGTGGCGCTGTTCCTCCAGAAGCGGCGGCCCGGAGCGTACGCGCTCGGGCTCGCGCCGACGGCCGTCGTCGTGCTCTCGGCGTGGCTGTTCCCGTTCTCCGGTACGCAGCCGATGTCGTTCTGGTCGGCGCTGCTGCCGATGGTGTACGGCGTCCTCGCGTACGTCCTCGTGCCCAAGGAGTGGGTGACGGTCCGGATCACGGCCGCCGTCTACACCCTGTCCGTCCTCCTGGTGTGGCTGATCAGCTCGCAGATCGGCTCCAACATCACCCGGCTCCCGATGCTGTTCGCGGGCGTCGCGCTGCTCGCCGCGCTGCCGTTCACGCGGAAGCGCTCGCGCAAGTGGTACGTCCTCGTGGTCACGTTCGTCGCCTTCAACGCGTGGATCGGCTTCAAGTCGGTCGACGACGTCGTGCGCACGACCCCGGCCGCCTCCTGGGCCCGCGAACTGGCGCCGCTCGTCAACGAGTTGCAGGAGGTCAGGGCCGAGCACGGCCGCGTCGAGGTGGTGCCCGCCCGCTCGCACCGCGAGGCCTCCGCGCTCGCCCCGTACGTGAACCTGGCGCGCGGCTGGAACCGGCAGGCCGACATGGAGCGCAACCCGCTCTTCTACGACGACACCCTCAACTCGGCGAACTACCGCGAGTGGCTGCGGCGTTGGGCCGTGCACTACGTGGTGCTGCCCAAGGACCCGCCGGACGGCAAGGGCGCCGAGCGCGAGCGGGAGCTGGTGCGGCGCGGGCTCCCGTACCTCAAGCAGGTGTGGGGCGACGCCAACTGGCAGCTGTTCGCCGTCACCGACCCGACGCCGCTCGCCGAGCCGCACGCGGTCGTCGACGCGGCGGAGCAGGGCGAGCTGACCATCGAGGTGACCCGGCCGGGGCGTGTGCTGATCCGCGTCCCGTACTCGCCGTGGCTGTCGGTCGTCGACGCCGAGGGCAAGAGCCTGGGGGCGCCGAAGGAGACGGAGGCGTCGAAGCGGGCACGGGAGGCGGACGACTCCGTCGCGAAGCGGTACGCGAATGTGCACGGGTGCCTGGTGGAGACGGAGGAGGACGAGGCGGGGGACGCGTGGACGGAGCTGTTGGCCCCGAAGCCCGGCACGTATCGCCTCGCGGCGCCGTACCAGTTGCCTCGGGGGACGCCGTGCCCGGAGGAGTTGCGGTGACCCGCGGTTGACGCCTCGGGGCTCTGCCCCGGACCCCGCGCCTCAATCGCCGGCGGGGCTTAATCGGGCTCACCCCCGAGGAGTGATCACCACTCCGCGAAAGAACCGTCCGCGTGGCGCCACACCGGGTTGTGCCAGCGGTGGCCGGAGGCAGCCGCCTTGATCACGGCCTGCTCGTCCACCTCGATGCCGAGGCCGGGCGCGGTGAGCCGCGCCATGTGGCCGTCCGTGGAGTCGAAGGCGAAGACGGACGGGTCGACGAGGTAGTCGCCGAGGTCGGAGCCCACGTTGTAGTGGATGCCGAGGCTGGTCTCCTGGATGAACGCGTTCGGCGACGCGAAGTCGACCTGGAGGCACGCCGCGAGCGCGATCGGCCCGAGCGGACAGTGCGGGGCCAGGCCCACCCCGTGAACCTCGGCCTGCGCGGCGATCCGCCGGGTCTCCGAGATGCCGCCCGCGTGCGACAGGTCCGGCTGCGCGAGCGCGATGCCGGAACGCAGCACCGGGTCGAAGTCCCACCGGGAGTAGAGCCGCTCACCGGTGGCGACCGGAATGGACGTGGAAGCGGTGAACTCGCCGTACTGCGACGTGAGTTCGGGGAGCAGCGGCTCCTCGATGAACATCGGGCGCAACGGTTCGAGGGCGCGGGCGAGCTGCTTGGCCAGCGCCGGGGACGTACGCCCGTGGAAGTCGACGGCGACGCCGCCGTCCGGCCCCAGCACGTCCCGTACGGAGGCGACCCGCTCGACGACCGCGTCGATCTCGCGCGAGGTCTCGAGGTGCCGCATCCGGCCGCCGACGTTCATCTTCACGGCCCGGTAGCCCTGTTCGAGGCGCTGCGCCGCGTGCTCGGCGGCCTCGCTCGGGTCGTCGCCGCCGATCCACGAGTACATCCGCATCCGGTCCCGGACGGCGCCGCCCAGCAGATCGTGCACCGGGACGCCGTGGAACTTGCCCTTGATGTCCCACAGGGCCTGGTCGATCCCGGACACGGCGGACGACAGCACGGGCCCGCCCCGGTAGAACCCGCCCTTCGTCATGACCTGCCAGTGATCCTCGATCCGCAGCGGATCCTGCCCGACGAGGTAGTCACTCAGCTCGTCGACAGCAGCCGCAACAGTGTGCGCCCGCCCCTCGACAACGGGCTCCCCCCACCCGGTGACCCCTTCATCGGTCTCAACCTTCAAAAACAGCCAGCGGGGAGCAACAAGGTAGGTGGTGAGCGAGGTGATCTTCATGGCGCATCCTTACTAATTAGGCTTCGGCGGCGATTGAGCTGTCTTAAGCCCCGCTCTGGGACGAGACTCGCGGGGTCCGGGGCAGAGCCCCGCGACGTTCACCCCTGTGGCCGCAACAGTTCCGCTAGCAAGGCCAGTTGCTCCGGATCCTCCAGCGCCGAACCAACGGCGACGACCTTCGCCCCACCCGCCAAATAAGCGGCCGCGTTCCCCGCATCCATCCCGCCCGTGGCAACGAACGGCACCTCCGGGAACGGCCCCCGCATCGCCCGGAACCACTCCACCCCGAGCACACTCGCCGGGAACGCCTTCAGCCACGTGCACCCGAGCCCCCGCGCGGCCTGCACATCCGTGGCGGTGGCCACGCCGGGCAGATGCGGCAGCCCGGCCGTGACGCTGGCCCGCGCCACCTCCGCGTTCAACCCAGGGGCCACCGTGAACGCGGCGCCCGCGTCCACCGCCCACCCGAGCCGCTCGGTCGTGGTGACCGTGCCCGCGCCGACCGGCTTCCCGCGCTCCCGGCCCGCGGCGACCACGGCGGCCAGCACTCCCGCCGCCTCCTCGGTCTGCACGGGAACCTCGACGCACTCGATGCCCAAGTCCCATGCTCGTACGGCGAGTTCGACGGACTTGTCGGCGGGCATGCCGCGCAGGATCGCCATCACCGGCACCCCGGCGAACAGCTCATCGAATGTTGTGGCTACGGACGCCATCCCAGCTCCTTGGAGATCGTGTCGGCGGTGGTCATGAGGTCGGGCAGTACGTCGGATTCGAGGGCGCCCAGGTCGGCCCTGGCCTTGAGCGCGGTCACGGAGGCGGCGGCGACGACCTCGCCACTGCTGTCCCGTACGGGTACGGCGACGCAGTTCACGAAGTCCTCGTACTCGCCGTCGTCGACGGCCCAGCCGCGGGTCCTGGCCTCGGTGAGGGCCTTGCGGTAGGCGTCGGGGGAGGTGATCGTCGTGCTGGTGTGCGGCGCGAAGTCGCAGTCGGCGAGCAGCGCGTCGGCCCGTTCGCGCGGTACGTACGCCAGGATCGCCTTGGCGACTCCGGCGGTGTGCAGGGTGACCGGGCGGCCGATCTGCGAGTAGAGGCGCACCCCGTCGACGGGGTCGACCTTGTCGACGTACACGATCCGCTCGCCCTCCAGGGCGGCGAGGTGCACGGTGTGCCCGCAGCGCTCGCCGAGCAGCCGCAGGTGTTCGCCCGCGACGTCCTTCAGCCCGAACTGTTCCAGTGCGAGGTGGGCGAGCCCGGCGAGCCGGTGCCCGACCGCGTAACGGCCGTCGGGGAGCCGGCGCGCGAGGCCGCCCTCGGTCAGGGACTCCAGGATGCGCAGCGCGGTCGAGCGGTGCACGCCGAGGTGCTCGCCGACCTCGGTCTGGGTGCGCGGGCGGCGGGCGACGAACTCGAGGATGTCGATGGCGCGGCGGACGGTCTGTGACATGAGGTTCAGTGCTCCTGTGTGGTGGCGGGAACGTAATCCTCGATGCTGCGCAGCGTCCGCCCGGCCAACCGGTGCCCGAGCGCGAGCCGCTCGGCCGGCGCGGATCCGCGCAGCAGCCCGCTCAGATACCCGGCGGCGAAGGCGTCCCCGGCACCGACCGCCTCGACGACATCGACGACGGGCGCCGCCACGAACTCGCTTCCCTCGCCGCTGAATTCGGTGGCCCCCACGTCCCCGTCCTTCACCACGAGGATGCCGCGCGGCGCGAGGTACTCCCGTACGTCTTCGGCGGTGGCGGTGCCCCACAGCGTCTCGGCCTCGTCGCGCCCGACGAGTACGACATCGGCGCGACGGGCGAGCGCACGCAGCGCGTCCCCCGCCACGTCACGGGAACTCCACAGTGCAGGACGGTAGTTCACGTCAAACGACACCAACGTCCCGCTGCCCGCCGCCCGCTTCATGAGGGTGTCCACGAGCTCGGCGCAGCCGTCCGACAGGGCCGGTGTGATCCCGGTGAGGTGCAGCAGCCGTACGCCCGTCAGGTCCACGCGGTCCGCGTCGGCCGGTGTCATCCGGGACGCGGCCGAGCCCGCCCGGTAGTAGTGCACGCGGGTGCCGTCGGGGCCCGGATCCTTGAAGTACACGCCGGTGGGGGCGGCCGGGTCGGCGAGCACCCCGTCCACGCGCACGCCGCGCGAGGCGACCGCCGCGACGATCCGCCGCCCGAACGGATCGTCCCCGACCCGGCTCACCCACGCGGCCTCGTGCCCGAGGTCCGCGAGGTACTGCGCCACGGTCGACTCGGCCCCGGCGACCGCGAGCCGCAGCTCCCGGCTCCGCTCGAGCCCCTCGCCGTCGGCGGGGGTGACCTGCGCCATCGTCTCGCCGAGACAGACCGCCGTACCGGACATTCGCCGTCCTCCAATGACATCCCATTGACATCCCGCTGGGGCCATGAAGAACATTAGCAGCCTTCGCGCAACAGGCGTGCATATGTTGCAACAACGGGTCGTCAGTCGGCCCACCGAGCCCGGAAAGAGAGTGAGATGAGCCCGACGACGAGCACATCCACCCACAAGGAGCCGTCCGCTCCGAGAGACGCGAAGGTGATGAGCGCGCGCACCCGCCAGCGCCGCACGGCCGCCGCGAGCGTCGTCGGGTCGATCCTCGAGTGGTACGACTTCTTCCTCTTCGGCGCGTCGGCCGCGCTGGTCTTCAACAAGGTCTTCTTCCCGGACGTCTCACCGTTCGCGGCGACCCTCGCTTCGTTCGCGACCTTCGGGCTCGGCTTCGCCGTGCGGCCCATCGGCGGCCTGGTCCTGGCCCACCTCGGCGACCGCATCGGCCGCCGGCCGGTGCTGATCCTCACCGTGATCCTGATGGGCGTCGGCACCCTCGCCATCGGCTTCCTGCCGACGTACCACTCGATCGGCATCTGGGCCCCGATCCTCCTCGTGCTCTGCCGGATGATGCAGGGCTTCGGCGTCGGCGCGGAGCTCGGTGGCGCGTACGTCATGTCGACGGAGGCGGCCGAGGCCGGCAAGCGCGGGTTCTACGGTTCGCTGCCCGGCGCGGGCGAGTTCATCGGCGTCGTCATCGCCTCCGGCGCGGTGGCCGCCGTCTCGACGCTGCCCGAGGACGACTTCCTGAGCTGGGGCTGGCGCATCCCGTTCCTGGCCAGCGCCTTCGTGGTCGTGATCGCGCTGCTGATCCGCAACGCGGCGCCCGAGACCGAGCAGTTCGAGGAGGCCCGGGACAGCGGGAAGCGCGAGAAGCTCCCGGTCCTGGCCGCGATCAAGGCCCGCCCGAAGGCGATCGCCCTGCTCATCGGCTCCGGCTGCGCCACGGCCATCGCCTCGTACGCGATCCAGGGCTATCTGCCCAGCTACCTCACCAACCAGCTGGGCCTCTCCTCCGGCACCTCCGTCCTCGGCATCACTATCGCCTCGGCGGTCTCGATCCTCACGATCCCTCTGGCGGGCGCGCTGTCCGACCGGGTCGGGCGCAAGCCGGTGATGATCGGCGGCGCGGTGGCGATCACGCTCTTCGCGTATCCCTTCTTCTGGCTGGTGGACACGCGCGAGCCGTGGCTGATCTACCTGGCGATCACGGTCGCCTTCGCCCTGATGCTGAACTCGATCTTCGCGGTCACCGGCACGTTCTACGCGGAGTCGCTTCCGACGGAGGTCCGCTACAGCGGGCTCGTCTTCGTCCGGGAGATCAACGGCGTGATCTTCGCGGGGACTTCGCCCTTCGTGGCGACGCTGCTGGTCGACGCGGGTGGCGATCGCCCGTGGTACCTGGCCGGGTACATGGCGCTGGCGGGGCTCGCGAGTGCGCTGTGCGTGTGGCGGCTGCCGGAGACGGCGCCGGTGCGCACTGAGGGCTGACGCCGCGAAGCCCGGGTGGTGACGGGCAATCCAGGTGCGCGCCGCGACCGCATCCGGCCATGATGCGGATCATGCCTTTCGACACCAAGCACGTCATCGAGCCGGGCACCCTGGCGTCGGCCTCCCAACCGACCCTCCACTCCTCCGACGGTGAACTCATCCTCCGCACCCCGGAGTTCGACGACGCCCAGGCCATCCATGACGCCTTCCAGGACCCGGCCCTGCGCTACTGGCACATCCGCAGCATGGAGTCCGTGGACGAGGCCCGCGACTGGGTGGCGGGGACGCACACGAGCTGGCGGGAGGAGACGGCGGCCCAGTGGATCGTGGCGCGGGCCGCCGACGGGGCCCCGCTCGGCCGGATGGCGCTGCGCGAGCTGAACTTCCTGGACGGGGTCGCCGAGGTCGCCTACTGGGTGATGCCCGAGGCCCGTGGTGCGGGAGTGGCGCCCAGGGCCCTGAACGTACTCACGGACTGGGCGTTCGGTCTGGGCTTCCACCGCCTCGACCTCCAGCACTCCACCCGCAACGAGCCCTCGTGCAAGGTCGCGCTCAAGGCCGACTACCCACTGGAGGGCACCCGCCGCAGCTCGGCGCTGCACACGGACGGCTGGCACGACATGCACGTACACGCCCGGATCAACTACTAGACCAAATCCCCTTGTTGAGTGCCCGACTTGCCCCGATGGACTCTTGACAGCGTGCGTACTGTTTCGCGACCTTTGAGCCCCATGGGGGAAGAGGGGGGCCCATGAGCTGCATGCTCGCGTATCAACGCACCTGTCCGGTTACCGGTCCGAGCGCCGGCCCATGCACCCGCGGTGAAGGGCGGTCGAACCGACGTTGAACATCACGACGTACAGAGCCGACGAGCTCAGCGCGTCCCTGCGTACGGCCTGGCACGAAACGATGGAGCAGTCCCCGGACTTCCAGAATCCTTTCCTGGCACCGGAGTTCGCGGAGGGGGTCGCCAGGTTCAAGGGCCGCGCGCACGTGGCGGTGCTGCGGGAGGGGTCCGAACCCGTCGGCTTCTTCCCGTACGAGAAGGGGCCCGCGGGCATCGGCCGCGCCATCGGCATGGGTCTGTCCGACTGCCAGGCCCTGGTGCACCGGCCGGGAGTCACCTGGGACACCCGCCAACTCCTGCGCGCCTGCGGCCTGTCGGTCTTCGAGTTCGACCACCTCGTCGAGGAACAGAGACCCTTCGGCCGCTACGTCACCGGAACCTTCGCCTCTCCTGTCCTCGACCTGAAGGACGGCAGCCATGAGACGTACGAGGAGTGGCTGAAGGCGACGTATCCGGGTCAGGCCAAGACGACGCTCAAGAAGGAGCGCCGCCTGACCCGGAACGTGGGGGAGATGCGCTTCGTCTACGACGAGCGCGACCCGGCCGTCCTGCGCCAGCTGATGCGCTGGAAGTCGGCCCAGTACCGCCGCACGGGCCGCATGGACCGCTTCGCCCGCCCGTGGATCGTGAACCTGACGGACCATCTCTTCCAGGTCCGCGAGGACCACTTCACGGGCGTCCTCTCGGTCATCTACGCGGGCGACCGCCCGGTCGCGGCCCACTTCGGCCCGACATCCAAGACGGTCTTCGCGGCCTGGTTCACCGCGTACGACCCGGAGTTCGCCTACTACTCGCCGGGCCTGCTCATGCACCTGCGCATGGTCGAGGCCGCGGGCCGGAACGGCATCCGGCTCATGGACTGGGGTCGGGGCGAGAAGGAGTACAAGGACTGGCTCAAGACCCGCGAACTCCGCGTCGCCGAGGGCTTCGCGACCCGCCCCCACCCCGCCGCGGCCGCCCACCGCCTCTGGCGCCGCCCGGTCCGCGGCCTGCGCAACACGGTGCTCGCGCATCCGGAGCTGCGGGAGCGGGCGGATCGTGTGCTGCGGACGGTGGGGTCGCTGAGGCGGTAGGCGGGGGCGGTGGCGGTAGGCGGGGCGGTGGCGGCTACTTGTTCGCCAGCCGCACCGGACCGCTGTCGCTCGCCGTGATCGTGTGCCCGTAGAACGGGTCCTTGCCGCCGGCGCTCGCGATCACGGTGGCGTCGCCGCGCTGGAAGGGCACGCCGCCGCTGGGCGCGGCCGAGGCGGTCCACGGCGTGGGCTCGCCCGGCACGCAGTCGACCTCGGTGCTGTACGTGCCGCGGGTGGTCACGCCGTTCAGCGTCTGGCTCACCGTGCCGTGGGTCTCCAGGGCGACGGGTTCGGTGCAGGTGACGGTGCCGTGCACGAGGGCGCGTCCGCTGACCCGGTCGGCGACCGCGTCGGGGGCGACGTCGAGCCCCAGCACGGTCTCGGCGGGCGGCTCCGGGTTGGTCACGTGGACCTCGCCGCGCAGCGACTCCGTGGCGCCGGGGCAGTGCTGCTCGAAGGTGGCGTCGAGCTTCTTCACGTAGCCGAGGGCCGTGATGTCCACGTCCTGGACGGTGAAGGACCCCTCGGCGAGGCAGTCCCGGCCGTTGCCGCGCAGCTCGACCCGGGGTCGGCTCGCGTCCGGGTTGGCCGCCGCGTCGGTGTAGGTACCTGGCGCCAGCGGCTGGACGGCGCCCGCGGGCGTTTCGAGGTGCAGGGCCCAACTGCTGCCGTCCGCACCGTTAACGAACACGCCGACGCCGGTCGGGACGCCGTTGGTGATGTACCCCTGCGTGGTCAGGCCTTCGGTGTAGGCGTACGACTGGCCGCCGCTGATGTACTCACCGGCGTCCCCGCTGAAGGAGAAGCTGCCGGACTCGACGTCATAGGCCTCGGCGGTGCCGACGGCGAGCGCTCCGGACAGGAGGGCGGCGGAGGCGAGGACGGTGGTGAGACGGGTGAGGACACGTCTGGATCTCACGGAACTCCAAGTGACTTGATCGAAAAGGGTGTTGTGCAGCGCGGTGTGTCCGCTCAGCCCTTGCGCAGCGACACCGTGGCGGTGGCGGCCGGGTCGGTCACGACCGTGTGCCCGTACACGGGGTCGGTCGCCTGGGCCTTGTAGCCGACGGAGGCGTTGCCCTTGGCGAAGGGGACGCTGCCGCCTGCGGTGCCCACGGCGGACCAGGCGACGGGTGCGCCCGGGGTGCAGGCGACGTGCGTGTAGTACGTGGCGGTGGCCAGGGCGTCCTTGCCGACGACCTGCTCGATCCGACCGTTCACCAGGACGTCGTCGACGGGCTCGGAGCAGGTGACGGTGCCGTGCACGGTGGTCCGGCCGTCCGCGGAAACGGCTCCGGTGGCGTCGATGCTCGCGCCGAGGGACAGCTCGGCGGGCGGCGGCGGATTGGTGAGGTGGACCTGCCCGGTGAGCCCAGGAACGGTGCCCTTGCAGTTCTGCGCGAAGTCGGCGTCGAGGGCCTCGACGTAGCCGCGGGGCCCGAGTTCGAGCCGGTCGACGGTGAAGGACCCCTCGGACTCGCACCCGTAGAAGGTCCCGTCCACGGACAACTTGGCCCCGCCGAGGGAGGGCGTGTCGCTCGCCCCGCTGTACGTCCCGACGGCGAGTTGCTCCCCGGCCGGAGCCCCCATGGTGAGGTCCCACCGGTCACCGTTCGCGGCGATCACGATGACGTGCACGGAGTTCTGCTCGTCGTTCCACCCGGCGTACATGGAGTCCCCCGACCTCGCGCCGTCCACGTACGAGTACGGATACCCGCCACCGACCGGGTCCCCCACCTCACTGACGACGTCGAACGTCCCGGACTCCACGTCGACGGCGTGCGCCGGAGCCCCCACGGCGAACGTCGCCGCGACGACAGCCACGGTCAGAGCGGCCGCGCGCGACACAGCATGCAATTTCAAGATCCCCCCAGGGGAATGTGAAGACGACCGAACCCTTGAGCGGGCGTTGGCCGTTGGGGGGCGGCTGGAGGAGTATGCCAACCCCAACGGATCTTCACAACCGGGTCACAGGGATGCCGCATCCTTGGACGCCATGGAGTGCTTTGCCGCGGCTGTCTACTTCCGGCAGCTCTAGCCAGAGGAGAACTTGCGTGACCGTTTCTTGCGTCATTCTCGATATCGGCGGCGTTCTGGAGATCACGCCGGAGACCGGGTGGGTGCAACGGTGGGAAGAGCGGCTGGACTTGCCGCTGGGCACCGTCCACTCGCGGATGCACGACGTATGGCGGGCCGGGAGCGTCGGGGGCATCAGCGAGCGAGAGGTGCACGAGCAGGTGTCGGCCCGCTTGGGGCTCGATGGCCCCCTGGCCGAAGCCTTCATGGCGGACCTCTGGACGGAGTACCTGGGGACGCCGAACGACGAGCTCATCGACTACGTGCGAGGGCTGCGGGGAACCTGCAGGCTGGGAATCCTGAGCAACAGTTTCGTCGGCGCCCGCGAGCGCGAGACGACGCTGTACCACTTCGACGACCTGGTGGAGAAGATCGTCTACTCGCACGAAATCGGCCTCGAGAAGCCCGACTTGCGCGCATTCGATGCCGCGTGCGCCGGCTTGGCCGTACGGCCGGAGGACTGCCTGTTCATCGACGATGTCGCAGTCAACGTCGAGGCGGCCCGGACGGCGGGTATGCAGGGGCATCTGTTCGAGGACAACGCAGGTACGGTCGCGCGCATTGTCGCGCATCTGGACGCCGGGCCCTTGGGCCCGGGGCGGCTCCAGGTCGGATGACGTCGGCCTGTCCGGTCCGTGCCAGAGGGGGCGCATGATCAGCTCGGTGGCTGTTCTGCGGGAGGAGCACTTCGACTGACGCGAGGTAACTGCCCTGTCGGTTCCTGCTGTTCTCCGTGGCTCCTCGATCGTTGTGGCACGGGAGCGTCACGGAGTGCATCGTTCCTAGGCCTGCCTTCGCCACCATGGCATGTCCGAGCTTTCAGCCGGGATGACCTTGGCTCTCGCCAGAATCTTCTTGTCGAGGGCCCGCACCAGAGCTCGCAGCTCACGGGAGCTCTTCCTGGGCAGTGCATGAAGCACGACTTCCAGGTGGTCACGGAAGTTGGCGCCGGAGCATCCGCACTCAGGGGTGCCGCAATGAGGGCCTGTGAGCGAGTCTGTCAATTGTCCGAGCGGGGCGTGGGCCAGCGCCTTCCAGTGCCAGAACGCTGCTTCCGTGGCTTCGGGCCAGAAGCGGGTTCGCTCAAGTCGGCGCAGGTCAGCGGTGCAAGATCCTGAGAGACGATCGATGAACGGGTACCTTCGCCGCCTCAGGGAGCGGACGGGGAGATCGCCCCGTAGGGCTGATGGGCGCCTACGCGGCATTGCCCCTTCGGTTGTCGGTCATAGGGGCAAAATACTGAGTGACGCGTCAGGTGGCCACTTCATATCCGGCTGTACTGGGTCCAGTTGAGCCACGTCGACCGGCCCTGCGCGGTGTGCGCTCCTCGGCGAAGCGGTACCAGGTCTCGGCGAGCGACATGCAGATGGTTCCTCTCGCAGGGGGAAGGGGCCCGCCCCTAATGCAGAGGGGTGGGCCCCAAATCTCGTTCCTTGCTGCCTACTTGCCCTTGCCCATGTTGGGTGAGTCGGTGCGACGCGGCGTGGCATTGGGTGCACTGGCGCCTGGCGCCTGGCGGCGACTGGCCTCGCGGTGCATGCGGCGGCTTGCTCGTCGTGCTCGCGCAGCATGTGCATCACGGTCGTAGGAGACGGGTGCTGCCGGCAGGGGCGTTCGAGGTTTACTGTCTGGGCGGCATCCTCGTGTGCCGACGCTGATCATCGTGATCGCGGTGCCCTGGAGAAAGGGTCGTCTTGATCCTCCTCATACCGGTGGTGTTTCTCGCTGCCGTCGCATTGGTCATGTTCTTCCTGTTGCGAGGCCTCGGGGTTGCTCTGCCAGGGGACGCGCGTTGGTCCGGGCATGGCTGGCGGCGTCCCGTCGTGGCCGCCGCCTTTGCCTGCGCGGCCACGGCCACGGCCGCCTACTCATGGGGAGCCATGGGGCTGATGTCGACCGTGGCGGTGGCGCAGGACGGTGGGGCGGATTCGGCGCCGTTTCCGTACAACCACCCCTGCAGGGAGCAGTTGAAAGGGGCGGTGGACTATGACGTCCAGTTCCTCACCTTGCGCACCGTGTGCGTGATGGACGACGGAACGCGGAGAGCAGTGGATGACGTGCCGCAGGGGGTTCGGGTGGCGGCGGCGGGATCGGCGGCCTCTGCCGCTGTGTTGACGGGGATCCTGTTGGCCACCGGGGTCTCGCGTGCACGCCCGAAGCTGGCGAGTGACGCTGACGACGCCGACCCCGCACGCCCCTCTGAGCCCATTCAGTAGCGGGCGTGGGCCTCGATTCGGACTGTACGGGGGTTGCACCGAGAGAGGTTCGCCTGCGTGCTGAGTGGGCGCGCTTCCTCGGCAGGATTCGGACCTGCGACACCCGCTTTAGAAGTTCGATCAACCGTCAGCTACTGCACGTTGCGGCGACGAGTGCGTTGGTATTGCGGGCTGCTCGGAATCGTGGACGTACGCTGCCGTTGATGTCGGCTGTGGATGTCAGGCAGTTCGAGGCACGATGCTCACCGCGCGGTAGTCGTACCCGTCCTGCTTGAAGCCAGGGGCTTCCCATGTGAGGTCGACCTGCTGTCCAGCCGACAGGGTGCGGAAGCCGGTCGCCTGGATGTCGGCGTAGTGGCCGAAGCAGCCGCCGGGGGTCTCGGAGGAGTCGAGAACGCCCCACCCTTGCTCGTCGTCCCACTCACGGACAGTCGCAGTCACCATGGACGGAAGCTTACGGTTTCCACGGTGAGGTCGAGCAGTGCTCCCGGCAGATCGGCCGCTGGCATCTTTTCTCTTGGTCCCCGTGGTTCCCCGCAATATCTGGCACGGCTTTGGCCGGCTCCGTGGCTGCTCTCTAACAGTCGTAGCGGTGCGCGTAGGGGAGTTCGGGACACTGGCGGCAGAGGAAGACGTAGATGCCTCCGAGGTCACCCATGACCATGTCGAGATCTTCTTCTGGGGTGACGCTGAGCAGGTGCTCCATGTGGTGGCCGCGCCGGCAGACTGGCCAGTCGGGCGACTGGTTCCAGGCTGGATACCCCCCGACCTTGTTCTGCAGTGCACACGCCAACCGCGTGTATTCCATACCGAAGCGCTCTTCGAGCTCGTCAATGCGCGGTTGCAGGGTCTGTTGAAGCTCCTGCGGCAGGTCCCAGTTCGGGTACTCCTTCACCGAGGTGGGGGACACCGTGCACGGACTGGGCATGAACTCTTCTTCGTACTCACCCTCCCGCGGGGCCGGGATGTCCCGGAGCGCGCCGGTGGCGAGCACGTGCGTCTCGCTGCGCCAGTACAGCTTCGGCAGTGCGGCGCAGGCCTCGTCTTCAGGGTGGATCAACGGGCACCAGACCAGCTGGAGTACGTCCATGCCTTCCGGGAACTGAAGCTCGGGTACGTCTCGTGCGAAGAGCTGGACCACAGGCACCATGGGTACCGTCCCGGCCGGGCTCTTCTCGTTGGGCCATGCCCAGTGTCCCGGTTGTCCGCAGGAGGGCCAAGGCTCGTCAGCCGGCCAGAGCATGGGGCCGCCGAGAGAGCTCTCCTGGAAACTGGGAGACCCGCTCTTCGGCAACAGCAGCGTCGTCCGCCGGCCGAGAGCCGCCAGCTCGGGTATCAGGTCATCAAGGTCGAACGGTGGACCTGCAAAACTCTGCGCCACGGGGGGCCTCCTCGGATCAACAACTCCAGCTTTCGGGCAAGCTACCTCCCGCCGCTCGAACCGACCGCTATGAGCTGCCTGTCCACCGAGAGCTTCTTCTAGAACTGCTGGAACATCTCCCGATTGGCGCCTGGCGGCAAGGCGTTACTGAACATCACGTAGACGTCGCCGTGCGGGGTCTCGGTTCGCAGGTTCTCCCACTGGTCAAGCTGGTGGTTGCAGTACCGACGGAGCAGCAGGCGAAGCTGTGCGAGCTCGGCTTCGGTCAGAGGCCCGTCATCGCCCGTCAAGTCAGTCATTCGGGCAGCGTATCGACGGAGCAAACGAGTGCGGTCGCGCTGTTAGGGACTCATCCCAGCCAGGCGAGCTTCCTACCTTCGCCCGCGCCGTGCGCGGGCCTTGATGAAGTAGGGAAAGCTCTATCGCGTTGTGTCAGGCGCCTGCCTTTGTTGCTCCGTACGCGAGGGCCTGCCCGGTCCCAGGGGCCGGGTGCCTCGACCTCGGTCGTGTACTCGAGGCGACGGCCACTCCACGGCTGACATACGAGTCTCCTGCTCGGGGAGGGGTGTGGTGGCCTTCGGTGACTGAGGCCGACGATGTCGGGTCTGGATGTCAGAAGGGGCCCACCTACGGAAAACCGTAGGTGGGCCCCTTCTGGACTGGTGCCCCCGGCAGGATTCGAACCTGCGACACCCGCTTTAGGAGAGCGGTGCTCTATCCCCTGAGCTACGAAGGCGCGTGAACAGCGTAGCGGATCGGGTTCGGGGTGTGGGGGTGGCCGTGCGTCACGCCAATGGGGGACGTGGGGCGGCCGGGGGCGGCTGGGGCTGTTAAGCCGGAGGGACGAAAGGAAACGAGGGGGGACACGTCTCGTCGGATGCCGTGCGTGGCGTCCGGCCCCACTGAGTGGAGGGCCACTCATGCTCCAGAACACCGCCCCCAGCACACTCGCTGTCGACTTCACTCAAGGGCTGAACGACGCGTGGTCGAAGGTCGCCGAGTTCGTACCGAAGTTTCTCGGCTTCGTCGTCGTCATGGTCATCGGGTGGATCATCGCCAAGATGATCACCAAGCTCCTCGACCGGGGGCTTCGGAAGGTCGGGTCGGAGAAGCTCGCCGAACGGGCCGGCTCGGCAAAGATGCTCGAAGGGTCGAAGTACGACACGACCGCGATCCTCTGCAAGGTCGTCTACGTCGCCCTGATGCTGATCGTGCTCCAGCTCGGCTTCGGTGTCTTCGGCGACAACCCCGTGTCCGACATGATCAACGGCATCGTCGCCTGGCTGCCGCGCGGCATCGTCGCGGTCGTCCTGATCGTGGTGGCCATGGCCGTCGCCAACCTGGTGCGGGACATCGTCACCAATGCCCTGTCCGGTGTTTCGTACGGGAAGACCATCGGCACCATCGTGTGGGCCTGCATCGTGGTCCTCGGTGCCATCGCCGCGCTCGGGCAGGCGGGCATCGCCACGTCCGTCACGCAGCCGGTGCTGATCGCCGGTCTCGCGGCCGGGGCCGGGATCCTGATCGTCGGTGTCGGCGGTGGGCTCATCGGGCCGATGCGGCAGCGCTGGGAGCGGTGGCTGAACATGGCCGAGGAGGAGACCGCCAAGGCCAAGGGGAGTGCCGGTGGCGCCGGTGGTGCCGGTGCTTATCAGGCGGGGCGTGAGGATGCCCTGACGAACCAGCCCGTGCAGGAGCGGGAGCGGTTCGACAACCAGTGACCTACGTGGCCTACGTGACCTAGACCAGGTCGAGCAGGTCGTGCCGTCTCACCAGCCAGCTGATGGCGGTGAGGCGGCACACCGCGTAGTCGTGGCCCACGGGCTCGAGCCAGCCGGTCTCGGTGAGCGCGTCGAGGAAGCCGAGTGAGTAGTCGGCGAGCACCTCGGCGTCGGGAGCCGGTGGGTGCAGGTCGGCCGAGCCGGCCTCCAGGCGCTCGCGGAGCTCCGCCACGTGCTGGTCGACCGCGGCCAGGAAGGCGGGCTCGAAGGCGAATTCGGCGAAGCGCGGACCGTACGCCTCGCTCACCCGGGCAAGAGGGGACATCCGTCCAACGTATGGGCGGGGGAGATCGATTGGACGGGGGTGGCGGGTGCTGTTGCTCACAAGTGCCCCTTTTATGGTGCCTTGTTCGTCACATCCGGCGGTCCGCACGTGATCGGTGAGACTGGGGGCATGGAGTTTTCCGCGTCCGGCAGGCCGCAGCCCGAGAATCCCGCTCCGGGCGCGGGCCCCACGTTGGCGCAGGTCGTCGGGGTTGTGGGGCGGGACGTCGTGCAGGTCGTGCGGGCGCCGTGCGGGACGGACGTGGCCGTGGGCGGGGTCGGGGTGTTCGACTCCGGGGAGAGCCTCCAGGAGCGGGGGCGGGTGCTCATCGCCGTGGGCGTTGATACCTCTGATCCCGCCGCTGCTGAGGTGTTGCGTGCCGCCGATCGGGCCGGGGCTGCCGCGCTTGTGGTGCGGCGGGGAGCCGAAGGTGTGGCGCCGCTGCTCGGTGAGGTGGCCGACGGTGTGTCCACCGCGTTGCTCGCCCGTGCCCCGTGGGTGGACTGGGGCGAGCTGATCGGGCTGCTGCGGGCCGCGCTCGCGGCCGGTGGGGCGCGGGTGCCCGAACCGGGCGTCGACGTGGGGCTCGGCGATCTGCCCGCCCTCGCCTCCGCGCTCGCCGCGCTCGTCGGGGGCGCGATCACCATCGAGGACCCCGAGTCCAATGTGCTGGCCTACTCGCCCACCGCCGACACCGCCGACCCGTTGCGGCGGCTGACCATCCTCGGGCGGCGGGTGCCGCGGTGGCGGGTCGAGGAGCTGGCCGAGAGCGGGTTCCTCGCGGCGTTGTGGGCGGGGGATGTGGTGCATCGGGCCGCGGATGGGCGGTTTCCCGAGCGGCTGGCTGTTGCCGTGCGTGCGGGGGAGGAGGTGCTTGGTTCGTTGTGGGCGGCTGCCGATGGGGAGCCGTTGCCGGGCGGGGCCCGGGACGCGTTGCGGCAGGCTGCCGCCATCGCCGTGCCGCATCTGCTGCATCACCGGCTGCGGTCCCGGTCGGCCGAGGGGCGGCGTCGGCATGCGGTGCGGGCGCTGTTCGAGGATCCGTCGCCCGATGTGGGCGCGGCGGGCGCCGCGCTCGGCGTCGATCCGGGGCAGCCGTGTGCCGTGCTGGCGGCTGTGGTCGTGGGGGCGGTGGCGCCGGAGGTGCGGGAGAGGGCATTGCGGGCGGTGGCGTTGCGGGTTGCTGCGTATGGCCTGCCGGCGTTTGCGTATCGGGTGGAGGGAGGCTTGGCCCCGGCGTACGGGGCGGCACTCCGTGGCCCGGTCTCGGGGCTCCGCCCCGGGCCCCGCTCCTCAAGCGCCGGAGGGGCTGGAAATGCAAACGTCGGCGGGGCCGGAAGTGATGCCGATCGGTTCGACGTGTTGCTCAGCGACCCCCGGTCCGACGCCGCCCAGCGGCTCGCCAAGGACCTCGCCGCCGTGCTGCGCGGCGCCGGGGTCAAGCCCCTCGTCGCCGTGGGCCCCGTCGTCGGCGGGCTGAAGGACGCCGCGGAGTCCCGCGCCGGGGCCGGCGAAGTACTCCGGGTGCTGTGCGAGCGCGGCGAGCCCGAGGTGGCGGGCGCCGACGACGTGCGGTTCGCCCTGGACGCGCTGCGGGTGTCCGACGCCGTCGCCGCGCAGGTGCCCTCGGTCGGGGACGCCGTGGCGGCGCTCCTCGCGCACGACGAGCGGCACGGGACGGATCTGCCGCGCACGGTGGCCGCGCATCTGGCGTTCTTCGGGGACGCGGGGGCCACCGCCCGGTATCTGGGGATCCATGCGAATACGTTGCGGTACCGGCTGCGCAGGGCCCGTGAGCTGGGCGGCTTCGACCTCGGCGATCCCGACGTACGGCTCGTGGTCGAGCTGGGACTGCGGCGGGCCGGGCTGATCCCGTTGCCGTGAACCCGCGCGCGATCGCCCGCATGGTGCTTCGCCACCACGCCCGCCCACCCACCGTCGTGCGCACGCACTACGCGCGCGTGCCCGTCCGCCCGCCCTTGTGCCGACCCACAGCGCCCCCACCCCGTACTTCGTGCCGCCGCACGCAGACACGCCACCCCGCCGCGCTGCAAAGTGACGAGTGCCCGACCACGTACCAGTGGAAGCACGTACCAAGCAGAAGGCAGGACACCCCCGATGCCGCAGCTCATGCCGCCGCAGCCCCCCGCCTCCGCCCCCCGCCGCGACGCCGCCCTGCGCGCCGCCGTCGAGCAGGGACTCGTAGGCCCCGACGCCCCCGTGCTCGGGCTGCTCGACGTGGCCGGGGTCCGGGAGGCGGCGCGTGCGCTCAAGGCGGCGTTCGCGGGGGTCGAGGCGCGGCACACCTTCGCGGTGAAGGCCGCCTCGCTCGTCCCCGTGCTCGCGCTCCTGAACGAGGAGGGCATCGGCGCGGAGGTCGCGAGCCCCGGTGAGCTGGCGCTCGCGCGCGCGGCCGGGGTGCCCGCCGAGCGGATCGTCTTCGACTCGCCCGCCAAGACCGTCGGCGAGCTGCGCGACGCGCTGGCGAGCGGCATCGCCGTGAACGCCGACAACCCGCAGGAGCTGGCCCGCATCGACGAGCTCGTCGAGGAGTTCGGAGCGGGCTGCGCGTCCGTGGGGCTCCGGGTGAACCCGCAGGTCGGCAGCGGTTCGATCGGTGCGATGAGCACCGCGACCGCCACCTCCAAGTTCGGCGTCGCACTGCGCGACGAGGGCGCGGAGCAGTGGGTCCTCGGCGCGTACAAGGCGCGGCCGTGGATGACGCGCCTGCACACCCACACCGGCTCCCAGGGCGTCGCCCTGGAGCTGATGGCCGAGGGCGTACGGGCCGCGTACGACCTGGCCGAGAAGATCAACGCGCATGTCGGACGGCAGCAGATCGACACCCTCGACATCGGCGGCGGCCTGCCGGTGAACTTCGAGTCGGACGACATCACGCCCGGCTTCGAGGAGTACGCGAGCATCCTGCGCCGCACCGTCCCCGGGCTCTTCGACGGGCGGTACACCCTCGTCACCGAGTTCGGCCGCTCGCTCCTCGCCAAGCAGGGGTTCATCGCCGCCCACGTCGAGTACACCAAGACCTCCGGCGGCCGCCGGATCGCCGTGACGCACGCGGGCGCGCAGGTGGCGACCCGTACCGTCTTCGCGCCCGAGTCGTGGCCGCTGCGGGTCGGCGCGTACGACGCCGAGGGCCGGCCGCGGACGAGCGCGCCGCTGGTGCAGGACGTGGCCGGGCCCTGCTGCTTCGCGGGCGACCTCGTGGCGCGCGGCCGTGAGCTGCCCGAACTGGAGGCCGGCGATCTCGTCGCGCTGTACGACACCGGCGCGTACTACTTCTCAACTCACTTCCACTACAACAGCCTTCCCCGTCCTGCTGTGTACGGATATGTCCGTGCGGAGAACGGGACAGAAGCGGGCAAGGTGGTGTTCGCGCCGATTCGTTCCGCGCAGACTCTCGACGAGGTGCTCGCCGAGTCCGGTGCCCAGTACGCCGATTCACTCGTCGGGCTCCCGGCCGGGCTCGTGGATTAGTTGCCCCTGTGAACGGTTTAAGGTGGCGTGTCGTCGCGTGGTGAGCCCGCGGCACACCCCACCGGGATCCGTTCCGATCTCGTGATTCGCCGGATCCGGCGGATCAGTCCTGTCCAACAGGTACGTCGCACACGCCTGCCCGCGTTCGCAAACGCGGGTGCGTGCGTGTGTGCGGCATGCCGTTTTGCACGTACGTCGGAGAACCATGGAGCACACAGCACAAGCCGAGTCCGAGGCTCGGCCCGCGCACGCCCCTGAGGCTGCGACCGAGAGCAGTGTGACCACGGGCGGCCAGGCCACGGCTGGAGCCATCCGTGAGGGGGGTTACGCGGCCGGCCTGCGCAATCGTCAGGTCCAGATGATCGCTTTCGGCGGCGCCATCGGCACCGGCCTCTTCCTCGGAGCGGGAGAGCGGCTGAACGTGGCGGGCCCGTCCTTGGTGATCATCTTCGCCATCACCGGCCTGTTCGCCTTCTTCATCACGCGCGCGATGGGCGAGCTGGTGATGCACCGGCCGTCGTCCGGCTCGTTCGTGTCGTACTCGCGTGAGTTCCTCGGCGAGAAGGCCGCGTACACGACCGGCTGGGTCTACTTCCTGCACTGGATATGCAGCGGCATCGCGGAGATCACCGCGGTGGCGATGTATCTGCAGTACTGGGCCGCCTTCCGCGACATCCCCCAGTGGTCGCTCGCCCTGGTGGCGCTGCTCGTGGTGCTCGGCGCGAACCTGATCTCGGTGCGCTGGTTCGGCGAGTTCGAGTTCTGGTTCTCGATCATCAAGGTCGCCGCGATCCTGGCGTTCCTCGCCATCGGCTGCTGGCTGCTGGCGAGCCGTCACCCCGTCGACGGCCACAGCACGGGCCCGCAGCTGATCACCGACAACGGCGGCATGCTGCCGAACGGCCTGCTCCCGGCCATCGTCCTGATCCAGGGCGTCGTCTTCGCGTACGCGGCCATCGAGATGGTCGGCATCGCCTCCGGCGAGACGGAGAACCCGCGCAAGGTCATCCCGCGCGCCATCAACTCCGTGTCGTGGCGCATCGTGCTGTTCTACGTCGGGTCCGTGCTGCTGCTCGTCCTGCTGCTGCCGTGGAGCGCGTACAAGGCCGGCGAGTCGCCGTTCGTGACGCTGCTCGGCAAGCTGGGCGTGCCCGGCATCAGCGGCATCATGAACTTCGTGATCCTCACGGCGGCCCTGTCCAGCTGCAACTCCGGCCTCTACTCGACCGGTCGCGTGCTGCGCTCGATGGGACTCGCGGGCTCCGCGCCCGGGTTCACCACGAAGATGAGCAAGAAGGGCGTGCCCTACGGTGGCGTGCTGCTGACCGCCACCTGCTACATCGCGGGCATCATCCTCAACTACATCGTGCCCGAGCGGGCGTTCTCGATCGTCATCAACTTCTCCGCGATCACGATGATCGGCACCTGGGTCATGATCATGGTCTGCCAGATGGTGCTGCGCCGTAAGTCCCTGCGCGGTGAGCTGGAGCGCCCGTCGTTCCGGCTGCCGGGTGCGCCCTTCACGAGCTGGCTGACCATCGTCTTCCTGGTCGCGGTCGTGGTCCTGATGGTCGTCGGCGGCGGCGACTCGGCGATGTCGGTGTACTGCTCGCCGCTGATCGTGGTGGGCCTGGTGATCGGCTGGTTCATGACGCGCAAGCGGGTGGCCGAGCATGCGAAGGCGGCTTCGGATTCGGCTTCGTAGGAGCTCTCAAGGCTGTCGGGGGGGGGGGGGGGGGGGGGGGCCCCCCCCCCCCCCCCCCCCCGGGGGGGGGGCGGGGGGGGGGGGGGGGGGGGTGTGTGGGGGGGGGGGGGGGGGCGCCCCCCCCCCCC
>NZ_JBTYHB010000042.1:0-78620 GCF_054871485.1 Streptomyces sp. UC4497 | reverse complement strand
GAGCGTCGGCGACCGACGACAACGCCGCGAGCGTGCGTGCCAGACCCCGCGAGCCCGGCCTGATCCAAACGACAGGCCCTAGCTGCGGGGGCCGATGCCGTAGAGGGCGTACTCGACGATCGTGTCCGCGTACGCGTGGTCGAGCGGTCCGGTGTTCTGCAGCCAGCGCTGGGCGAGCGGCCCGGAGAACAGGTCGCGGGCGACGATCGGGTCGACCCCGGCGCGGATCTGGCCGGCCTCCTGCGCGGCGCGCAGCCTGGCCGCGTACAGGTCGAGTCCGGGCATGAGGAGCTTGGCGACGAAATCCTCGGCGAAGTCGCGGTTGGCGAGCCCCTCGGCGGCGAGTGCGCGGGCCGGGGCCTCGAAGCGGGGGTCCTTGAGCTCGTCGACGGTGGCGCGCAGCACCAGCTTGAGGTCGGCCTCGATGTCGCCGGTGTCGGGCAGGGAGTCGAAGTCGAGCGGGTAGTCCGGGTGCTTCTCGGCGGCGGCCTCCTGGTTGCGCTCGCCGAGGTCGATGAAGGCCTCCATGAGGACCTCGGCCTTCGAGCCCCACCACCGGTAGATCGTCTGCTTGCCGACACCGGCGCGGGCGGCGATGCCCTCGATGGTGGTGCGCGGGTAGCCGATCTCTCCTACGAGGGTGAGGGCGGCGTCGTAGATCGCGCGGCGGGAACGTTCGCTGCGGCGGGTGGCGTCGGGGACGGCCTTCTTCGCCGACTGGTTCGCCGACTGGCTCTTCGTGTCTGACATGGTTCGAATGTAGCAGCGCGCGAGCCGAGACGGTCCGTCTTGTGACCTCTTGACAAGACGCGCCGTCTCGCTCAAAGTGGAGGTCGTCCGCACGGCGAGACGATACGTATCGTCGCATCACGATGACTCAAGGAGATACGACCATGACCCGAGGTGGAGCAGGCGGCATGCTGGGCGTCGGTGGCGCCCGCAGCAACATGTCCCGCAAGGCGATGCGCGGCGGCGGCCGAGGTGGCCGCGTCGGCGGCGGGGGCCCCGACCCCGTGGCGCAGAAGCGTGAGCTCCTGCGCAAGTTGCAGGAGAAGCGCGGCACGCACGACGCGTCGTGAGCAGAGCCGGCCGTGAACCACCCGTTCGGTTCACAGCCCCGAGGGCTCCCCCGGCCGCACCATGGGCTTCACCCAGCCCTGCGGTCGGAGGAGCCCTCATTGCGTAATCCGCGCCTTGTCGAACGTCGCGCCACACCCCGGCGCTATCTCATGTGCCCACCGGCACACTTCAAGGTCACGTACTCGATCAACCCGTGGATGGACCCGGCGAAACCCGTCGACGTCCCGCTCGCGGTCGCCCAGTGGGAGGTCCTGCGGGACCGCTACCGCGGGCTCGGCCACACGGTGGATCTGCTCGACCCGCGCCCCGGCCTCCCGGACATGGTGTTCGCGGCGAACGGCGCGACCGTGGTGGACGGCCGGGTGCTCGGCGCCCGGTTCGCGCACCGGGAACGGGAGGCGGAAGCCGCGGCGCACCTGCAGTGGTTCCGGGCGCACGGCTACGCCGAGGTCCACGAGCCCGTCCACGTCAACGAGGGCGAGGGCGACTTCGCCGTCACCGCCTCGTACGTGCTCGCGGGGCGCGGCTTCCGGGCCTCACCGCTGTCGCACGGGGAGGCGCAGGAGGTGTTCGGCCGGCCGGTGATCGGGCTCGACCTCGTGGATCCGCGCTTCTATCACCTGGATACGGCGCTGGCCGTGCTCGACGACGCCGCCGACGAGGTCATGTACTACCCGGCGGCGTTCTCGCCCGGGAGTCGGGCGGTGCTGCGGCGGATGTTCCCCGACGCGCTGATCGCCTCCGAGGAGGATGCGGTGGCCTTCGGCCTCAACGCGGTGTCGGACGGCCGGAATGTGCTGCTGCCGCAGGGGGCGGTGGGGTTGTTGCGGCCGCTGCGGGAGCGGGGGTTTGTGCCGGTGGGGGTTGATCTCGGCGAGTTGTTGAAGGGGGGTGGGAGTGTGAAGTGCTGCACGCTTGAGCTTCGTTGACCTGAAGCGTGGCTGGGGTCGCGGGGCTCTGCCCCGGACCCCGCGAGTCTCGTCCCAGAGCGGGGCTTAATTGGCCCACCCGTCGCCCCACTCCACGTTCCGAGCCTCGCGGTAAGCGGTGCCGTGCTTCTTGGTCACCGTCGTACGGGTCAGCGTCCCCTCCGCCTCGCACAGGTCGAGGAGGACCTGGCCCTTGCGGATCTGGGGCTTGCGGATGACGCGGGCCGAGGTAGGGGTCGGGGCGAAGCGGGTCGCGGCGACGTAGGCGAACTTCTCGTCCTCGTACGCGAGGGAGCCGCCCTTGACCTGGCGGTGGAGGGAGGAGCGGGCGACCCGGGCCGAGAAGTGGCACCAGTCCGTGCCGGGCACGATGGGGCAGGCCGCGCTGTGCGGGCAGGGCGCGGCCACGTGGAATCCGGCGGCGACGAGCCGGTCGCGGGCCTCGATGACGCGGGCGTAGCCGTCCGGGGTGCCGGGCTCGATGATGACCACGGCGCCGGTGGCGGCCCGCGCGGCGGCGTCGACGACGACCGTGCGGTCGGCCTCGGTCAGCTCCTTGAGCACGTACGAGACGGTGACGAGGTCGGCCTCGGGGGTGTCGTGCGCGCCGATCCGTCCCCGTTCCCAGCGCACCGATTCCGCCAACTCACCTTGGGTGGCGGTCAGTTCGCGGCCGAGGTCGAGTGCGGGCTGGGACCAGTCGACGACCGTCGTGGTCCGCTCCCCCGGCCACACGTCCTGCGCCGCCCACACCGCCGCGCCCGTGCCGCCCCCGATGTCCAGGTGGCGGTCGGGCCGCCAGTCGGCCGCGGCGTCCAGCGCGTCGAGCGCGGAGCGCACCGCCTCGAACGTGGCCGGCATCCGGTACGCCGCGTACGCCACGACGTCCGCCCGCTCGCGCAGGATCGGGGCGTCGGTCGGGGTGGTCCCCCGGTAGTTCGCGATGAGCCGCTCGACGGCCTTCGCCGCCTGCGTGGGCGGGAGGCCGTCGAGGAGCGCGGCGAGGGTGGACCGAAGGGTGTCGGAGGTCGACTGGAGCGGGGCGTTCACCCCGCGATTCTACGGAGCGGTGGCGGTGGTCACGGTTCCGCGTCAGACCACGGCCCGCGCCACCCGGTTCGCCGCCGCCACCCGCGGGCCGTTGGCGGGGCCGCGGCGGCGGGGGTGCACGGTGTTGGCGAGGAGGACCAGGAAGGTGTCGGTCGCCGGGTCGATCACCAGGGACGTGCCCGTGAAACCGGTGTGGCCCGCCGCGCCGCGGCCCGCCAGTTCGCCCATGAACCACGACTGGTCGAGGCGGAAGCCGAGGCCGGGCGGGGTCAGCATCAGGTCGACGAAGTCGGGGCCGAGGATGCGGGCCGTGCCGTAGGAGCCGCCGGTGAGGAGGGCGCGGCAGAGGACGGCCAGGTCGTACGCCGTGGAGAAGAGGCCCGCGTGACCGGCCACGCCGCCGAGCGCCCAGGCGTTCTCGTCGTGCACCTCGCCGCGCACCATGCCCCGCTCCGCCTTCGCCCAGGGGCGGCGCTGGTCCTCGGTGGCGGCGGCGCCCGGGCACGGCCCGTACGACGTGGCGGTCATGCCGAGGGGGCGGGTGATGCCCTCGCGGATCAGGACGTCGAGGGGTCGGTCCGTGACGCGTTCGAGGACGTGCTGGAGGAGCAGCATGTTCAGGTCGGAGTAGAGGTAGTCGCCCGGTGGTGACGAGGGCGCCTCCGCGCGCAGCAGCGCCAGCCGTGCGGCGGCGTCCGGGGCGTCGTACAGCGGGAGTTCGGGGCGCAGGCCCGAGGTGTGGGTGAGGAGCTGGCGGACTGTGACGGCGCCCCGGGCCGCGGCCTTGAACTCGGGGACGTACGCGCCGACCTTCGCGTCGATGCCGAGTCTGCCGCGCTCGATCTGCTGCACGGCGGCGATCGAGGTGAAGAGCTTGGTGAGTGAGGCCAGGTCGAAGGGGGTGTCCACCGTCATCGGGACGCGGGCCCCGGGCGGCAGCTCGATGCCGGTGTCCGACGCCTCGTCGTACGACGCGTAGCGCGCCGCCCAGCCGTGCGCCGCCTCCGCCGCGATCACCGGGCCGCGCCCGGCGAGCACGACGACCCCGGCGCACCAGGGCCGCGCCCCCTCGGGCAGCCGGCGCACGTCGGAGAGGAGCCCGGCGAGCTGCTCCCCGTCGAGCCCCGCCCGCTCGGGCGTCCCGTGGCGCAGTCTCGGCGCGTTCAGCGCTGCTCACCCGCCGCGCCGCGCCGCTGCCAGGGGCGGCACAGGGTCACGAAGGCGAGCGCCGCGACGATCCCGCTGACGAGCTGGACGAGCGCCATCGGGACCGCCGTGTGCTCGCCCGCGATGCCGACGAGCGGCGAGGCGATCGCGCCGATCAGGAACGAGGACGTGCCGAGCAGCGCGGACGCGGAGCCCGCCGCGTGCGGGGTGCGCATGAGGGCGAGGGCGTTGGTGTTGGGCGTGGTCAGGGCCATGCAGGCCATGAGGACGAAGAGGCCGGCGGCGATGGGGGCGAGGCCGAGTTCCTCGGGCGTTCCGAAGACGCCGCTCGCGGCCATCAGGAGGAAGGCGGCGGCGAGGACGACCAGGGTGAGGCCGATGCCGAGCACCTTGTCGAGGTTGACCCGGCCGACGAGCACCTTGCCGTTGAGCTGGCCGACGGCGATCAGGCCGATCGAGTTGAGCCCGAAGAGGAGGCTGAACGTCTGCGGGGACGCCCCGTAGATCTCCTGGATCACGAACGGGGAGGCCGACACATAGGCGAAGAGCGCCGCGAACGCGAAGCCGCCGACGAGCGTGTAGCCGAGGAAGACGCGGTCGGCGAGCAGTCCGCGCATCGTGCGCAGCGCCTCCATGGTGCCGCCGCTGTGCCGCCGCTCCGGCGCGAGGGTCTCCGGCAGGAACTTCCACACGACGGCGGTGAGCGCGATGCCGATGCCGGTGAGCACGACGAAGACGCCGCGCCAGTCGGTGAACCGCAGCACCTGGCCGCCGATCAGCGGCGCGACGATCGGGGCGATGCCGGAGATCAGCATCAGCGAGGAGAAGAACCGGGCCATCGCGACGCCGTCGTAGAGGTCGCGGACCACGGCGCGGGCGATCACGATGCCCGCGGAGCCCGCGAGCCCCTGGAGCAGCCGGAAGGCGATGAGCAGGGCGGCGTTCGGCGCGAAGGCGCAGATCGCGGTGGCCACGATGTAGATCAGCAGGCTGACGATCAGCGGCCTGCGCCGGCCCCACTTGTCGCTCATCGGGCCGACCACGAGCTGCCCGAGCGCCATGCCGGCCAGGCATGCGGTGAGGGTGAGCTGCGCGGTGGCGGCCGAGGTGTGCAGGACGTCCGTGACCTCCGGCAGGGCCGGGAGGTACATGTCCATGGAGAGCGGCGGTACGGCGGTGAGCCCGCCGAGGATGAACGTGACGAGGAGGCTCGCGCCGGCCCCGACCACCACCTTGGGAACGGGCGTTGGGGTGGCGTCACGGACCTCACCGGTCGCGTTCTCCCCCGTGGTGCTCCCGGTGGAACATCCGCTGTCCTTCATCCCGCTGCCCCTCGTTTCCCTTCGTCTCTCCCGGCCATCTGTGCGATTCCCTATGCTCTCAGCTCGGCGGTGCGGTCGAGACCAATATCTGGAGTGGGTGGGCACGATGACAGAGCGGGTGCGCTGGGGAATCCTCGCGACGGGCGGGATCGCCGCGTCGTTCACGGCCGATCTGCTGGATCTGCCCGATGCCGAGGTGGTGGCGGTCGCCTCGCGCAAGGAGGCCTCCGCGAAGGCGTTCGCGGAGCGCTTCGGGATCGAGCGGGCGTACGGCGACTGGGCCGCGCTCGCCGCGGACGAGGACGTCGATGTCGTGTACGTCGCGACGCCGCACGCCGCGCACCGGGAGGCGGCCGGGCTCTGCCTGGAGGCGGGGCGCGCGGTGCTGTGCGAGAAGGCGTTCGCGCTGAACGCGCGGGAGGCGGCGGAGCTGGTGACGCTCGCGCGCTCGCGGGGCGTGTTCCTGATGGAGGCCATGTGGATGTACTGCAATCCGCTGGTGCGGCGGCTGAAGGCGCTCGTCGACGACGGGGCGATCGGTGAAGTCCGCACGGTGCAGGCCGACTTCGGGCTCGCCGGCCCCTTCCCGCCCGCGCACCGGCTGCGTGATCCGGCGCAGGGCGGCGGCGCGCTGCTCGACCTCGGGGTGTACCCGGTGTCGTTCGCGCAGCTGCTGCTCGGGGAGCCCGCCGCCGTGACGGCGTCCGCGCAGCTCTCCGAGGAGGGCGTCGACCTCCAGACCGGGATGCTGCTCTCGTGGGACAACGGTGCCCACGCGCTGCTGCACTGCGCCCTCAACGCCGGTACGGGCGTGACCGCTTCGGTCACCGGGTCGGCCGGGCGGATCGACGTGCCGGGCGGGTTCTTCTCCCCGGAGCGGTTCGTGCTGCACCGGGACGGGCGGGAGCCGGAGGAGTTCGTGGCGGCACCGGAGGACGGGCCGCACGATTCGATGCGGCACGAGGCGATCGAGGTGATGCGGCGGATCCGGGCGGGCGACACGGAGTCACCGCTGGTGCCGCTGGAGGGTTCGCTCGCCGTGATGCGGACGCTCGACACCGTCAGGGAACGGGTCGGCGTCCGCTATCCCGGCGAGGACTGAGGGTGCCTACGCGGGCTTGAGGCCCGGCTCCCCGGCGGCCGTCACGAATGAGGCCGCCGTGGTGAGGGCCGCTCCCGGCGTGGTCACCGCGGGCACCGTCTTGAAGTCGGCCCGCGCCGCCTGCTGCCCCAACTCCACGGTCACGTAACCGCGTTGACCGTTGTAGTGCTTCATGTGCGGGTTGCGGGCGAGGTACCCGGCCCAGTTGGCGGGCTTGGCGGAGCCGTCCTTGCCGCTGGTGATGGACGTCGTCACGATCTCGGTGCCGACCGTGCGCGAGCCCTGGTCGTCGGCGTCCCGCTTGATGTCCATGGCGTACGAGACGTGGACGTCGCCGGTGAGGACCATCAGGTTCTCGACGCGGGCGGCCTCGGCGCCCTTGAGGATCCGCTCACGGGAGGCCGGGTAGCCGTCCCAGGAGTCCATGGAGAGCGTGGTGTTGCCCGCGGCCGCGTTGTTGCGGCGGGAGAAGGTGACCTGCTGCGGGACGACGTTCCACAGCGCCTTCGAGTTCCGCCAGCCGTCGGTCAGCCAGCGCTCCTGGGTGAAGCCGGGCAGCGTCTGCGAGGCGGCCTCGGACTCGGGCGTCGGGGTCTTCCAGCCGTCGCCGTTCGCCTGGTCGGTGCGGTACTGGCGGGTGTCGAGGATGTCGAACTGGGCGAGCCGGCCCCAGTGCAGCCGCCGGTAGAGCCGCATGTCGGGGCCGGACGGCACCTGGGGGCGGCGCAGCGGCTGGTTCTCCCAGTACGCGCGGTACGCGGAGGCGCGGCGCAGCAGGAACTCCTCGGGCGGGTTGCCGTTCTCGTCGGTGTCGCCCGCGTAGTTGTTCTCGGTCTCGTGGTCGTCCCAGGTGACGACGAAGGGGTGCGCGGCGTGCGCGGCGCGCAGGTTCTCGTCGCTCTTGTAGAGGGCGTACCGCAGCCGGTAGTCCTCCAGCGTCACAGTCTCCCGGTTGAAGACGTCGGGCAGCACGCGGTCGGTGTAGTTGCGGGCGCCGCCGACGGAGGTGACGGCGTACTCGTAGAGGTAGTCGCCGAGATGGAAGACGACGTCGACGTCGTCCTGGGCCAGGTGCTTGTACGCGGTGTAGTACCCGTCGTGGTACGCCTGGCAGGACACGGCGGCGAGGGTGAGCGCGGAGGTCTTCGCGCCGGTGGCGGGCGCGGTGCGGGTGCGGCCCGTTTCGCTCACCCAACTCCCCACGCGGAAGCGGTAGTAGTACACGCGCCCGGCGCCGAGCTTGTCGACCTCGACGTGCACGGTGTGGTTGTACTCGGGGTGCGCGGTGGTGGTGCCGCGCCTGATGACCCGCCGGAACTTCTCGTCGAGGGCCAGCTCCCACGCCACGTCGACGCGGGCGGCGGGCAGGCCGCTGCCGGTCTCGTACGGGGACGGGGCGAGCCGCGTCCACAGCAGCACGGAGTCGGGCAGCGGGTCGCCGGAGGCGATGCCGAGCGTGAAGGGGTCGCTCTTGATCTTCCGGGCGTCGAGCTCGGCGGCGGCCGCGGTGCCCGCGGTCGGGAGGTTGGTCGCGAAGGCGAGCGCGGCGGCGGCGCCGGTGACGGTGAGGAATCTTCTGCGGCCCAAGTGCTGGGCAGCGACACGGAGTTCGGCTGCGTGCAGCGGTATGTGAGGCATGAAGCGTTATTGCAGTGGCCGGGGACGACCGTGGCCTGTCACGTACACAACAGCCACATGGCGGATCGATGATCTCCGTGTGGCCGCGCGACCCGTACGCTGCCGCCTCATGAACGCTTCGCAAACGGACACCGCTTCGCGCACCGCCGTCGTCACCGGCGCGGGCTCCGGCATCGGCCGGGCCGTCGCCCTCGAACTGCTGCGCGCGGGCTGGCGTGTGGCCCTCGCGGGCCGCCGCACCGAGACGCTGGAGGCGACCGCGGACCTGGCCCCGGACGCCGACTCCCTCGTGGTCCGCGCGGACGTGTCGGACGCCGATGCCGTGGCGGCCCTCTTCGCCACCGTCGCGGACCGTTTCGGCCGCCTCGACCTGCTCTTCAACAACGCGGGAACGTTCGGCCCCGGCGGCGTGGGCATCGAGGACCTGGAGTACGACGCGTGGCGGCAGGTCGTCGACGTGAACCTCAACGGGGCGTTCCTGTGCGCGCAGGCGGCGTTCCGGCAGATGAAGGAGCAGGACCCGCAGGGCGGCCGGATCATCAACAACGGCTCCATCTCGGCGCACGCGCCGCGCCCGCGCTCGATCGCGTACACGACGACGAAGCACGCCATGACCGGCCTCACCAAGTCGCTCTCCCTGGACGGCCGCCCCTACCGGATCGCCTGCGGCCAGATCGACATCGGCAACGCGGCGACCGACATGACCGAGGTCATGCAGCGCGGCATCCCGCAGGCGAACGGGGAGCTTGCGGCGGAGCCGGTGATGGACGTCGCGGACGTGGGCCGCACCGTGCGGCACATGGCGGAGCTGCCGCTGGAGGCGAACGTCCAGTTCGCGACGGTCCTGGCGACGAACATGCCGTACATCGGCCGCGGCTGACGTCCCACGGCCCCGTTTGCGGGCTTGATCCACTGCACTACTGTCACTCGAACGGGCCTGCGCACCGCGTGCGGGCCGGACGAGTGCCGGACGGTGAAGTCATGACCTGCTCACGTTTTCGTACGTCTCGTAAATCCCGCTCCGGGCGGATCGACCTGGGGCTGCTCGCGCTGCGCGTCGGCACCGGCGGGGTGCTCGCCGTGCACGGCGCGCAGAAACTCCTCGGCTGGTTCGGTGGCGGCGGGGTGTCCGGTACGGCCGCCGGCATGGAGGCCATGGGGTACCACCCGCCCAAGGCGAGCGCCGTCGCCGCCGGGCTCGGGGAGGCGGGCGGCGGAGTGCTGCTCGCGCTCGGGCTCGCGACGCCGGTGGGCGGGGCGGCCGCCGCCGGGACCATGGCGGGTGCGGCCGCGGTGCACGCGCCGAACGGGTTCTTCGCGACGAGCGGCGGCTACGAGTACCCGGCGTTCCTCGGCTTCGCCGCGGCGGGCCTCGCCGTGACCGGGCCGGGCCGCTACTCCCTGGACCACGCGCTCGGCCACGCCCTGAACCGGCACTGGATGGTGCCGGCGGCGCTCGTCGGGGCGGGCGCGGCGGCGGTGGCCGTGGTGGCGTCCCGCAACAAGCAGGTGGCCGCGCAGCAGGAGGAGAAGCCGGAGGAATAACCTCGTCGCCCGTGACGACGAACGACGACGACAACGACCTGTGGGCGACGGTCGACCGGCTGCGCGCCTGGCTCGACGACAACAACGCGCGCCCGCCCCAAGAGGCCCTTCTCCTCCGGATGCTGAAGCTCTCCGAGGAGGTCGGCGAGGTCTCCCAGGCGGTGATCGGCGCGGTCGGCCAGAACCCCCGCAAAGGCGTCAGCCACTCTTGGGCTGACGTGGAGTCGGAGCTGTGCGACGTGGTGGTGACGGCCCTGGTCGCCCTCGGCACCCTCACGCCGGACCCGCGGGGTACGTTGCGCGCACACGTGGCGAAGGTGGCGGAACGCTCCCTGGGCCGCTCCGCTCCCTCCGATTGACCCAATCAAGCCTCTGCGGCGGTCGAGCCAATTGAGCCCCTGCGGCGATTGAGCAGCGGGGGCTGGGGCAGAGCCCCGGGGGTCGGCCCGGGGAGCCGCCTGCTCAATCGCCGCAGCGGCTTGATGGGCCGCAGGGGCTGAACCACCTACAGCCGCCCCAACTCCCGCAGGAGCGGCACCACCTGACCCCCGACCGCCGGCGCGAGCCGGATGTCGTCGTGGGCGTCGGTCCACCGCAATTCCGCCAACTCCGCCGCCGGCACCGGCGTACCGGACAACGTGGCCGCGAAAACCACCATCCGCATCGGCACACCCTCGAGCGCCGCCACGTCCTCCACCACGGCGAGCCGCTCGACGCCGCCCGGCACGACCCCGAGCTCCTCGTCCAGCTCGCGCGCCAGCGTCTCCTCGGGGCTCTCCCCCGGCTCCGGCTTGCCGCCCGGCAGATAGAAGACGTCCGGCGCCGCCTGCTTGCTGACGACGAGCAGCCGCCCGTCCTCCACGACGGCCGCGGCGACCACGTCCATGACTGTTCCCTGCTGCATGCGGCGATTCTCCCCCGGCTACGCTGACAACGTGGACAACGGCATCGTCACGGCGGTCAGCAGCAACGGCACGTACTCCTTCACCAAGCCGAACCGCGAGAGCATCACGCTGCTCGCCGGACTCGGGGTCGAAGGGGACGTGCACGCGGGTGTCACCGTCAAGCACCGCTCGCGCGTCGCCAAGGACCCGAGCCAGCCGAACCTCCGCCAAGTGCACCTGATGCACGAGGAGTTGTTCGAGGAGGTCGCAGGGGCCGGGCACGCGGTGCGGCCCGGTGACCTCGGCGAGAACGTCACCACGCGCGGCATCGACCTGCTCGCCCTGCCCACCGGCACCCTGCTGCACTTCGGCGAGGGCGGCGCCGTCGTCGAGGTCACGGGCCTGCGCAACCCGTGTCTGCAGATCGACGCGTTCCAGGACGGGCTCCTCAAGCGGGTCGTGGGCCGGGCCCCGGACACCGGCGAGATCGTCCGGAAGGCCGGGATCATGAGCGTCGTACGGGAGGGCGGCGAGGTCAGGCCCGGGGACGCGATCCGGGTGGAGCTGCCGGCCGAGCCGTTCCGGCCGCTCGAAAGGGTCTGAAGGGTCTGAACCCCGCGCGGGTAGGGGGCGTCAGGTGAACGACTACCATCGCCGCCATGACTGACAGGCACCGAAGCACCGAACACCCGCGCCTGGGTGTGGCCATCGTCACCATGGGCAATCGGCCCAAGGACGTGACCGCCCTCCTGGAATCGGTGGCCAAGCAGGATGCGGTGCCGACCCGCGTCGTCATGATCGGCAACGGGACGCCGCTGCCCGCGTATCCCGGCTACCCGTTCGAGGTCACGACGGTCGAGCTGGACGAGAACCTCGGCTGCCCCGGCGGCCGCAACGTCGCCCTCGCCCGGCTGCGCGAGTTCGGCGACGTGGACGTGGCCGTGGAGCTGGACGACGACGGGCTGCTCGTCGACGCCGATGTGTTCTCCACCATTCAGCGGCTGTATGAGGATGACCCGGCGCTCGGCATCGTCGGCTTCCGGATCGCCGACGAGCTCGGTGAGACCCAGCGTCGCCATGTGCCGCGCCTGCGCGCGAAGGACCCGATGAAGCGGGGCCTCGTGACCGCGTTCCTCGGTGGCGCGCACGGTTTCTCGATGAAGATGCTCGACGAGATCGGCGACTGGCCCGCCGACTTCTTCTTCACGCACGAGGAGACCGACCTCGCGTGGCGGGCGCTGGATGCGGGCTGGAAGGTGCTGTACGAGCCGTCGCTGCTGCTCCAGCACCCGAAGACGTCCCCGGCCCGGCACGCCGTCTACCACCGGATGACCGCCCGGAACCGGGTGTGGCTGGCCCGCCGCCGCCTCCCCCTCCCGCTGATCCCGCTGTACCTGGCGGTATGGACGGGCATCACGCTGCTGCGTACGAGGTCGCTCGGCGGCCTGCGCGCCTGGGCCGGTGGCTTCGCGGAAGGGCTGCGCGCGTCCGCCGGGGAGCGCCGCCCGATGCGCTGGCGGACGGTGTGGCGGATGACGCGGCTCGGCCGCCCGCCGCTGATCTGACGGGCGACCGACGGCCGGGCGCGGGCGGTCAGGACCGCGTGCGCCGCCTGCGCGTGGCGTACACCGTGCCCGCACCGGCCGCGGCGATCAGCGCGGCGGCCGCGGCGAGCGGTCCGGCCGGGACGTCGGAGCCGGTGGCGGCGAGCGAACCACCCGTGGTGGAGCCGGTGCCGCCCGTGGTTGAGCCGGTTCCGACGCTGCCGGTGCCGCCCGTGGTGCCCGAAGTGCCGCCGCTCGTACCGCCGTTGGAGCCCGCGGGAAGCTCGGCGTTCTCGTCGAGGGAGACGGCCGCGGTGACCGGGTCGAGCGCGGCGCCCGCCTCGTAGAAGCCGCCGAAGGCCTTGGCGCCGCCCGAGGTGAGGGTGGCGGCGGCGCCGTCCAGCTCGACGACGTCGTTCTTCGCGGTCAGGGCGCCGGAGCCGAGCTTCAGGGTGGCCACGGTCAGACCGTCGTACGTGGAGACCTTCCCGGTCTCCTGGTCCTTGCTGGAGACGTCGGCGACGAGCTTGCCGCTGCCGCCCTCCGCCGTCACGCGCAGCTCGCTGAACTGCAGGTCGAGGGCGTACTCGCCGCCCTCCTTGTGCCCGAGGAAGCGGACCTTGCCCGCGAACTTCGCGTCCAGCGACTTGGCGTCGGCGTCGTAGCTGCCGCTCGCGTCGCCGAACCGGTAGCCCGAGCCGTTCTTGCCCGCGCCGCCGGAGAGTTCGACCTTGCCCTTGGCGATCGGCCCCGTGATGTACGTACGGAAGGACTCCTTGACGCCCCAGTCCAGATTGCCGTCGACGATCTCGCCGGAGACGGCGGCCGCGGGGGCCGTCGACGCGGACGCGCTCGGCTTGCCGGTCGGGGTCGCGGTCTTCGTGGGCTTCGGCGCCGTGGTGGCCGTGTCGGTCGGGGACGGCGACTTCGTCGGGGGCTTGGTCGGCGCCGGCGAGGTGGGGGCGGAGGCCGCGGTGACGGTCAGGGTCGCCGGGTCGAGGGCGGTGCCCTCCTTGTACATCCCGTTGAACGCCTTGGCGCCGTCGGCGGTGAGCGTCGCCGGGATGTCCTTGAAGGTCATGGCGCCGCCCGCGCCCTGGCCCGGCTTCACGGCGGACAGGTCGAGCGTGGCGAACTCGATGTCG
Organism: Streptomyces sp. UC4497; assembly: GCF_054871485.1. Lineage (NCBI taxonomy): Bacteria > Bacillati > Actinomycetota > Actinomycetes > Kitasatosporales > Streptomycetaceae > Streptomyces > Streptomyces sp. UC4497. The sequence continues at coordinate 65,214 of NZ_JBTYHB010000042.1, read as the reverse complement.
TTCTGGGTCGAGCCGTTGAGGGTGACGTCGGCGCCGATGTGACCGGTCTTGCCGGAGGTCACCACCTTCACGTCGGCGACCTTGATGTCGAAGCGGTGCGCGATGGAGGCGAACCGGACTGCGCCCTTGAACTTCGTGTCCGTGCCGTGCGTCGCCGTGTCGTACGTGCCCGTGCCGCCGCCGAAGGTGAAGGCGCCGTTGTCGGCGGCCTGCGTGGCCCCGTCGTTGGCATCGATCTTCCCGAGGGCGATGCCGGTGACGTACTTGCGGAAGGACTCCTTGATGCCCCAGTCGAGGGTGCCGTCCTTCAACTCGATGCCGGGCGCGGCCTTTTCGGCGCCGGGAGCGGCTTTTTCGGCGGCGAAGGCGGGGAGGCTCAGCGCGCCGCTGCCGAGTGCGACGGCGGTCGCGGCGGCGAGGGCTATCGGGTGTCTGGTGATGGGGTTTCCAGTGCGGGACATCTGCTGCTTACCTCAACTCTTCAAGTGGGAGAGCCCGTTCAGGGGCGCGGGGAACGGCGCGAGCGAAGGACCAGGAATCCGGCGGCGGCGAGCACGAGGGCCACGACGGCGACGATCCCGGAGACCGCGCCACCGGAGAGCCCCGAACCCTCCGCCGCCGAGGCGGACTTGGCCTTCGGGGCGGCGGAGCTGTTGTCGGGGCTCGGCGAGGCGGAGCTGCCGAGGTCCGGAAGTGCGGGCAGTGCGGCGTCGGCGTCGAGCGCGACCGCGAGGGAGACCGGGTCCATCGCGGCCCCCTTGCGGTACATGCCGCCGAAGGCCTTCGCCCCGGCGGCGGTGAGCTTCGCCGGAGCCTCGTCGACCCGTACGAGCCCGTCCTTCGCGGCGAGTTCGTCGACGTCGAAGGTCACGAGCGCGGTGTCCTCACGGGTTCGGCCTTCGCCGGTGACGTCGGCGCGCAGCGTGCCCTTGCCGTCGGCCACGTCGACGGACACGTCCGCGAACTTCAGGTCGAGCCCGTGTTTCCCGGTGAACCGCACCGACCCGGTGAACTCGGCGTCCAGGGTCTGCTTCTTCTTGTCGTACGACCCTTCGCCCTCGGGGAAGCGGAACAGCGCGCCGCCGTCCCGCGCCCCGTCGGCGAGCTTCCATTCGCCCTGGGCGATGTCGCCGGTGACGTACTCCCGGAAGGTGCGGCGCACGCCCCAGTCGACGGCTCCGTCCCGGACGGTGCCGGTGTCCGTGTCGGTGTCGTCCTTCTTGGCCTTCTTCTCCTCGGCCCCGACCGTCGCGGTGGGTGAAGGCTTCGCGGCGTCCTTCTTGGGCTCGACGTCGGCGGACAGGCTGACCGGGTCGAGCGCGGTGCCCGCCGTGTAGTAGCCGGCGAAGGACTTGGCGCCCTGCGAAGTCAGCGTGGCGGGCACGCCGTTGAGGGTCACGGCGTTGCCGTCGCCCTTCATGTCGATCCCGCCCAGGGAGAGGGAGGCGAAGGGCACCTGACGGGACGACGTGACCGTCCCGGTGCCCTTCGCCTTGCTCACGACATCGACGTGGAGCGTCCCGCCGCCGCCCGCGATGCGGACGCTCGGGTTGCTGATCGTCATGTCGAGTTCGTGCGAACCGTCGTCCTTCTTGTGCCCGACGAAGTGCACGCCGCCGGAGAACGAGGAGTTGAAGACGCCGGTCGAGCCGTCGTAGCCGCCGCTGGCCGAGTGGAAGCGGAACCCGCTCGCGCCGACGGTCGCCGCTCCCCCGGTCAGGGTGTAACTCCCCTTCGCGATGGGCCCTGTGATGTAGCTCTGGAAGGACGACTTGACGCCCCAGTCGAGCCGGCCGCCCTGCACGGTGCGGGTCGCGGCGTGCGCTCCGGGGGCCGGCAGCAGGGCGGCGAGCAGGCCCGCGAACAGGGCGAGAGCAAAGACGCGTAGGGGTGCGCGTCGGATCATGACGGTTCCTCCGGGACTCCAGCACCAGACGCCACAGGGTCCTGACGCAGACCCTGGCGACTTAGGTAAGGCTAACCTAAACTATGATCGCTTCTGCCAACAGCCCCTCCGCTTACGACAGGACGGAACCCGCGTGCCGACGCCAGCCGCTCCCGCCCCGCCCGCCATCCGACGGACCGGCGCGCTGATCTGCGTACTCGTCGCCGTCCTCGCCCTGTTCGCCACGGCCTGCGGCGGCGGCTCCACCAAGACGAACGCGGGGACGGATGCGACCGGATCCGGCGGCGGAGCCAAGGCGGCCGCGACCTCGAACCGCCTCGAACCGCTCGCCCCGACACCGAAACCGGAGCTCCCGGCCACGGTGACCTCGGCCGACGGCGAGAAGGTCACGGTGAAGCGGGCCGACCGGATCGTTCCGCTGTCGGGCAGCCTCAGCGAGATCGCCTTCACCCTCGGGCTCGGCAAGCGGGTCGTGGCGCGGGACATCACGGCCACGTTCGACCAGGCGAAGAAGCTGCCGGTGGTCACCCGCAACCACGACGTCTCCGCGGAGAACGTGCTCTCGCTCAAGCCGGACCTGGTCCTCGCCGAGACGACCTCGGGCCCCGACGAGGCGATGCAGCAGATCCGCGACGCGGGCGTCCCGGTCGTCGTGATCGACCCGGCGAAGGGCCTCGACGACGTCGGCACCCGTATCCAGGCGGTCGCGAAAACACTCGGAGTCCCGTCCGCCGGGCGGGAGTTGACGCAGCGGTCGGAGGACCGGATCGCGGCCGTGCAGAAGGACATCCCGGCGCGGCACGGCGACAAGCCGCGCGTCGCCTTCCTCTACCTCCGCGGCTCGGCCTCCGTCTACCTCATCGGCGGCAAGGAGTCCGGCGCGACCTCACTGCTCCAAGCGGCGGGCGCGGTCGACGCGGGCGCGGACTCGGGCCTGAAGAAGGACTTCACCGCGATCACCAGTGAGGCCCTCGCGAAGGCCGCGCCGGACGCGATCCTCGTCATGACCAAGGGACTCGACTCCGTCGGGGGCATGGACGGCCTGGTGAAGATCCCCGGCGTCGCCGAGACCCCGGCGGGCGTCGACCGCAGGGTGGTCTCCGTCGACGACGGCGTACTCCTCAACTACGGCCCGCGCACGGACCAGGTGCTGCGCTCGATCGTGGACCAGCTGTACGGGAAGGACGGCGCGTGACATGGCGGCGACGGTGACGAAACCCACGGCGCCCGGAGCGCCACCCGACGGACCGCCAAGCCCCCAACCACGCGGTCGCACATGGTTTCTGACGCTCTGTCTGGCCTCGGCCCTGGTCGTCCTCGCCCTGGTCTCCGCCGGGATCGGGGCGTACGGCATCGCACCGGGGGACATCCTCGGGTCCGTGCAGCACCGGCTCGGCCTGGGAGGTGCCGCGCTCGACCGGGTCGGCGAATCCGTCCTGTGGAACGTACGCCTGCCCCGCGTCGTCCTCGCCCTCCTCGTCGGCGCCTCGCTCGGCTGCGCAGGCGCGCTCATGCAGGGCGTGTTCGGCAACCCGCTCGCCGAGCCCGGCGTCATCGGGATCTCCTCGGGCGCGGCGGTCGGCGCGGTGGCCTGCATCGCGCTCGGCCTGAACTTCTTCGGTACGTGGACCATCACGGCCTGCGCGTTCGTGTCGGGCCTCGCAACGGTCCTGATCGTGTACGTGATGTCCCGCTCGGGCGGCCGCACGGAGGTCGTCACGCTCATCCTCACGGGCATCGCCGTGAACGCCTTCGCGGGCGCCCTGATCGGTCTGTTCCTCTCCTACGCCGATGCCGCCGCCGTCAACCAGATCACGTTCTGGCAGCTCGGCTCGCTGGCGCAGGCGACCTGGCCGAAGGTGCTCGCGGTGCTGCCCTGCGCGGCCGTCGGGCTGCTCCTGGCGCCCTTCTACTCCCGCAAGCTGGACCTGCTGTCGCTCGGCGAACGCCCGGCTCGGCACCTGGGCGTCGATGTCGAGAGGCTCCGGATCACGCTGATCCTCGTCATCGCGCTCCTTACGGCGGCGGCCGTGGCGGTCTCCGGTGTCATCGGCTTCGTGGGCCTGGTGATCCCGCACCTGCTGCGGATGCTCGCGGGTCCGGGACACCGTTTCCTGGTCCCGGGCAGCGCGCTCGGCGGCGCCGCCGTCCTGGTCGCGGCCGACCTCGCCGCCCGCACGGTGGCGGCGCCCGCCGAACTGCCCATCGGGGTGCTCACCGCGCTGACCGGCAGCCCGTTCTTCTTCTGGCTGCTGCGCCGCACCCGTCGTAAGCAAGGAGGCTGGGCATGAAGGGCCGTTGGAGCACGCTGCTGCGGGGCCCGCGCCACCGCACGCTGCCCGAGCGGTACGCCGCCGGGGACACGGTCGCCGAGGCCCGCGCCCTGCACGTGGACCTGGGCGGGAGGCCGGTCCTGTCCGGCGTCGACCTGGACGTGCGAGCGGGCGAGGTGCTCGCACTGGTCGGGCCCAACGGGGCCGGGAAATCAACCCTGTTGGCGGCCCTGGCGGCGGACCTCCCGGCCGCATCCGGCGAGCTGCGCATCCACGGACGGCCGACCGATGCCTGGTCACCGGCCGAACTCGCGCTGCGCCGCTCCCTGTTGCCGCAGTCGGCGACGCTCTCCTTCCCGTTCCCGGTGGCGGACGTCGTCCGGATGGGCCGGGCGCCGTGGGCGGGCACGGAGCGCGAGGACGAGGACGACGCGGCGGTCGCGGCGGCCCTCGCGGCGACGGAGACCGAGGCGTTCACCGCCCGCCCCTTCTCGGCGCTGTCCGGCGGCGAGCGCGCCCGGGTCGCCCTGGCCCGGATCCTCGCCCAGTGCGCGGGGCTGCTGCTCCTGGACGAGCCGACGGCCGCGCTCGACCTGCGCCACCAGGAACTGGTCCTGCGGGTGTGCCGGGAACGGGCCGCCGCGGGCGACGCGGTGGCCGTCGTCCTGCACGACCTGGGCCTGGCCGCCGCGCACGCCGACCGGGTCGCGGTGCTGCACGACGGGCGCATCACGGCGGTCGGCCCGCCGTCCGAGGTGCTCGAAGGACCGCTGCTCAGCGACGTGTACCAGCACCCGGTCGAGGTGCTGCCGCACCCGCGGACCGGGACACCTCTGGTGGTGCCGGTACGGCCGTGACTGGTTGGGTGTACCCATGGTCGTCGTCATCACCAGCGTCATAGCGGTCCTCGGCACCCTCATGGGCGCGGGCCTCAGCCACGTACTGCAGAGCCGCACGGCCGCCCGCGGCCAGGACTTCACGCGCACGGAACGGCTCCGCCAGGAACGCATCGACGCGTACTGCGCGTTCGGCGGGGCGCTCGCCAACTACCGGCGGGGGCAGCTGGATCGCTGGTTCCCCGAGCACGTCGACCGGCCCGGCGAGACGGCGGACGTGCACGAACTGCGGCGCGAGGCCTTCCGGTTGAGGGCGGCGGCGATGGAGGCGATGTTCCGCGTCGAGCTGCTCACCGAGGCCCCGTCGCTTGCCGGCCTCGCCCAAGAGGCGATGGCGTCCGTCGACCGCATCCCCACGGCCGACGACCGCGAGCAACTCAGGGTCGTACGCGACGAATCGCGCGGCCTCATCCACCAGTTCATCGCGGCGTCCCGCCCCCACGTGAACCCACCCTCCTAGGGCCCTTCTGACGGATCTTGCTGGAGTCGCGGGCCCTGGCACGCACATCTGCGGCGTTGTCGTCGGTTGCCAACGCTCCGCGTTGACGCCCTCCTCCGCCTTGCAGCTGCACGCACCAGACCCCGCTCACGGAGCCGAATCGTGCGGCCTCCCGCATCCAGCCTGATCCGTCAGAAGGACCCTAGACCCTGCCGTCAGATCGACTCCAGGCTCCGCCCCGTCGTCCGCGGCCCCAGGATCCGTACGTTCAGGCACAGGATCAGCATCAGCACACCCGAGCCGATGAACACCGCGTCCGCGCCCAGGTCCTCGAGCACGTCGATCGCGATGAACGGCAGCACGACCGAGGTGAGCCGGGACAGCGAGTAGGCAATGCCGATGGCGCTGGAGCGCATGCCCGTCGGGAAGATCTCCGTCTGGTAGACGTGGAAGGCGTTCGAGAAGACGTTGCTGCTGACGGTGAGCAGGAAGCCCGCCCCGACGATCAGCCAGGACGCCTCCGCGAACCCGAAGACCAGGCCGAACGCGGCGATCCCGAGCGCCGACAGGATGATGAGCGTGCGCCGCTCGATCCGGTCGATCAGCGGCACGGACAGCGCCGAGCCCACCGGGTAGCCGAGGTAGCTGAGGGCCGCGTACGAGAGGGACTCCGTGACGGTGTGCCCCTTGGCCTGGAGGACGACCGGGGCCAGCGAACCGAAGCCGTAGTAGCCGACGGTCTGCAGGATCTGGAAGATCCACCACATGACGGTGCGGCGCGCGTACGGGGCCTTGAACATCTGGCCCAGCGGGACCTTCGCGGCGGCCGGTTCCGGGGTTTCGGCGCGCGGGGCCGGAACAACGGGAGCAGCCGCCTCCGTGGTGACACCCACCCGCTCCTCGATGTCCCGCACCACCGCGTCCGCCTCCGCCGTCCGTCCCCGCGAGGCCAGCCAGCGCGGCGACTCCGGCAGCCGGGTCCGCAGGAGCTGGATGAACGCGGCGCCGAGCGCGCCCGCGACGAGCAGCCAGCGCCAGCCGTCGATGCCGAACAGCTCGTGCTTGGCGACGAGTCGGGCGCCGAGCAGCGCCGCGACGGGCACGCCGACGAAGCCGAGGGTGTAGGCCCAGGCGATGTAGCGCCCGCGCACCTTGCGGGGCAGGAACTCCGCCAAGTACGTGTCGACGAGCACCAGTTCGGCGCCGAGCCCGAGCCCGGCGAGGAACCGCAGCACGGAGAGCTGGGTGGCGTCCTGCGCGAAGGCGCACGCCAGCGAGAACAGCGAGTACATCCCCAGGTTGACCAGGAACATCTTGCGCCGCCCGAACCGGTCGGCGAGCACGGACAGCACGTTCGCGCCGACGAACATGCCGAGGAACCCGGAGGCGATCAGCCACGACTTCTCGGTGCCGGACAGCTGCCAGGACTCGGCGAGCGCGGCGGCGAGCACGCCGCCGAGGAACACCTCGTAGAGGTCGAAGAAGGCACCGATGCCGACGATCGCGGTCAGCCGGCGATGCCAGGGCCCTACGGGCAACCGGTCGAGCCTGCCGACCGGATCCGTGCTGTCGCTGTCGTTCGTGTCCGGGGTTGCGGCAGCCCCCGTGACGCCCTGCTCACTCATGCCCACAGACGCTAGCTGTAAGTGGCACGTAAATGAAGAGGCAATTCTTCCTCTCCGCACCTTCCTCACCTGCGCATACGCCCCGCATCCCTTTACACAGCCATTACTCGCATACTGGACATAACCCCTATCCACTTGAAAGGCGGACTCATGCCCACGGACGCCGACACGGCAGAACCGGACACAGCCCCGGAAGTGGGCGAGTGGACCACGCTCGACAGCGGCCTCGCCGTGACGATCGACGAGATAGAACCCTTCGCGCCCACCTACCTGGACCGGGACCACGAGGAGGGTGACACCTACGTCCGCTTCACGGTCCGCGTGAAGAACATGGCCCCGGGCGTGCGCCGCGCCATGCGTGCGCACCACGCCGAGCACCCGCGTCGCGCGCCGCGCAGGGGCTACTCCAGCGAGGCCGCGCACACGAGGGCGGTCGAGCAGCACACCAAGGAGCGCTCCGACGCGCTGCGCCGCGCGAAGGGCGGCGTACGGATGCGTCTCACCGCCCGCGTCCAGATGTGGGCGGGCGACACCCGTGCCGTCCGCACGTACGACGCCGACCAGGACATCCTCGCCGGCCTGCACACCGAACTGCGCCGCCGCCGCACCGGCACCACGACCTACGCCTTCCGCGTCCCGGCGGCGGACCTGGACGACCTGCGCATCCGCCTGAGCCCCGCGGTGAACGGCGCGACCCGCGAGTCCGCCGACTGGACGGCATCCCTCACGGCCCCACCGGAGGACCTCCTCGACGACTCCCTGATACGGGAGCCCGCGGAGCAGGCCGCCGCAGAGGCGACCACGGACGAGGACCACGAAACGGAGCACACCCCGAAGAAGCGCAAGCAGCGCCGCCAGGAGAAGCGGGACCACCGCCGCCAGCAGATCCGCTCCACGCACGGCGCGGCGCTCTGACGGTGGCCGGAGGTGTGAGCGGCAGACGAGTCGGGCTGTACGCCGGGTTCTGTCACCCGAGGTCCTCGCGGGCCTCGGGGAGACGGCCATCCATCTACGACCGGCGTTGCCACCGGCCTCCTGCGGTCTACCCGCGGACATCGGGCGGGCAGCCCTCGATCGTCCGCGCAGAACCGTCTCCGAAGAGGCGGTCCCTCTTGACCTTGCTCCAGGTGGGGTTTACCTAGCCGCCTGAGTCGCCTCAGGCGCTGGTGGTCTCTTACACCACCGTTTCACCCTTACCGAGGGCCTTGCGGTCCCCGGCGGTCTGTTTTCTGTGGCACTGTCCCGCGGGTCACCCCGGGTGGCCGTTAGCCACCACCTTGCCCTGTGGAGCCCGGACGTTCCTCGGGAGGTTCCGAAGAACCCCACGCGGCCGCCCGCCCGGCTCGTCTGCCGTGCGGCCATCCTACCCGGCGGTGCGGAGGGCCCCGTCCGCTTGACCCTGCCGTAGCGTCAACGTTTCTACTGAGGTCATGCGGATCGGAGAGCTGGCCCGGATCGTCGGTGTCACCACACGCGCCATCAGGCACTATCACCACCTCGGACTGCTGCCCGAGCCCGAGCGGCTCGGCAATGGGTACCGGGAGTACGGGCTGCGGCACGCCATCGAGCTCGCCCGGATCCGGCGCCTGACCGAGCTGGGGCTCGGGCTGCCCGAGGTGCGGGACGTGCTCGCGGAGGACGCGGGGCGCGACCTCGTCGAGGTGCTCGCCGAACTGGACGCCGATCTGGCCCGGCAGGAGGCGGCCATCCATGCGCGGCGGGAGCGGCTGCGGTCCCTGCTGTCCGACGCCGAACGGGGGCGGCTGCCCGCCGAGGGGCCGCTGTCGCCCGAACTGACCGCGTTCCTCGGCGAGTTGGAGGACGACCTGCTCGACTCGCCGATGGCCGCGAAGGACCGCGAGGTGCTCGCCCTCATCGACACGGCGGCACCGCCCGAGGATCGCGAGCGGCTGATGTCGGTGCTGCTGCCCGCCCTCTCCGGCCCCGACGCCCTCGCGGCCGCCCGGGACGTGTACGCGAGGCTCGACGCGCTCGCCGCCGCCCCGGTGGACGACCCCCGGGTGGCCGAGGCGGCGCGGGCGCTGGCCGCGTGCGTGCCGCCGGATCTGCCGGCCGGCGAGGCGCTCGGGGACGGGAAGGCGCTGCTCGACACTTTCCTCGCCGACTTCTCCCCCGCCCAGGCCGAGGCCGTCCGGCGTGCGCTGCGGACGGCCGCAGAGGGCGGTGCGCCGTGACAGCACTCCGGACGTCGCGGCGCGCCCTCGCCACAGTCCGCCGGATCGTTGGGCATGAGGTGCGGGTGTTTGTCAGCCTTGTGCGGTGGGTGGCGCGGCGGCGGCACGGGGTTCCGGTCGGGGCGAGCGTCTTTCCGTACGCGCGTGGTCAGGCCGTGATGATGTACGGCGTCACGTTCGTGTGCGTCGTCGAGTCCGTCGGGATGTGGGCGCTGCTGCGCGACTGGCCCACGCTCCACCACGTCGTCCTGGTCCTCGACGTCTACACGGTGTTGATGGTGCTCGGCCTGCACGCGGCGTCCGTCACCCGGCCGCACGTGGTCACCGATGACGCGATACGGGTGCGTCGCGCCGCCCACGTGGATCTGCGGATACCACTGGAGCGGATCGCCGCCGTGCGCCACGAGAACAAGTACACGCACACACCGCGCGAGGGCGAGCTGAATCTGGATGTCGGCGCGCAGACCAGTGTCACCATCGAACTCGCCTCCCCTGTACAACACTTCACGTTCTTCGGGCGGCCGCAGGACATCCGTCTGGTGCGGTTGCACGCGGAGGATCCCGAGCGGCTCGCGCGCCTCCTGGAGCAGCGGCTCACGCCGGCGTGAACAGCACCTTCGTCGAGCCCGGGTCCGCCTGCGTGAGCCGGACCCGCAGCCGCTCCCCCAGCGGCAGCGCGGCCGTACCGCCCTCGACCCGGGCGACGACGGCCGGCTCGGTCAACTGCACGGTACCGGCGGCCGGTTCGCGGTCCTTCACGTCCACCACCACCGCGTCGAAGAGCTCGCCGACCCGGTGCCGCAGGAGCGCCGCCTCGACGATGTCGACGCACTCGCGCTCCACGGTGTTCGCCCGCCGGGTGCCGTCCGCCATCTCCTTCGGGAGGGCGTCCAGAGCCGTCAACACCCATTCGGGAACGCCCCGTTCGGCACACGCGGCCAGGCACAGCTCGGACGCGTAACGGTCGACGAGGCGGCGCAGCGGGGCCGTGCAGTGGGTGTAGGGCGCGGCGACGGCGGCGTGCGTGGCGAGGGCCGGGGTCTCGCCACCGTGGAAGGCCGTGTAGCCCGCGCCGCGCAACAGCGTCGTGCACTCCTGGAGGAACGCCGCGTGGTGCGGGATGCGCGGATCGAGGGAGCGGACCAGGTCGGAGTAGGGGACGTGGTGCGGCCACTCGATGTGCAGCGCGTGCGCGGTGCGGCGCAGTCGGCCGACCGCGCCGTCGGGGGCGGTGGGCAGCGTGCGCAGGATGCCGGTACCGGCCGCGAGCATCAGGTCGGCGGCGGCCATGCCGGTGAGGAGCGAGATCTGGGCGTTCCACGAGTCGGCGGGCAGCGGGGCCCGGTAGGCGAGTTCGTACGCGGCGTCGCTCGCGACGATCTCCTGCTCGGGCACGTTGAGCGAGATGCCGCCGCGCTCGACCTCCAGCTGTTCGCGGAGCAGCCCGATGCCCTTGAGCAGGGCGACCGGCTCCTCGGCGCTCCCGTCGTCGATGGCCTTCTGCACGCCCGCGTAGTCGAGCTTGGCGCGGCTGCGGACGAGGGCGCGGACGACGTCGGTGGACTCGGCGCGCCCGTCGGCGTCCAGGTCGATCGTCCACAGGACGGCCGGGCAGGTCTGGTCGGGCAGCAGGCTGGCGGCACCCTCGCTGAGCACGGTGGGGTGCAGCGGGACCTTCTCGTCGGGGAAGTAGAGCGTGGTGACGCGGCGGTGCGCCTCGACGTCGAGGGCGCCGCCGGGTGCGACGTACGCGGCGACGTCGGCGATCGCGTACCGCACGCGGTAGCCGCCGCCGGGGCGCCGGGACAGGTGCATGGCCTGGTCGAGATCGGTGGACGTCGGCGGGTCGATCGTAAAGAAGGGGATCGCCGTCTCGTCGCGGTCCGGCAGCCACGGCGGATCGGCCGCGACCCGCTCCGCCTCCGCGACGACGTCGGCCGGGAACTCCTCGGGCACCTCCAGCTTCGTACGCAGTTCGCGCAGCACGGCACCGAGCGGCTCCCGTGCCGCGCCGGTCACTCGCAAGTGGCGGCGGGGCATGGCACGAGCGTAGGCGCGGGCCGCGGGGAAGGCACGCCGTAGGCTGGGCCTCGATCGACAGTTGTTCCGTACGTGCTTGAGGAGTGCCCCGTGCTTGTGCTGTTGCCGCCGTCGGAGGGTAAGGCCGCTTCCGGACGCGGGGCGCCGCTGAAGCCCGAGGGCCTCGCCCTCCAGGGGCTCGCCGAGGCGCGGGCGGCCGTCCTCGACGAACTGGTCGAGCTGTGCAGCGCCGACGAGGAGAAGGCGCGCGAGGTGCTCGGCCTGAGCGAGGGGCTGCGCGGCGAGATCGCCAAGAACACGGAGCTGCGCACGGCGGGCGCGCGCCCGGCCGGCGAGATCTACACGGGCGTCCTGTACGACGCCCTGGACCTGGCCTCCCTCGACGCGGCCGCGAAGAAGCGGGCGGCGAAGTCGCTGCTCGTCTTCTCCGGCCTGTGGGGCGCGGTCGGCGTCACCGACAGGATCCCCTCCTACCGGTGCTCGATGGGCGTGAAGCTGCCGGGCCTCGGCGCGCTCGGGGCGTACTGGCGCGGGCCGATGGCCGAGGTGATGCCGGAGGCCGCCGGGGACGGGCTCGTCCTCGACCTCCGCTCGTCGGCGTACGCGAGCGCGTGGAAGCCGAAGGCCTCGGACGGCACGATCGCGGAGCGGACGGCGACGGTGCGCGTGCTGCACGCGCCGACCCGCAAGGTCGTCTCCCACTTCAACAAGGCGACCAAGGGGCGGATCGTCCGGTCGCTGCTGATGGCGGGGTCCGCGCCGGCCGGACCCGCCGAGCTCGTCGACGTACTGCGGGACCTCGGTTACGTCGTGGAGGTCGAGGAGCCCGCGAAGGCCGGGCGGCCGTGGAACCTGGACGTACTGGTGGACGAGGTCCACTGAGCCCCGGCGGCCCAGCGGTCCGGCGGTCCGACGGCCCAGCGGTTCGCCGATTGCAGCATGTGCAACGCCCTTTGCGCAGGCTGCTACGGGCGGGGCAGGATGACCCCATGACCTCCTCCTCTGACGCCGCCGCCACCTCGGCCGCCTCCGCCTCCGTGCTGGATCTCGCCCCCGTCGTTCCCGTCGTCGTGGTGGAGGACATCGCCGACGCGGTGCCGCTCGCGCGGGCGCTCGTCGCGGGCGGCCTCCCCGCCATCGAGGTGACCCTGCGCACGCCCGCCGCGCTCGACGCGATCAAGGCGATCGCCGCAGAGGTCCCGGACGCCGTCGTCGGCGCGGGCACCGTGATCAACCCCGCGAACGTCGCCGACTCGGTGGCCGCGGGCGCCCGCTTCCTGGTCAGCCCCGGCTGGACGGACACGCTGCTCGACGCGATGAAGGGGTCGGGCGTGCCGTTCCTGCCCGGCGTCTCCACGACGTCGGAGGTCGTGGCGCTGCTGGAGCGCGGCGTGCAGGAGATGAAGTTCTTCCCGGCGGAGGCCGCGGGCGGCACCGCGTACCTGAAGTCGCTGGCGGGCCCGCTGCCGCAGGCCCGCTTCTGCCCCACGGGCGGCGTCTCCCCGGCCAACGCGCCCGGCTACCTCGCGCTGAAGAACGTCGGCTGCGTGGGCGGCAGTTGGATGCTCCCGGCCGACGCGATCGCGGCGAAGGACTGGGGCCGGGTGGAGGCCCTGGCCCGCGAGGCGGCGTCGCTGCGCTGACGCTGAGCGTTTACGACCCGAGGTGCGCTGTCTCGTTGAGGCAGCGCACGCTCGCGTTCCCGTCCGCGTAGTACGCGACCGTGGTCAGGGACGCCGCCGCGAGCTCCATGCGGAACATCGCCTCGGCGGGCGCGCCGAGCGCGAGCCGCACCAGCGTCTTGATCGGCGTCACATGGCTGACCAGCAGGGCGGTACGCCCCCGGTACGCGACGGTCAGCCGGTCCCGCGCCTCGGCGACCCGCTCCGCGACCTCGGCGAAGCTCTCACCCCCGCCGGTCGGGGCGGCGTCGGGCGAGGCGAGCCAGGCGTTCAGGTCGTCCGGGTAGCGGGCACCGGCCTCCTTGAACGTGAGCCCCTCCCACGCCCCGAAGTGCGTCTCGCGCAGCCCCTCGTCGACCTGTACGTCGAGCCCGAGCCGCGCGGCGGTGACCTCGGCGGTCTGGCGGCAGCGGGCGAGCGGCGAGGCCACGATCACCTCGACGTCACCGCGGGTGACCAGCGCCGCGGCGGCCCGCTCGGCCTGCCGCCGCCCGACGTCGGAGAGCACGGGGTCCGCGCCCCCACTCCCGGAGAACCGCTTCTCGGGAGTCAGCGCGGTCTCCCCGTGCCGCAGCAGCACGAACGTCGAAGGTGACCCGAGGTCTGGGGGTGCCACATCTTTCCCTTCCGGCAGGCCGCACCGGCGTTGCGGTCGCGGGGCTCTGCCCCGCACCCCGCGCCTCAAACGCCGGCGGGGCTGGAGTGGCCTACAGCCCCGACTCCGACGTCCGCACCAGAATCCGCCGACAGTTCTCACACCGCAGCACCGCGTCAGCGGCCGCCGCCCGAACCTCGTTCACCTCGGTGATGTTCAGCTCGAGCCGGCACCCCTCACAGCGCCGCTGGAACAGCTTCGCCGCACCGACCCCGCCCTCCTTCTCGCGAAGCTTGTCGTACAGCTTCAGCAGGTCCGCAGGGATCGACCCGGCGACGACCTCACGCTCCTTGGTGGCGGCGGCGATGTCGGCGTCGAGGACGGCAGCCGCCTCGTCGCGCCGCGCGGTCGCGTCGTCGGCCTTGGCCTGCACCGAGGAGAGGCGCTCGGCCAGCTCACCCGCGCGCTCCTGCGCGGACTCACGGCGCTCCATGACCTCGAGGACGACGTCCTCCAGGTCACCCTGGCGCTTGGCGAGCGAGGCGATCTCGCGCTGCAGGTTCTCCAGGTCCTTGGGGGACGTGACCGCGCCGGAGTCGAGGCGCTTCTGGTCGCGGGCGGCACGCTGACGGACCTGGTCGACGTCCTGCTCGGCCTTGGTCTGCTCGCGGGCGCAGTCGCTCTCCTCGGTCGTCGCGGCGACGTGCAGGTCGCGCAGCTGCGTGAGGTCCTTGGTCAGCGACTCGATCTCGGCGTGCTCGGGCAGCGACCGCTTCTTGTACGCGAGCTGCTGGAGGCGGGTGTCCAGGTCCTGGACGTCGAGAAGACGGATCTGGTCGGCGGGCGCGGCGTTCAGTTGGGGGCTCCAAAAGTAGATACAGACGAGTCAGAAGGGGTGCGCGTAGCGCTCGCTGGAGGGGTGGTGGCGGGCGACGGGCGGGCGGACGCCGCGTGGGCGGTCCAGGGATCGGTGACCGTCTTCGAGACGTGGACCCGCAGGCCCCATCCCTCACGGTCGGAGATCTCGTCGAGCTGAGCTGCGGCCAGCTCGCACCAGGGCCACTCGGTGGCCCAGTGCGCCGCGTCGAGCAGCGCGAGAGGCGTGGTTTCGCGGGCCTCGCTCACCGGGTGGTGGCGCAGGTCCGCGGTGAGGAAAGCGTCGACGCCCGCCGCACGTACGTCGTCGAAGAGGCTGTCGCCGGAGCCACCGCTCACCGCAATGGTACGGACGGTCGCGTCGAGGTCCCCCGCGACGCGGATGCCCTGCGCGGTGGCCGGCAGCCGGTCGGCGGCGCGGCCCGCGAGCTCGCGCAGCGTCAGCGGGTGCTCCAGCTCGCAGACCCGGCCGAGGCCGCGGCGGCCCGCGGGGTCGGTGGGGTCCGGGACCAGCGGGCGTACGACACGGACGTCGAGGGCGCCCGCGAGTGCGTCGGAGACGCCGGGGTCGGCCTTGTCGGCGTTGGTGTGCGCGACGTGCAGCGCGATGTCGTTCTTGATCAGCGTGTGGACGGCGCGGCCCTTGAACGTGGAGGCCGCCACCGTCGTCGTACCGCGCAGGTAGAGCGGGTGGTGCGTGACCAGCAGGTCCGCGCCCAGCTTCACCGCTTCGTCGACGATCTCCTGGACCGGGTCGACGGCGAACAGGACCCGGCTGACCTCGGCGTCCGGGTCGCCGGCGACCGTGCCGACCGCGTCCCATCCCTCGGCGAGGGCCGGGGGCCAGAGGGCTTCGAGCGCGGTGGTTACTTCAGACAGACGGGGCACGCAGACAGGTTACCTGCGCCGCCCGCCCCACCCCCAAGTCCGGCCGGTTCCGGAAGAAGGGAGCAGGAGAGCACACGGCACTCACGGTTCACAGCCAATTCGGGGCATGGCCCACCTTTCGTGTGAAACGGCGGGCGCGAGGTGCCACGGAGGTTCGTGCGAAAACTAGCGTCGGCCCGAACAAGCGGAGGTGACTGATCCATGACGGCCCTGGCCACCGAACCCACGCCGGAGACTCGGGCACGACCGCCGCACACCGGATGTGTGCTCACGATGGACGCGACGTATGCGGCACGGCTCGCGCAGCACGGTGCGAGCCCCGACTCCTGGTTCCCCGAGCGCTGGACCCTGGACGGACCCGAGCCGTACGCGGTCCCGCTGCCAGGACCCCAGCCCGAGGAGCCCGGCACCGCCGTGCTGCCTCTGACCGACGGGCGGGTGCTGATCCACCGCGCCGCCGCCGGGCGCCAGATGTTCTCGCTGCTCTACCCGACGGGCCCCGGCACGGGCGAGGTGCCGCTCGGGGCCGTGGAGTGCGAGGAGCTGACCCTGCTGCCGCCCGCGCCCGACGGGCGGTGTGCGTACGCGCTGGCGGCCGGCGAGGAGTCGACCGCGGTGTGGCAGGTGGCGGGCGCCGGCTTCGGGCCCGAGCTGCTCGCCGAGGTGCCGGGGCACTGCTCGGGCGGAGTCTGGCTGTCCCGCGAGGCCCGGCTGCTCGCGCTCGACCGCGCGCCCTCGGAGGCGGACGGCGGCGGCCCGGTGAAGACGGTGGTGGTGGATCTGGACCGGGGCGGCGAGGTCTCCCCGCTCCTCCAGATCGCCGAGGACAGCGAGGACCGGCTGCTCCTCGCCGATCTCGACAGCGGCCTGATCCTGCTCCGCTCGGACGCCCCGACGCCGGGTCAACTCCGGCTCGGCTGGGGCGTGTTGGGCAGTACGCTGCCGATCCGCTTCCCGGAGTCGCTGCGCCTCGCCGACTGCGAGCTGACGCCGTTCGCCATCCAGCCCGGCCAGTCGCTGATGCCGGAGGGCTGCGCGGTGGCGCTGCACGTGACGAGCGCGGAGGGCGGCTCCCCGTGGCTCGGCCTGTGGCGGCCCGCGGAGGGCCGGATGCACCAGGTGGCGGCGCCGGCCGGATGGCTCGCGGGCAGCGGCTTCTTCTCGCGCGAGGGGGAGCTCTCCCTCCCGTACGTCACCGAGGACGTGCCGTGCGGCCTCGCGAGGATCCCCACGCCCGAACCCGGCCCGCGACGAAGGGAACCGAAGGAGGAATCCGCACCGCCGGAGCCCACCGCGACGCGCCCCGTCCCACTGGCGCAGGCGCCCCTCGGTGGCCGTACCACGGACCGTTAGACTCGCCCGGCTGCAACTGAAGGATCTTGTACGTGTTTACGGGGTGAATGTTCCGATGGCGGAAGGCAACGGCACGGATGTCGAGTTCGACACGGAGGCGGCGCGCCATGCGCGGGGCGGCTCGGGTCGACACCGCGGCGAGGTGTCCTCGCCGCCCATGACGGGCGGCGACCAGGAGTCGAGGCCGCGCGGGCGGCATCGTGGGCCGCGCGCCGATGAGGCGTAACGCTCGACACTCGATGTGAGGAAACGTATCTCTGAGGGGCCCGGCGGAAGCCGGGCCCCTCAGTCGCGTCTGTTCAGTCGTATCCGTCGGCCTTCGCCTCGGCCGGGCTCAGCCGTGCTTGAGGCCGAGCACCTCCGAGGCCGCGAACGTCTCGTTCGGGGGCCGGTCCTTGTAGTGCGGCGTGAGCACCGCGTCGAGTTCCTCGTACGTGAACGCGTCCTTGGCCGTGTCGAACTTCGCCTGCACCCTGGGCCGGTCGACGACGGCGACCATGCCGCCGTGCACCACGAGGAGTTGGCCGTTGACGTTCGCGGCGGCGGGTGAGGCGAGGTAGCCGACGAGCGGGGCGACGTGTTCGGGCGCGAGCGGGTCGAGCCCGTCCTCCGGCTCGGCGAACCCGGCGAAGACGTCCTCCGTCATACGGGTACGGGCCCTGGGGCAGATGACGTTGGCGGTGACGCCGTACTTGGCGAGGGCGAGCGCGGTGGAGGTGGTGAGCCCCACGATGCCGCCCTTCGCGGCGGCGTAGTTGGGCTGACCGGCCGAGCCCGCGAGGAACGCCTCGGACGAGGTGTTGATGATGCGCCCGTACACGGGACCACCGGCGGCCTTCGAGGCCTCGCGCCAGTGGCGGGCCGCGAAGTGGCTGGTGTTGTAGTGCCCCTTGAGGTGGACGTGGATGACCGAGTCCCACTCCTGCTCGGTCATCGAGAAGATCATGCGGTCGCGGAGGATGCCGGCGTTGTTGACGAGGATGTCCAGTTGGCCGTACGTGTCGACCGCCAACTGGACGAGTTCCTGGGCCTGTTGGTGATCGGCCACGTCACCGGTGTGCGCGGTGGCGGTGCCGCCTGCGGCCTCGATCTCGGCGACGACCTGTTCGGCGGGCCCGGCGGCGGCGTCACCGGAGCCGTCCCGGCCCGGCTGGCCGAAGTCGTTGACGACGACGTTGGCGCCGAGGCGGGCGAGTTCGAGGGCCTCGGCACGGCCGAGGCCGCGCCCGGCTCCGGTGACGATGGCCGTGCGGCCGTTGAGCGGCGTTGACATACGTTTCGGCTTCCTCTCGGATCGTTGAGCCGCGACGGTGCTGGTGGCTACAGCTCGATGCACGTCCGCAGCGCCGAGCCCGTCCTCATCTGGTCGAGCGCCTCGTTGATCTCCGCCAACGGCACCCGGTGCGTGATCAGCGACTCCAGGTCGATCCGCCCCGCCCGCCACAGCGCGATCGCCCGCTCGTAGGACTGCAGCACATCCCCGCCCCCGTACATCGACGGCAGGATCTTCTTCTCGTCGAAGAACAGCTCGAACATGTTGAGTTGAAGGAAGTCGTCCATGGCGCCGGCGCCGACGACGCAGAGCGTGCCGCCGCGCCGCGTCGTGTCGTACGCCGTGCGGGCGGTGGCGGACTTGCCGACGACCTCGAAGACGTAGTCGAAGCCCTCGCCGCCGGTGATGTTCTGCTTGGCGTCGGCCAGCTCGTCGGGCGAAATCGCCTTCGTCGCACCGAACTTGAGGGCCGCCTCGCGCCGCGACTCGACCGGGTCGACGGCGACGATCTCCGCCGCGCCCTTGAGCCGCGCGCCCTGGATCGCCGAGATGCCGACGCCGCCGCAGCCGATGACCGCGACGGACGAACCGGCCGCCACATCAGCGGTGTTGATCGCGGCGCCGAGCCCGGTGGTGACGCCGCAGCCGATGAGCGCCGCGATGTCGAAGGGCACGTCGTCGGGGATCGGCACGGCGCAGGCCGCGTTGACCACGACCTCCTCGGTGAAGGTGCCGGTGCCGGCGAAGCCGAAGACGTCTCCGCCGGGGCGCTTGAAGTTGGGGGTGCCCGCGTTCATGAATCCGGCGAGGCAGAGCTCGGTCTGGCCGCGCTTGCAGGCGGGACAGGTGCCGCAGGCGGGCAGCCAGCACATGAGGACCCGCTGCCCTGGCGTCAGGTTCGTGACGCCGTCGCCGACGTCGATGACCTCGCCCGCGCCCTCGTGCCCCGGGATGAACGGGGCCGGCTGCGGCAGCACCCCGTTCATCGCGGAGACGTCGGAGTGGCACAGACCCGTGGCGCGCAGCCGGACCCGCACCTTGCCAGGGCCGAAGCCGACCGTCTCGACGTCGTCGAACACCTCGAGTTTGTCCTGGCCTATCTCCTGCAGTACGGCTGCTCGCATGGCGTGCGGCTCCTTCGTACGTGGCTGTCGTCCGTGGCTGTGCGCGACCGTGTACGTCGCTGTCGTCGGTGTCTGTACCGGTGGTCAGTTGTGCTCGACGAGCGTGTCCGCGAGCACCGGGGCGTCCTCGCGCTCGGCGGCCGTGACCGTCACCTGCACCCGGCCCGGCTCCTGCCACATGCGGATGCGCAGCGTCTCGCCGGGGAAGACGATCCCGGCGAAGCGGGTGCTGTAGCGGGTGATGCGGGATACGTCGCCGCCGAGTGCCGTGTCCGCGACGGCCTTCAGCGTCATTCCGTACGAGCACAGGCCGTGCAGGATCGGCTTGTCGAAGCCGGCCAGCTTGGCGAACTCCGGGTCGGCGTGCAGCGGGTTCCAGTCGCCGGAGAGGCGGTAGAGGAGGGCCTGGTCCTCGCGGATGGGCCGCTCGACGGTGCGGTCGGGGGCGCGCTCGGGGACCTCGAGCCGCGCGGAGGGTCCGCGGTCGCCGCCGAATCCGCCCTCCCCGCGTACGAAGATCTGGGAGTCGCTGGTCCACAACGGGCCGTCCGCGTCGGCGACTTCGCTGCGCAGGACGAGCACGGCCGCCTTCGTCTTGTCGTAGACGGCGGCGACCCGCGAGGTGGTCGTGGCCCTGCCCTTGACCGGGATGGGGCGGTGCAGCTCGATGGTCTGGCCGCCGTGCAGCACGTGGGCGAGGTTCACGTCGATGCCGGGCGCGGAGAGGCCGCCGACCACGCCCATGCCGGCGCCCGCGACGGTCGCGAAGCTCGGCAGGACGTGCAGCTTCGACTCGAGCGTGTAGCGCAGCTCGTCGGGGTCGGTGGCAGGGACGCCCGCGCCGAGGCCCAGGTGGTAGAGCTGGATGTCCTTGTGGTCCCAGGTGATCTCGGCGGACCTGGGCTCGGCGGCTACGGCCTTCGCGGCGTCGATGGGCATAGAGGCTAACGCTCCTAAGGCTGGTCAAGACCTCGGTGCGACCGTCCGCACCGTCGGCCGCACCGAGGTCGTCACGGGCCGGAGACCGGTACGCGGCGGCACGCGTACCAGTTCTAGAACCTGTTTCATTCCTCCGGCGATCCCCATGTATAGCCAAGTGCGGTTGGCTTGGGAAGAGTCGCGAACGGGTTTTCTGACGCCACGTCAGATGCCAGCGCCAGGGGGCCGGGCGGCGGCCGTGACAGCGGTGACATTTGTACTGCTGATCCGGGGACAAGCGGATCTGCCCTCCCTTGGGTACCCCTTCGTACGCTTCCGGCATGACATCGAAGACGAAGGCGGCCGGCCGGGAGTGCGACGGTCGGGACGGGGCGGGCAGGCAGGACTGGCCCGTCGCCGGCATCGGCGGCGCACGGGTGAACGGGTACACGATGATGCCCTGGCTGATCCTCGGCATCGGAGCGCTCTCGAACCTCCTCCAGGGCGAGACCCCGAACCCCTGGGTCGGCGGCATCGGCCTGCTGACCTTCAACTCCCTCTACATCTACGTGTCGTTCCGGTCCTTCGTCCCGGCCACCCGCGACGCCCTCTCCACCCGTCTCGCGCTGCTCGCGATGACCGTCGTGACGTGCGCGCTCGCGGGTCTGTACGGCGGCAGCTGGGTGGCGTTCTTCCCGCTGCTCGGGCTCGCGGCCGGGGCGGCGATGCGGGGGCGGCACCTCGCCAAGGTCGCCATCGTCCTCTCCTGCCTCGGCGGCGCCGTCGCCGGTGCGCAGAGCCCGAGCGCGGGGGCGACCGTCGGCTACGGCACGTTCCTGTCGACGATGGTGACCGCGGCGATCCTCTCGCTCGGCGAGACCGTACGGGAGCTGCGCGCGACCCGGGAGGAGCTGGCGCGCAACGCGGTGGCCGAGGAACGGCTGCGCTTCTCCCGCGACCTGCACGATCTGCTCGGCCACACGCTGTCGGTGATCGTGGTGAAGTCGGAGGCCGCGCGCCGTGTCGCGCCGCGCGACATCGACGCGGCGCTCGATCAGGTCAGCGACATCGAGGCGGTGGGCCGGCAGGCGCTCACCGAGATCCGTGAGGCGGTGAGCGGGTACCGGGAGGGCAGCCTCGCCATGGAGCTGGACCGGGCGCGCTCGGCCCTCACGGCGGCGGCCATCGAGCCCGTCGTACGTCAGTCGGGGCCGCCGTTGTCGGCGCGGACGGAGGCGTTGCTGGGGTGGGTGGTGCGGGAGGCCGTGACGAACGCGATCCGGCACAGCGCGGCGACGACCTGCACGATCGCCGTGGAGGGCACGGACGACGTGGTCCGGCTCCGGGTCACGGACAACGGGGCGGGCCCCGCACCCGGCGTCGGCGGCACGGGCCTCAAGGGCCTGACGGAGCGTCTCGCGGCGGCGGGCGGTTCCTTGGAGGCGGGCGAGTCCCCTGCGGGCGGCTTCGAGGTCCGAGCGCAACTCCCGACGCCGGACGCGCCCCTCCCCTCTTCTGGGCTCTCGCCGGGTCCCCGGGGCGTCTCGTCCTAGAGCAGCCCTGCTGGGCCCACGCTTCTCCACTGGGCTCCGCCCGAACCGGGCAGCCCCACGCCACGGGGCTCCGGCCCGGAGCGGGCGCCCTGTCGCCCCGGGGCGGGCTGATGGGCCCATCTCCCACCCACCCGCCCCCTCCGGGGGCTCCGGCCCAGCACGCTGCCCTACGACACGGGGCTCCGCCCCGGACCCCGCTGCTCAAACGCCGCAGGGGCTAAAAATGCCCGTCCCTCCGCTCATCTCCCACCTACCCACACCTCCAGGGCCTTGGTCCCACCCTCAGTGCGGCAAAGCGACCACCACGCTGCCTCGGGCAATCCGCCCCCACGCACGACTCCCCACCCGAGGCAGTCAACGCCGCCACCGCCTTGGGCAACCCGCCGCACACACCACTCCCCACCCGCAACGGCCGACCGCCACCGCCTCGGGCAGTCCACCGCCACGCACGGCTTCCCACCCGTTGCGGCCGACCGCACCCGCCTCGGGCAATCCGCCCCCACGCACGACTCCCCACCCATTGCGGTCGACCGCACGCGCCTTGGGCAATCTGCCGCCTGGGGCGGCAGGGTGGGCAAGGCGGCACCCCGGTACCGCGCACCCATCACGACGGGCGCCGACCACGGCACGGCCTCGGAGCCACGGTGCCGCGCAACGAAACGCAGAGCGCCGACATCGGCCAAGCACCGGGGGCCGACGCCCCGGAGGGGGCGGGCGGCTGGGAGATGAGCGGGCCGGCGCAGCCGGGTGGGGCCGGGGTCGGCGCAACGAGCACCGCAAGCGCCACCCCGGCACAGGTCCACAACCACGGTGCCGCGCGCCGATCACCCGGGCGCCGACCCGGCACCGGCCCGAAACCCCGGCCCCCGCCACCGCGCACCCCCGCACCGCGGACCGTAACCTCTCCACCGTGACGGACATGCCGCAGACCCACCGCCCCGCCAAAAGCATCCGCGTCCTGCTCGCGGAGGACCAGGGCATGATGCGCGGCGCTCTCGCGCTGCTCCTCGGGCTCGAGCCGGACCTCGACGTCGTCGCCCAGGTCGCGCGCGGCGATGCCATCGTGGACGCGGCGCTCGAGCACCGCCCCGACGTCGCACTCCTCGACATCGAGCTCCCCGGCCGCAGCGGCCTCGACGCCGCCGCCGAACTGCGCGACGAGGTCCCGGACTGCCGGGTCCTGATCCTGACCACGTTCGGCCGCCCCGGCTATCTGCGCCGGGCGATGGAGGCCGGGGCCGCCGGGTTCCTCGTCAAGGACGGCCCCGTAGAAGAACTCGCCGAGGCCATCCGCACGGTGCTGCGCGGCGAGACGGTCGTCGATCCGGCACTCGCCGCGGCCGCGCTGGGCGCCGGGCCGAACCCGTTGACCGCGCGGGAGGCGGACGCGTTGCGGGCGGCGGCGGACGGTGCGACCGTCTCCGACATCGCCGGGGAGCTTCATCTGTCGGAGTCGACGGTTCGCAATTACCTGTCGTCGGCGATCGGGAAGACGGGGGCACGCAATCGGACGGAGGCGTTGCGGGCGGCTTCCGAGAACGGGTGGCTGTAACGGGGTTACGGCCTCGGCGGTCACCCGCCGGAGGAACTCGGCTTGGCGGTCGATGAGTTGCGCATACCCACCACCAACACCACCGCCGCGACCACCAGAATTCCCGCCCCCACCGCGAACGCCCCCGCATACCCCCGGGTCAGCGCGACAGGATCCACCGAACCCGCGGCGCGACTCGTCGCCACCGTCGACAGGATCGCAAGACCCAGCGAACCGCCCAACGTCCGCGACGTGTTGACCAGGCCGGAGACCAGCCCCGCGTCGCCCGCCGCAGCCCCGGACGTGGCGAGCGAGGCCAACGGCGTCATCGCGCACCCGGCGCCCGCCATCATCACGATCCCGGGCAGCATGATCGTGGTGACGTACCCCCCGTCCGCGCTCATCGTCGACTGCCACAGGAACCCGGCCGCGGTCACGACCACCCCCGCAACCGCCACGTTCCGCGCACCGAACCTCGGCATCAACCGCGGCGCGAACTTCGACCCGAGCACCACCGCGAGCGAGCTCGGCACCAGCGCGAGCCCCGCCTCGATCGGCGTGTAGCCGAGCACGTTCTGCGCGTACAGCGTCATGAAGA
Source organism: Streptomyces sp. UC4497 (assembly GCF_054871485.1). Classification (NCBI taxonomy): domain Bacteria; kingdom Bacillati; phylum Actinomycetota; class Actinomycetes; order Kitasatosporales; family Streptomycetaceae; genus Streptomyces; species Streptomyces sp. UC4497. The sequence continues at coordinate 41,449 of NZ_JBTYHB010000042.1, read as the reverse complement.
ACCACATGGCGAACGAGCCCATGCCGCACACGAACATCGCCGCGTTGGCGACCGCCACCGACCGCACCTTGAACAGACCCAGAGGCATCAGCGGCACCCTCGTACGCGCCTCCACCACCAGGAACGCGACGATCAGCAGCAGCGCGACCCCCAGCGGCACCAACGTCGCCGCGTCGCCCCAGCCCTGCTCCTCCGTCTGCACGATGCCGTACGCGAGGACCGCCGTGCCCGCCGTCACGAGCACCGCGCCGGGCAGGTCGAGCCTGCGCTCGCCGCCCGCGCGGGACTCCCGGATCCAGCGGGCCGCCGCCGCGAGGACGACCGCGCCCAGCGGAACGTTGATGAGGAGCACCCAACGCCAGTTGAGCCCCTCCGTGAGGACTCCGCCGACGAGCCCGCCGGCCGCGCCGCCGCCCGCCCCGACGGCGGTCCACGTCGCGATGGCCCGCGCCCGCGCCGCGCCTTCCGGTACGGCCGACGTGAGGATCGTCAACGTAGAGGGAGCCAGCACCGCCGCACCGAGGCCCTGCACCGCCCGCGCCGCCAGCAGCTGCCAGCCCTCCTGCGCGAGCCCACCCGCGAGCGACGCCAGCGTGAACAGCCCGAGCCCGACCAGGAACATCCGCTTGCGGCCGAAGAGGTCTCCTGCCCTGCCGCCGAGCAGCATGAAGCCGGCGAACGCGATCGAGTACGCGTTCACCACCCACTGCAACCCGCTCGCGCTGAGCCCGAGGTCGGTGCGCATCGACGGCAGCGCCACGTTCACCACGGACACGTCGAGGACGACGAGGAACTGCCCGGCACAGGCCACGGCCACCACCAGCCAGGCAGGTGGGGCGCCGGCCGCCCGGCCACGGGAACGTATCGCGTCGTCGAAGGCCGCTTCGGAAGCGGCGTCGGGAGGAGTCTGGGCCATGCGTGTCATGGTCTCAGTCGCCCAACACCCCGTACATCCGGATTTCGCCGCAGACGCCGTGGGCCGCCGGGCATAGGTCTCCGGACCTACGCCCCCGTAGCCCTCCGTAGGCCCCCGTGAGCGTCATCCCCGCCGCAGCATCGTCACCACCGCCGCGCCGCCGAGCCCGATGTTGTGTGCGAGGCCGACCCGCGCGCCCGCAACCTGCCGCGCGCCCGCCTCGCCCCTCAACTGCCAGGTCAGCTCGGCAGCTTGGGTGATGCCGGTCGCGCCCAGGGGGTGGCCCTTGGAGATGAGGCCGCCGGAGGGGTTCACCACCCACTTGCCGCCGTACGTCGTCGCGCCCGACTCGACGAGCTTGCCGGACTCGCCCTCCGCGCACATGCCGAGCGCCTCGTACGTGAGGAGTTCGTTGATGGAGAAGCAGTCGTGCAGCTCGACGACGTCGACGTCCTCGATGCCGAGCCCGGAAGTCTCGTAGACCTGCCGCCCCGCCTCCCGCGACATGGGCTGTCCGACGACGTCGATGCAGGACCCGGACGCGAAGGACTCCTCCGTGTCCGTCGTCATCGACTGGGCCGCGATCTCGACCGCCTTGTCGCCCAAGTCCCGCTCCTCCACGAAGCGTTCGGACACCACGACCGCCGCGGCCGCTCCGTCCGACGTCGGCGAGCACTGCAACTTGGTCAGAGGCGTGTGGATGGTCTTGGCGGCGAGGATCTCGTCGACCGAGTACGCGTCCTGGAACTGGGCGTACGGGTTGTTCACCGAGTGGCGGTGGTTCTTGGCGCCGACCGCCGCCAACTGCGCCTCGGTCGTGCCGTACCGCTCCATGTGCTCGCGCGCGGCGTCGCCGAAGATCTGGGCGGTGGGCGGCGACATCTCGAAGCCGTGGCGGGCCGCCATGATGCCGTAGTGGCGGGCGACAGGGGACGTCTTGAAGTCGCCTCCGTCGGCGCCGCCGCCCAGCGCGCCGCGCTGCATCTTCTCGAAGCCGAGCGCGAGTACACAGTCACTCGCCCCGCCCTCGACGAACTGGCGGGCCATCATCAGCGCGGTCGAACCCGTCGCGCAGTTGTTGTTGACGTTGTAGATGGGGATGCCGGTCAACCCCAGTTCGTACGCGGCCCGTTGGCCCGCCGTCGAGGCCTGGAAGCAGTAACCGACGGGGGCCTGCTGGACGTCCACGTACGCGACGCCGGCGTCCGCGAGCGCCGCCGCGCCCGCCTCCTTCACCATGTCCCAGTACTGCCAGTCCCGGGTCTCGGGCTTCTCGAACTTGGTCATGCCGACGCCGACTATGTACGACTTCATGGCTGCGAGCCCTCCTGCCATTAACTGACGATGCGTCAGATACTGGCAGGGCGGGCCGCCCAACGGAAGGGGCTCAGGGGCCCAGCAGCCCCTCGATCTCGCTCTCCCCATAACCGAGTTCGGCCAGCACCTCCCTGCTGTGCTGCCCGAGCGTCGGCGGCGCGGAGCGCACCGCCGGGCGGGCGCCGTGGAACGTGACGGGGAACGCGACCTGCCGCAACGGCCCCACGTCCGGGTGGTCGACCTTCTGCACCATGTCGAGGGCCGCCGTCTGCGGGCAGTCGTAGACCTCGTCGAGGGTGCGGATGGCCGTGACGGGCACGCCGAGCGGCTTGAGCAGGTCGACCCAGTGCGCCACCGTTTCGTCGACGAGCACCGACTCCAGCTTGGCGTTCAGGGCCGTACGGTTCGTCACCCGGTCCCGGTTGCTCGCGAAGCGCTCGTCGTCCGCCCACTCCGGGTGGCCGAGGGCGGTCACGAGGCGGCGGAAGAGCGCGTCGTTGCCGACCGCGATCACGAAGTGCCCGTCGGCGGCCCGGTACGCCTGGTACGGGACGAGGCTGGGGTGGCCCGAGCCCAGGCGCCCCGGCCGCTCGCCCGTCGCGAAGTAACCCGTGGCCCAGTTGATGTGCAGGGCGAGTTGGGACTCGTAGAGGGAGGTCGTGACGTACTGGCCGCGGCCCGTGCGCTCGCGTTCGACGAGGGCCGCGTTCACGCCGATGAGGCCGAAGAGGGCGGCGCCGAGGTCGCCCATCGCGTAACCGGCCTTGACGGGCGGCCCGTCCGGCTCACCAGTCAGCGACATCAGTCCGGCCGACGCCTGCGCCACCATGTCGTAGCCGGGTTCGTCGCGCAGCGGCCCGGTGTCGCCGAAGGCCGAGATGTGCAGGATGACCAGGCGCGGGTAGCGCTCGCTCAGTTCGCGGTAGTCGAAGAGTCGGGCGAGCGAGGAGCCGGGGCGGAAGTTCTCCACCATGACGTCGGCGTCGACGAGCATCCGGTGCACGGCGTCCTGCCCCGCCTCCGACTTGAGGTCGAGGGCGACCGATCGCTTGTTGCGGTTCGCCGCCAAGTAGTAGGTGGCGTCGGGGCCGTTGAAGGGCGGGCCCCAGGATCGGGTGGGGTCGCCGCCTTCGGGGTGCTCGACCTTGATGACGTCGGCGCCGAGGTCGGCGAGCGACATGGTGACGTACGGGCCCGCGAGGATCTTCGAGAGGTCGACGACCTTCATTCCGGTGAGAGGCGTGTGCTCAGGCACGGTGGGTCTCCTGGAGATCGGCGAGCGGGACCTGTCCGCCGTCGGCCAGCGCGGCGAAGTGGTCCAGGGCGGTGCGGGGCAGCGCGGCCGGATCGTCGGCGAGCGCCGTGTACGCGCGGGCGACGAGGAGCGCGCGGCCGTCACCGCTCGTACGGGCCTCGTGGTCGGCCTGGTCGTACAGGAGGGTCTCCATGACGGCGCGGGTGAGCTCGTCGGCGTACCGCCCGACCCTCATCTCCCTCTCGTCCTGCGGGAGTTGGAGGATTCCGTCCCCCCTCTTGCGCAGCGTCTCCCAACGGTCGGCGGTGGCGGGGCGGTCGCCGTAGGTGTCGGCGAGGGTGTGGTGGGCGTTCTGGCGGCGCATGCAGCGCAGGACGTCGAGGGCGATGACGTTCGAGGAGCCCTCCCAGATGGAGCCGAGGTGGGCGTCGCGGACGAGGCGCGGGTTGACCCAGTCCTCGATGTAGCCGTTGCCGCCGCGGATCTCCATGGCCTCGCCGGTGACGGTGCGTGCACGCTTGCACAGGGTGTGCTTGGCGAGGGGGGTGAGGACGCGGACGAGCGCGCGGGCCTGCTCATCGCCCTCGTCGGCGGCGGTGAGCCGGGCGGCCGCTTCGAGCACCAGGTGCAGGGCGGCCTCCGTGTCGAGGATCATCGGCAGCAGCGTGGCCCGCATCAGCGGCTGGTCGAAGAGGGGCTTGCCGAAGACCTCGCGTACGCGGGTGTGGTCGACGGACTCGCGGACGGCGCGGCGCATCAGGGCGGTGGCGCGCATGGCGTTGGAGAGGCGGGAGACGTTGAGCATCTCGGCCATCTGCCGGAATCCGTTGGTGAGTTGACCGACGGGCGTCGCGTACGCCTCGTCCAGTGTCACCTCGCCGCTGGCGATGGAGCGCGACCCCAGCTTGTCCTTGAGGCGGTCGATGCGGATGGAGTTGCGGCTGCCGTCGGGGCGCAGGCGCGGCACGAGGAACATGCCGAGCCCGCGCGTGCCCTCCCCCTGCCCGGGGACGCGGGCGAGGGTGAGGATGACATCGGCGGACGGGTTGGAGGCGAACCACTTCTTGCCGGTGAGGGTCCAGTGGTCGCCGTGTTCGGTGGCGACGGTCTCGGTGAGTCCTACGTCGGTGCCGCCCTGCTTCTCCGTCATGAACATCGCGCCGGTGGCCCGGAGTTCGGGGTCGGTGGAGGAGAGTGCGGCTATCTCGTCGGCGTACCGCTCGGGGTCGAAGAGGCGCAGGATGCGGGCGGCGGAGTCGGTCATGGACAACGGGCAGGCCATGCCGAACTCGGACTGTACGTAGAGGTAGGACAGCGCGTACTTGACGGTGTGCGGGACCTTGGTGGGCCAGCCGAGGACGCCGGGCCTGTGGGACATCGCGGCGAGGCCGAAGCGCTCGTAGGCGATGGCCGCGGCCTTGTCGTGGGCGGGGTGGAAGTCGACCTCGTCGATCCGGGTGCCGTCGGGGGCGTACTGGACGAGCCGCGGCGGGTTGGCGTCGGCGAGGGCGGCCTGCCGGTCGAGCTCGCCGGCGGCCAGTTCACCGAGTTCGACGAGGAGCGGTTCGACCCGGTCACGATCCTCGGCGGACAGCACGCGGTCGAGGGCGGAACGCAGAACGGGGTCACGGTCGGCGTAGTTCATGGAACCTCCAGGTCCACATCAAGCCCCTGCGGCGATTGAGCGGCGGGGGCCGGGGCAGGGCCCCAATCCAGCCCCTCCGGCGTTTGAGGAGCGAGGTCCGGGGCGGAGCCCCGATCTTTCGAGCCCCTGCGGCGATTGAGCAGCAGGGCATGGGGCAGGCAGAGCCCCGATCAAGCCCCGCCGGCGATTGAGGCGCGGGGTCCGGGGCGGAGCCCCGTGGCGTCGGGGTCACCCGCGGCGTCCCCACCCGTCCGCGCCAACAACGGCAGCACACCCGCCAACGTGATCCCCGTGTACGCCAGCCCGAGCGCGACAACCGGCCAGATCGAGTCGAACGAGGTCAAGAGGTACTGCGAGACGATCGGCGCGGTCCCCGCGAAGAGCGTCGTACACAGCTGGTACGACAACGACATCCCGGTGTACCGGACCTCGACGGGGAAGACCCGCGCAAGGATCCCCGCAAGCGCCGCGTAGTACATGGCATGCGGGAACGTCGCGAGCCCCATCCCCAACACGGCAAGCCAGAAGTTTCCCGTCCCCACCAGCACGAACATCACCGGCAGCACGACGAATTCAGGAATCAGCATCCACAACACGGCTTTGCGCACAGGCCACTTGCTCGCCAACACCGCGCCGAACGGCTGCACAATCACCTGCACCACGAGCGCGAGCGCGATGACGGTGAGGAACGTCGACCGGTCGAAGTCCAGGTCGGACGTGGCCCACGACAACGCGAACGTCGTCTTCACGTAGGTGATGGCGACACCGGCGGTACCCGCGAGCACACCCAGGAACACCAGCAGCGGATAGCGACTCAGTACGGTCTTGATGGGCAGCTTGACCGGCTTGTTGCGGGCGAGCGCGGCCCGCATCTCGGGCGTCTCGGCAAGCTTCAACCGAATGAACAGCCCAACGGCAACGAGCACCGCCGAGAACAGGAACGGCACCCGCCACCCCCACGACTCGAAGGCCGCGTCCGGGAGTTGGGCGATGCCGAGGAAGGCGAGCGTGGCGAGCAGATTGCCGACCGGCGAGCCCTGCTGGGCGAACGCCCCGTACAGCAACTTCCGCTTGGGCGGCGCGTATTCGGTGGCGATGAGCACGGCGCCACCCCACTCGCCGCCCATCGCGACGCCCTGGATCATCCGCAGCAGCACGAGCAGGATCGGCGCGGCGGCGCCGATCCGGTCGTATCCGGGCAGCAGCCCGACGCAGAAGGTGGCGCCACCCATCATCGTGAGCGTGGTGATCAGGGCCTTCTTGCGGCCGTACTTGTCACCGAAGTGCCCGAAGATCAGGCCGCCGAGGGGGCGGGCGAGGAAGCCGACCCAGAAGGTGGCGAAGGCGGCGAGCGTGCCGACGGCGGGTGAGGCGTCGGCGAAGAAGATCTTGCCGAGGACCAGCGCGGAGGCCGATCCGTAGATGTAGAAGTCGAACCACTCGATGGTGGTGCCGACGAACGCGGTGACCCCGGCGCGCTTGGCATCCCGGGCGAGGGCCGGATCGGCGGCCGGATCGGGGGCGGGCGCCGCCGGCTCGGCGGCGGGGGCCTCGTTCGGGGCGGGGGCGTCGTGCGGCATGCGAGCGTCCTCTCGGTGCGGCGGGTCCCGCCCGTCCGGCGCGGACACCGCGGCCCGTGCCCGCTCCGTCGCGAGACGCGGATCACTCTGCCCCCACGCATTAGGCGCTGTCCAAGACCAATTCCGGGTCCGATTGAGCTGCGATCGCGCGCAATCAGCTCCCGGAGTCCGAGGCCGCCGGAGCGTCCTCCGGTGTCGGCAGCACCTCCTGCGCCACCCGCAGCACCGCCTGCAACGCCGCCGACGGGTTGCCGCTGCGCCACCCGAGCGCGATCGGCAGGACCGGCACCTCGTCCCCGGCCAGCGGCCGGAACACCACATGTTCCAGGTGGATGTTGCGCGCCGACTCGACGACGACCGCGACGCCGACGCCCGCGCCGACCAGCGCCAGCATGTTGTACGAGTCCGGGGCCTCCTGCACGATCCGGGGCGCGAACCCGGCGTCGTGGCACGCCTGCACCATGGCGTCCCGCACCGCCGACTCGCGGGAGAGCGGGAAGGTGACGATGGGCTCGTCGGCGAGCGCACGCACGGGGACCTCGGCGCGGTCCGCGAGCGGGTGGCTGTCGGGCAGGGCGAGGACGAGGCGCTCCATGCGGACGACGCGGGCGGTGATGCCGCGCCGCACCGGCAGCGCCACGAAGCCGATGTCGAGCGTCCCATCAGTGACCCTGCGCAACGCCTCACCGCTGTAGGTCTGCCCTTCCAACACGAGCTCGATCCCGGGCAGTTGGGACGTCACGGCCCGGGTGAGCAACGGCAACGCCGCATAACTGCTGGCCCCGGCGAACCCCACCGAGACCCGCCCCACCTCCCCCAGATGCGCGGCCCGCACCGTCCTGTGCACGGCGGACGCATCCGCGAGCAGCCGCCGGGCCGGCTCCACGAGCGCCTGCCCGGCGGAGGTGAGGCGGACGGTACGGGTGGTCCGATCGAAGAGCTTCACCCCCAGATCGCGCTCCAACAGCTTGATCTGCTGACTCAGCGGCGACTGAGCAATGTGCAGCCGCTCGGCGGCCCGCCCAAAGTGCAACTCTTCCGCTACCGCTACGAATCCGGTGAGGTGTTTCAGCTCCACGGGGGTGACCTTACGGGGGCGGCTGCCGGGGGCAGGTTGTCCCCGTGCGCGCCCACACGTGGCTGGGCGCGCAGTTCCCCGCGCCCCTTTCGGCCCACCTCCCGCCTCGGCCGGCGGGTCCGGGGCGGTGCCCCGCATTTTCAGCCCCTCCGGCGTTTGAGGAGCGGGGCGCAGGGGCGGAGCCCCGCTCTTTTCAGCCCCTGCGGCGATTGAGCAGCGGGGTGCAGGGGCAGAGCCCCTGCCGGTTCCGCTAATCCCTCGGCAACCCCAGGATCCGCTCCGCCACCACGTTCAACTGCACCTGCGTCGTGCCACCGGCAATCGTCAGGCACCGCGACAGCAGGAACCCGTGGAGCGCCCGCTCCCCCGGCCCCTCGCGGAGCGCCCCCGCCGGGCCGAGGAGTTCGAGGGCCAGTCCCGCGACCTTCTGCTGGTGCGGGGTCTGCACGAGCTTGCGCACGGACGCCCCGGCCCCCGGCCCCTCCCCCGCCACCTGAAGCATGGTCGTACGGAGTCCGATGCAGCCGAGCGCGTGCGCCTCCGCCGCGAGGGCGCCGATGCGGGCCCGGTACGCGCCGTCGAGGTCGCCCGACCGTGCGAGCAGCGCCTCCAGGCCCGTGTCGAAGGTCAACTGGTCGGCCATGTGCACCCGTTCATTGCCGAGCGTGTGCCGGGCGACCCGCCAGCCGTCGTCGACCTCGCCGACCACCGCGTCGGCGGGCAGCACCACGTCGTCGAAGTAGACCTCGTTGAAGAGGGAGTCGCCGGTGATCTCGCGCAGCGGCCGGATGTCGATGCCCTCGGTGTTCTTCATGTCGAGGACGAAGTAGGTGAGGCCCTTGTGCTTGGGCGCGTCCGGGTTGGTCCGGGCCAGCAGGATGCCGTGGTCCGCCCACTGCGCGGCGCTCGTCCACACCTTCTGCCCGTTGATCCGCCACCGCCCGTCGGGCATCCGCTCCGCCTTCGTGCGCAGGGAGGCGAGGTCGGAGCCCGCGCCCGGCTCCGAGAACAGCTGGCACCACAGCGTCTCGCCGCGCAGGGTCGCCGGGAGATGCCGGTCGCGCTGCTCCTGGGTGCCGTACGAGATGAGGGAGGGCACGACCCACGTGGCGATGCCGAGGTCGCTGAGCTTCACCCCGGCCGCCTTCAACTCCTGCTGCACGGCCAGCTGTTGGACCGGCCCCGCACCGAGCCCGTACGGGGGCGGCAGGTGCGGCGCCGCGTACCCGGTGGGCGCGAGGGCCCGCCGCGCGGCCTTCGGGTCGAGCCCCCGCGCCCCCTCGATGACACCCCGGGCCGCCTCCCGGTACCCGTCCGCCTCGGCGGGCAGCGCGAACCGCAGCTCGCGGCGGACGCCGGACTCGGCGAGCCGCACGGCACGCAGCCGGTGCGTGTCCCCCGCGCCGAGCAGCTGCCGGGCGACGACGGCTCTGCGCAGATAGAGGTGCGCGTCGTGCTCCCAGGTGAAGCCGATGCCGCCGAGGACCTGGATGCAGTCCTTGGCGCACGAGTACGCGGCGTCGAGCGCGGTCCCCGCAGCGAGCGCGGCGACGAGCCCGCGCACATCGTCACCATCTCCTTCATCAAGCGCCCGCGCCGCGTCCCACGCCAGCGCCCCCGCCTGCTCCACCCGCACCAACATGTCCGCGCACAGGTGCTTCACGCCCTGGAACTGCCCGATCGGCCGCCCGAACTGCTCACGCACCTTGGCGTGTTCGGCCGCGGCGTGCAGCGCCCAGGCCGCGGTGCCGCAGGCGTCGGCGGCCAGCAGCACACCCGCCAGGTCGCGTACGAGCGTGCCGTCCACGGCGAGGATCCGGTCGGCGGGCACGACGGCGCCGGTCGCCGTCACCTCGGCGGTGGGCCGGGTCGGGTCCCCGCTCTCGTGCACGCGCACGGCGAGGCCGGAGGTCTCGGCGTCGGCGGCGAACCACACCACGCCGTCGGCGCTCTCCGCCGCGAGGACCAGCAGGTCGGCATCGGCGCCGGTGAGGACGGGTGGCGCGGCGCCGTCGAGCACAAGCCCGTCGGGTCCCGCGACGGCGCTGAGCCCGCCCGGCCCGAACGCGACCGCGCCGATCCGGTCCCCTTCGGCGAGCGCGCGGGTGAGCTCACGCCGCTCCGCCCTGCGCAGCACTTCCGCGGCGAGCACGCTGCCGACGAACGGCCCGGGCAGCGCCGCGCGCCCCGCCTCCTCCACGACCACCGCGAGATCGAGCAGGGTACCGCCCCCGCCTCCGTACGACTCGGGGAGGTGCACCCCGAGGAGGCCCTGCCCGGCGAGACCGTCCCAGTAGGAGGGGCGGTGACCGGGGGCGGCCGGGGCGTCGAGCAGCTTGCGCACCTCGTCGGGCGGTACGGCGCGCGCGATCCAACCGCGCACGGCGTCCGCGAGTTCCCGCTGTTCCTGCGTGATGGCGATGCCCATGCGGCGCACGGTAGAACACGTTCCAGTAGACCGGAAGACCAAACCTGACACCGAGTCAGAAACATCGGGAAGCGAACGTTCACCGACCGGTGACGTAATGAAGAGGTAAAGGATTCCGCTCGTACGACGACCGTCGGAATAGTCGCCCCAGCAGACCGGTTCGACATACACACAACCTGCCCGCACCACGACCGCACACCGACCGCACAACGCGCGCCCCGAGCCCGGCGGCGCGCGTTCGCCGTCCTCAGCGACACGTCCCAGTATGTGGACCCAGACCGCCTTCCGGAGGCCTTCCTTCATGTCCCAGCCGACGACTCAAGCCCGCCCGTCAGGCGGCGTCGTCCCCGTCCTCGCCTTCGCCGGCATCACCGTGGCGGTCATGCAGACGCTGCTCGTGCCGGTGATCAAGGACCTGCCCGAGCTGCTGAGCACCGCCCCCTCCAACGCGACCTGGGTCATGACCGCGACCCTCCTCGCGGGCGCCGTCGCGACCCCCATCATGGGCCGCCTCGGAGACCTCGCCGGCAAGCGCCGGATGCTGCTCACCAGCCTCGCCATCATGGTGTTGGGTTCCCTGGTCTGTGGCTTCACGGACAACCTGCTCGTCATGATCGTGGGCCGCGCGCTCCAGGGCTTCGCCATGGGCGCCATCCCGCTCGGCATCGGCCTGATGCGCGACATGCTGCCGCGCGAGAAGCTCGGCTCGGCGATGGCCCTGATGTCCTCCTCGATCGGTGTCGGCGGCGGACTCGCTCTCCCGGCGGCCGCGCTCGTCGCCCAGCACGCCGACTGGCACGCGCTGTTCTTCGGCGCGGCGGGCCTCGGCGTCGTGGCCATGGCGCTCACCGTCTTCTTCGTCCCGGAGAGCCCGCTGCGCGCACAGGGGACGTTCGACGTCGCGGGGGCCATCGGCCTCACCGTCGGTCTCATCCTCTTCCTGCTGCCCATCACCAAGGGCAGTGACTGGGGCTGGAGTTCGGGCACGACGCTCGGCCTGTTCGCCGCGGCGCTCGTCGTCCTCCTCGCCTGGGGCGCGATGGAGCTGCGCCTGAAGGCCCCGCTGGTCGACCTGCGCACGACGGCCCGCCGCGAGGTCCTGCTCACGAACCTCGCCTCGATCATGGTCGGCGTCGCCTTCTACGCGATCTCGCTCGTCCTGCCCCAGCTGCTCCAGCTCCCGAAGGAGACGGGCTACGGCCTCGGCCAGTCGATGGTCGTCGCGGGCCTGTGCGTGGCGCCGCTCGGCCTGACGATGATGCTGACGGCGCCGGTCTACGCCCGCCTGTCCGCCAAGTTCGGCCCGAAGGTCACCCTGCTCATGGGCCTGGTGATCATCGCGATCGGCTACGGCGCGGGCCTCGGCCTGATGAGCGCCCCCTGGCAGACCATCATCATCTCGGTCCTGGTCGGCGCGGGCATCGGCCTCGCCTACTCCTCGCTCCCCGCCCTGATCATCGGCGCGGTGGACGCGTCCGAGACGGGCGCGGCCAACGGCCTCAACACCCTGATGCGCTCCATCGGTACGTCGGTGTCCTCCGCGGTCATCGGCATGGTGCTGGCCAACACGGCGAACAACGTCGGCGGCGTCGCCGTCCCGACGATGCACGGCTTCCGGATCTCCTTCCTCATCGCCACGGGCGCGGTCGCGGTCGGCGTGCTGCTCGCCTTCGGCCTGCCGGGCCGCCGCAAGCCGACGGTTCAGCTGCGCGCCAGCAGCGAGGAGGACGCGATCCTCGAACGCGTGGAGGAGGCCCTCGCCGCCCAGTTCCACGGCCGCGTCCTCGACCCGGCGGGCCAGCCGGTGCCCCGCGCCAAGGTCACCCTGATCGACCGCCGCGGCCGCCAGGCGGGCTCGGCCCTCACGGACCCGGAGGGCGAGTTCGCCCTCGACGTCCCGACGGGCGGCTCCTACGTCCTCGCGACCACAGCCTCCGGCCACGCCCCACGCGCCTCGGCCGTCACCCACCACGGCGAGAACCGCCCGGTGCGGGTGGAGCTGGCACTGGAGTCGCTCGCTGAGACGGTGCGGTAGGCGGTAGTCGGGCTGCGGGCAGCCCAGAGAGGACGCGTCACGCGGTTGCGTGACGCGTCCTCTCTTTGTCTACGCTTCTTTGTCCACGTCGCACTCGAACCAGACGGTCTTCCCGATACGGGGCGCCTCGTGCGGTACGACGCCCCACCGGGCGGCCAGCGCGCCCACTATCGCCAACCCGCGCCCGGACTCGGCGAGTTCACCACGAGTGAGGTCTTGCGGTTCGGGCAACCCGGGGTGCGCGTCGGCGACTTCGACGCGCACGCCGTCGGCCGTCCGCATCATCCGCACGACACACCGCCGCCCCGGCACGTGCCGGACGACGTTGGCGACCAGCTCGGTGAGCGCGAGCTCGGCATCGTCGGCGAGCCCGGGCACCTCCCACGCCCCGAGGTGGATCCGCAGGATGCGGCGCAGGTGCCGCGCGCTGTGCTCACCTACGGTGAGCCCGAAACCGTAGGACTCGGCAAGTCCCGGCTCCGGGGCATCAGTTACGTGATTCATGTCACCAGCGTGAAGCGACTCGGTTACTCTCGGCTACGTCGTGATCGAAACGCCGCGAGGCGTTGCACGTCTGGGGTGACCGCCCGTGCCGAACATCCGCCGCGACCTGGACCCGGGCGCCTCGCCGCTCGACTACTTCGGCTTCGAGCTGCGCCGCCGCCGGGAGGAGGCCGGCCTCACCCTGGGCCAGCTCGGCGACTGCGTCTTCTGCACGGGTTCGCTGATCGGCCAGGTCGAGTGCGCGAAGAAGGTCCCTACCCGGGATTTCAGCGAGCGGGTCGATGCGGCGCTGGGCACGGAGGGGTTCTTTTCGGGGCTGGTGGGCTTGGTACTGCGAAGCCAACTTCCGCACTGGTTTCAGGCGTTCGCCGAGATGGAGGCACGGGCGACGTACATCTCCACGTACCAGTGCCAGTTGGTGTACGGGCTGTTGCAGACGGAGGAGTACGCGCGCGCGGTCCTCTCCGCCGAGGAGCACGACAGCCTGGAGGCAACCGTTGCCGCCAGGATGGAGCGGCAGCGCATCATGGCGCGCCCCGAACCCCCGGCCCTGTGGACGGTGTTGGACGAGGCAGTACTGCACCGGGAGATCGGCGGCCCCGACGTCATGCGAAGGCAACTCGCCCGGCTGTTGGAGTGCCGCGAGGTCCAGATCCTGCCGTTCGTCGCAGGTCAGCATGCGGGAATGATGGGAACGTTCACGTTGCTGCGCTTCGACGGTGACCCAGACCTTTACTACAGCGAGAGCTACGCATCGGGGCACATGACTGCCAACCCGCAAGTGATCAGGGAACGTTCGGTCGGTTACGCTCGCCTGCAGGCGGACGCTCTCTCCCCCCGGGAGTCGGCAGCCCTGATCACTCGCGTAATGGAGGCCAAGTATGGGCACCGCAACGTGGCGTAAGTCGTCGTACAGCGGCAGCAGCGGCGGCGAGTGCCTCGAAGTCGCCGCGCCCACCCCCACCGGGACCGTCGCCGTCCGGGACTCCAAGGACCCGGGTCTCGGCCACTTCCAGGTCTCGCCGGAGGCGTTCCGCCGTTTTGTGGAGGCGGTTGCCGCGCGGGGCGTCTAGCCTCGCCCGTCATGAGCTGGCTACCCGCGGACTTCGTCCACCCCACCCGCATACCCGTACCCGGAACCGCCCTCCACCTGAGGCCGATCAGGGAAGCGGACACCGCGATCGACTACCCCGCCGTGATGGGCTCCCGCGAACGCCTGTGGGACATCTTCGGCCCCGCCTGGGGTTGGCCCGCCGAGACCATGACGTACGAGGCGGACCGCGTGGACCTCCTCCGCCACGAGAAGGAGATCGCGGCGCACCAGTCGTTCAACTACGCGCTCCTGAACGAGGAGGAGACGAAGCTGCTGGGCTGCGTCTACATCGACCCGCCCGAGCGCGTCGGCGCGGACGCCGAAATCTCCTGGTGGGTGGTGGACGAACTCGTGGCCACCGCCGAGGAACGCGCACTCGACACCCTCGTCCCCGATTGGATCGCGTCCGACTGGCCGTTCCCGCGCCCGCGTTACGTGGGGCGCGACCTCACGTGGCAGGAGTGGCTGGCGCTTCCTGCCGCCGGGTGACGTCAGGCGCCGGCGGCTCTGGCAGGCGTGCTGAAGGCCTCACGCGGGTGGACTGTGACGTGTGACCACGATCTGGTCGTAGTTTCGCGTCACAGTCCGCCCACCCCCGGGGCTCCACCCCCGCGCACGTAGGGCAAAGTGATCAGCATGAGCATCACAAGCCGCAGCCACACCCCCTCCCCGGACGTCCTCGCCGCCTTCGAGGCGGCCAAGGGCTTCATGCCGCGCGGCGAAGGGCTCGCGCTGTACGGCGCCGCCGTCGACGCCGGGGCGCTCGGGCTGCCGCTGCTCGAGGTCGGGACGTACTGCGGCCGCTCCACCATCCTGCTCGCGGACGCCGCACGCGCGGCCGGCGTGAGCGCGCTCACCGTCGACCACCACCGCGGCAGCGAGGAGCAGCAGCCGGGCTGGGACTTCCACGACCCGGAGACCGTGGACCCGGAGGTGGGGCTCATGGACACCCTCCCCACGTTCCGGCGCACGCTGCACGCGGCGGGCCTGGAGGACCACGTGGTCGCGCTCGTCGGGAAGTCGCCGCAGGTCGCGAAGGCCTGGGGCGGGCCCCTCGGGCTCGTCTTCATCGACGGCGGGCACACCGACGAGCACGCCACCGCGGACTACGAGGGCTGGGCCCCGCACGTCGCCGACGGCGGCTACCTCGTCATCCACGACGTCTTCCCCGTGAAGCACGACGAGTGGACGGGGCAGGCGCCGTACCGCGTGTACCAGCGGGCACTCGCGTCCGGGGCGTTCACCGAGGTCTCGGAGTGCGACTCGCTGCGCGTCCTGCGTCGAAGTGGCGCAGGGATCTGAGCTCGCGGTTAAGGTCAGGAACGTGTCATACGTAGGTCCGGAACCCGATGGCTTCGATCCCGATGGGTGGGACGGCAGTGGCGGGGCGCCACGCCGCCGCTCCGGTGGTCGTCCCGTGCTCGTCGCCTTCGCCGCGCTGGTGCCGACAGCGCTCGCGGCGTGGCTGGTGTGGCAGGTCGTGAGCGGGCCGGGTGAGAGCGAGCCGCCGAAGGTGATGCCCGCGCCCGGCCAGTCCTCGACCGTCTCGCCCTCGCAGGACGAGAAGGATGAAAAGGACGGGAAGGTCTCGGCGAGTCCGGCGCAGTCGAAGTCCAAGGAGGACTCCGCCTCGCCGTCGGAGTCGAAGTCGAAGTCGTCCAAGGCCCCCGCCAAGCCCGCCGGCGGATCCGGCCCCCTCAGGGGCAAGGTCGTCGTCATCGACCCCGGCCACAATCCGGGCAACTTCCGGCACACGACCGAGATCAACCGGTCCGTGAACGTCGGCAACGGCTCCAAGGAGTGCGACACCACGGGTACGTCGACGAACGCGGGCTACACCGAGGCCCGGTTCACGCTGGACGTGGCGAAGCGTATGAGGACGATCCTCGAACGGCAGGGGGCGACCGTCCAATTGACCCAGAACGGGAGCCGCGCCTGGGGCCCCTGCGTCGACGAGCGCGCCGAGATCGGCAACACCGCGAAGGCCGACGCCGTCGTCTCCGTCCACGCGGACGGCTCGGGCGAGGGCAACCGCGGCTTCCATGTGATCCTTCCCGCATCCGTGCGCGCGGGAGCCGCCGACACCACCCCGATCGTGAAGCCCTCGCGCGACCTCGGCGAGCGGATCGCGGGCCTCTACGTGAAGGCCACGGGCCAGGCCCCGTCGAACTACGTCGGTGGTGGCACGGGCCTCGACACCCGCAGTGACCTGGGAGGACTCAACCTTTCCAAGGTTCCCAAGGTCTTCATCGAGTGTGGCAACATGCGGGACTCGCAGGACGTCGAGCGACTGACCTCGGACGCCTGGCGGCAGAAGGCGGCGCAGGGCATCTCTGAGGGAATCATGAGTTTCCTCCGCGGGTAACTGTCACCCTATGGATCTCGGCAGACACTCCCCGGACCCGGGCGATAGTGTCCTCCGTACGATGTGGGGCCACCCCTGCGCTATGCGCCGCCTCCACCGATGACCGGACGACTGACGAAGGACTTGAAGTGAATATCCGCTCCCTCACTCGAGGCGACGGCGTGGTGATCGGAGCAGCGGTATTGCTGTTGATCGCCTCGTTCCTCGATATCTACTCCGCCGACGGGGCGCCCGACAGCGTCGAGTTCCCGAATGCCTGGGAGAGCGGCCCGCTTCTCATGAGCGTGGTGCTCGCGGGCGTCATCGGTGCCGTGCTCATCGTGGTCAGCCGCGGTACGGCGCAGCCTCGTAAGGTCGCGGGGATCGACCTCGGCCAGTTCGGCATCGCGGCCACGGTGCTGGCGGCGTGGGCGGCGCTCGGCAACGTCTTCGACCCGGCGGGCGGCGCCAACAACGTCAGCACCGGCCTCAGCTCCGGATCCGGCTCCGACGGTCCGGACGCCGGGCTCGGCCTGATCCTGGCCCTCGTCGCCACCCTCGTCATGGCCGCCGCCGCGATCGCGACGCCGCTGGTCCCGGCCCTGAAGGGCGCCCTCCTCGGTGCCCCGCGCCCGCAGCAGCCGCAGCCGTACGGCGGCCAGCAGCAGGGCTACGGCTACCCGGGCGCCCAGCAGCACCCCGGCGGCCCCGGCCAGCAGCAGCCCTACGGCGCGCAGCAGCCCGGCCCGGGCCAGCAGCAGCCGTACGGCGGTCAGCCGCAGCAGCAGGGCGCCCCGGCGCCGCAGGCCGCCGCGCAGCCGCCGGCCGCGGACTTCTCGCCGTTCTGGTTCGCCGTGCCGGTGCCGCGTCCGCTCTTCGCGGAGGACGGCTCGCAGGCGCAGATCGCGGAACTGGCGCCCGGTACCTGGTACTTGGCGGTCGAGCAGCGGGGCCCCGGCCTCGTCGCCCAGACCCAGGACGGCCGCCGTGGTGTGCTCCAGGACACCTCCGGGATCCAGCGCGGCTGACCCCGGCCGATGGCCTTCGAGGCCCCTCGCCTGTCTTCCGGGTGGGGGGCCTTTCGCGTACAGTCGCGCACCGAAAGCCGGAACTGATGGTCCATCAGATGGTGGCCATCGGCCATGTCGTCGGACACGGGGGTGCACATGCGGCTCGGAATCGCACTCGGCTACTGGGGGCGCGGACCGAACCCCGACCATCTTCAACTCGTGCGTGACGCCGAGGAGTTGGGCTACGACTCGGTGTGGACGGCGGAGTCCTGGGGCAGTGACGCGTTCACCCCGCTCACCTGGTTCGCCGCGCACACCTCGCGGATCAGGCTCGGCACGGCGATCGCGCAGATGGCCGCCCGCTCCCCCACCACGACCGCGATGCACGCGCTCACCCTGGACCACCTGTCGGGCGGCCGGATGATGCTGGGCATGGGGCTCTCCGGGCCGCAGGTCGTGGAGGGCTGGTACGGGCGCCCGTTCCCCCGCTCCCCGCTGACGGCCACCCGCGAGTACGTGGATGTCGTGCGGCAGGTGCTGCGGCGCGAGGGGCCCGTCGAGGTCGACGGGCGGTTCCACTCGCATCCGTACCGGGGCGAGGACGGCACCGGGCTCGGCAAGGCCCTCAAGCCCATCACGCACCCCCTGCGCCCCGATCTGCCGATCCTGCTCGGCGCGGAGGGGCCGAAGAACATCGCGCAGACCACGCGGATCGCGGACGGCTGGCTGCCGCTGTACTGGTCGCCGACGCGGACGGACGTGTACGAGGCGTCACTCACTGACCTGCCGGAGGCCTTCACCATCGCGCCCATGGCCCGCGCGAAGGTCTGCGACGACGTCGCCGAGGGGCTGCTCCCGGTGAAAGCGATGCTCGGCTTCTACATCGGCGGCATGGGGCACGCGACCCGCAACTTCCACGCCGATCTCATGGCGCGCATGGGGTACGAGGCCGAGGCCCGGCACATCCAGGACCTGTTCGCCGAGGGGCGCAGGGAGGAGGCGGTGCTCGCCGTGCCGGACGCGTTCGCCGACGAGATCTCGCTCGTCGGACCGCGTGAACGGATCGCGGAGCGCTTGGAGTTGTGGCGCAAGGGCCCGGTGACGGACCTGCTGGTCCTGTCCCCGGACCCGCACACGTTGCGCGTACTGGCCGAGCTGAACTCGTAGGCCACGAAAGGCGCTAGGAGCCCTTGGTGAGTTGAGAGGCCGACGGGACCTTGTTCGTCACTTCGGCGCCCGCGTCCTTGCCCGCGTCCTTGACGCCGCTGATGACCTCGTTGAAGGAGGAGGTCACGTCGCCGAGGCCCTCGCCCTTGCGCAGCTTGGTCGACAGGCCCTTCAGTGACGCGATGCCGGCCGTCAGCGGCCCGACCGCCTTCGAGAGCGTCGGGTCGCCCTCCGCGTTCTTCGAGGCGGCCTTCAGCCGGTTGTACGTGAACGCGCCCGCGAGGCCCGCCTTGACGAGCGCGAACCTGCGGCCGTCCGCGCCGGCCTTGAACTTGCCAGCGCGGTACGGCTTCACGATCCACTGATACGTGGCACCCGCCGCGAGCCCCGCGTTCGCCGCGAACCTGGTCTTGGCGAACTTCTGCTTCTCGGCCTTCGTGGTGGCGCTCGACGAGGCCTTGGTCGCGGACGCCGAGTCGCTGTCGGAGCCGCACGCGGTCGCGCCGGCGAGCAGCGCGCCGCACAGCATCAGGGCCGTGAGCAGGCGTCGCAGGGGAAGAGGGGAACGGGTTACCACCGACTACCTCCGTGGCTGGAGTGGCACTCGTGGCAGCGTCACCCGGCCGCTGCGTGTGCGCCACTTGAGGAAGCCCGTACGGGTTTCATCGGGGTCGGCGGGGCAACCCGGAAGAACATGTCTGCGAATCGGCATTACCGAGGGACCAACGAGGCCGCCCGGACCGTGGCGATCGTCGCCGATGCACTGGCCCTGATCCTGGGCCTGTGGATCCTGATGTACCTACTGGACGCGAACCGCGGAAACGACCTGGTCCAGGTCGTCCACGACGCGTCCGCGTGGCTGGCCGCCTGGTCGCACGACCTCTTCACTTTCGATGCGGACTGGGCCCGCGTCGTCGCCGGCTACGGCCTCGCGGCCGTCGTCTACCTCTTCGTCGGCCACGCCATCGCCAACCGACTGCGCCGGTACTAGCCCCTGTCAGCGGCGCAGCAGTCCGGTTCGACGCCCGTGGGGAGCAGGCCGCCGCCGAACACGGAGCACGTGGCCTCGTCGCCGCCGAGGGCCGCCACCGCGAGCAGCACGGAGCCCGCGGTCCACGTGGTCAGTTCCTCCGGCCAGATGGCCTTGTCGTCGAAGACGTAGCCCGTCCAGTACAGGCCGGTCTTCGGGTCGCGCAGGTGCTGGATGTCCTGGAGGATCTCGAGCGCCCAGTCGGACTCGCCCACCGCCCAGAGCGCGAGGGCGAGTTCGGCGCTCTCGCCGCCGGTCACCCACGGGTTGGGGACCACGCAGCGCACCCCGAGGCCTGGCACGACGAACGTGTCCCAGTCGGCCTGGATGCGCTCCTTCGCCTCGGCTCCGCGCAGGGCGCCGCCGAGGACCGGGTAGTACCAGTCCATCGAGTAGCGGCCCTTGTCGAGGAACCGCTCGGGGTGGCTGCGGATGGCATGCCCGAGCGCGCCGAGCGCCAACTCCCAGTCGGGCTGCGGCTCTTCGCGCTGTTCGGCGATGGCGAGCGCGCAGCGCAGGGCGTGGTGGACGGACGAACTGCCGGTGAGGAGCGCATCGTTGACCGGCGTGCCGTCCGGTTCGCGCTTCCAGCCGATCTGGCCGCCGGGCTGCTGGAGGCGGAGCACGAACTCCGTCGCCGCGCACACGACCGGCCACATGCGGTCGAGGAAGGCGTCGTCGCCGGTGGAGAGATAGTGGTGCCAGACGCCCACGGCGATGTACGCGACGAAGTTGGACTCGCGGCCGCGGTCCGTCACATCGTCCGGGTCGCCGTCGCGGTAGGCGGCGAACCAGGAGCCGTCCTCGCCCTGGTGCCTGGCCAGCCACGCGTAGGCGCGCTCGGCGGCCTCGTGCTCGCCGGCCACGTCGAGCGCCATGGCGGCCTCGGTGTGGTCCCACGGGTCGAGGTGGTGCCCGCGGAACCACGGGATGGCCCCGTCCGCGCGCTGCACGGCGAGTATCCCGGCGACGGTCTGCGCGGCCTGATCAGCCGTCAGCACACCGGGGAGTACGAGGAGTTCGGTCCGCTCCGGGCTGCTCACTCAGCGGCCCCGTCGGCCTTCGGCAGGTGCGGCTTCGTGGCGTACGCGACGAAGCTCTTGCCGACGACGGGGTTGAGGAGACCCTCGGCGACCCGGGTGAGCGCCGGCTTCTTCATGATGTCCCAGACCAGGAGCTTGTGGTACGCCTTCACCGGCAGCGCCTTGTCGTTGTCGACGCCGAACGCGCACTTGAGCCACCAGTACGGCGCGTGCAGCGCGTGCGCGTGGTGCGTGCCGTACGGCTTGAGGCCCGCCTCGCGCATCTTGCCGAGGAGCTCGTCGGCCTTGTAGATGCGGATGTGGCCGCCCTCGACCTCGTGGTACTCGTCGGAGAGCGCCCAGCACACCTTCTCGGGGCCGTAGCGCGGCACGGTGACCGCGATCCGGCCGCCCGGCTTCAGCACGCGCACCATCTCGGCGAGCACCCCCTTGTCGTCGGGGATGTGCTCCATCACCTCGCTGATGATGACGACGTCGAACGACTCGTCGGGGAAGGGGAGTTGGAGCGCGTCCCCCTCCATGGCGGTCGCGGTGGCGCCCGCGGGGGCCTCGCCCGCCTCCTTCATCGCGGCGAACCACTTGGCGACCTCGGCGATCTCGTCCTTGTTCTGATCGAGGGCGACGACCTGTGCCCCGCGCCGGTAGCACTCGAACGCGTGCCGTCCGGCCCCGCACCCGAGATCGAGGACGCGGTCGCCCGCGGCGAGCGGGAAACGGGTGAAGTCGACGGTCAGCACGTGGCCCTGCTTTCCTGGGGGGTTTCGGTGACAACTTCGTTGCGTACGGGGCGAGTCGACCGGGGTGCGGTCTCCATCGCCTCGCGGTAGAGCTCTGCGGTGCCCTGCGCGGCGCGCGCCCACGTGAAGCGTTCCAGGACGCGGGCACGGCCTGCCGCGCCGAGCCGGGCGCGCAGTTCACGGTCGCCGAGCAGCCGGGCGAGGGACTCGGCGAGCGCGCCCGGGTCGGCGGTCGGCACGGCGAGGCAGGTCTCGCCGTCGCGGCCCGCCACCTCGGGGATCGCGCCGCCGGTGGTGGCGACGAGCGGGGTGCCGGTGGCCATGGCCTCGGCGGCGGGCAGCGAGAACCCCTCGTAGAGGGAGGGCACGCAGGCGACCTGCGCCGAGCGCACGAGGTCGACGAGCTCCTGGTCGCTGATGCCCTTGACGAACTCGACGGCGCCTTCGAGCCCGTACCGCGCGATGGCCCCCGCGACCGGCCCCTCCTCGGGCCGCTTACCGACCACGACCAGATGCGCGTCCGGCTGCTCGGCCCGCACCTTGGCGAGCGCCTCGACGAGGTACACAAGGCCCTTGAGCGGTACGTCGGCGCTGGAGGTCGTCACGATCCGGCCCGGCACCTCCGCCACGGCCGGATTCGGCGAGAACAGATCGGTGTCGGCGCCGATGTGCACGACGTTGATCCGCCCGGGACGCACGCCCAAGTGCTCGACGATCTCGTCGCGGGACGTGCCGGAGACGGTGACCACGGACGGCAGCCGGCGCGCGACGCGCTTCTGCATGCGCGTGAACGCGTACCAGCGGCGCTTGGACATCCGCTGCTGCCAGTTCTCGGCGGCGTCCAGCTCCAGCTGCCGGTCCACGGTGATCGGGTGGTGAATGGTGGTGACGAGCGGGCCGCCGATGTCCCCCAACAGCCCGTACCCGAGCGTCTGGTTGTCGTGCACGACGTCGAACTCGCCGCGTCTTGCCCGCAGATGACGGCGGGCGCGCAGCGAGAACGTCAGCGGCTCGGGGAAACCGCCGGTCCACATGGTTCCGACTTCAAGAGCGTCGACCCAGTCGCGGTACTCGGCGAGCTTGGGTGTACGAAAGGGGTCGGGGCTGCGGTACAGATCGAGGCTCGGCAGCTCGGTCAGCGAGAGCCCCGCCAGGTCCTCGCCCTCGTCGAGCACGGGGTACGGCTGGGAGCCGATGACCTCCACGCGGTGCCCGAGCCGGACCAGCTCCCGCGAGAGGTGCCGGACGTATACGCCCTGACCACCACAGAACGGGTTGCCTTTGTACGTGAGGAGAGCGATACGCAAGGACTCCGCGGTCACTCCAGGCCACCCTTCTTCCTGCTTGCCCGTGGACACTACGTGGGGACGCTAATCTAGAACAAGTTTCAGACTTGATCGTTCAAGAGCATCGAATCTACCGGCTGGTAGCCGGGCCGTAAGAGGTGGATCGGGTGATTCACGCCACGGCAGGCGCCACGGGACACGGAAAGCTTTCTGATGACAGCTCCGGACGCGAGAACCACCACCCGCACGACCCCCGCGCTCACCGAGCGTCAGGAGGCCAGGCGCCGTCGCATCCTGCACGCCAGCGCGCAGCTCGCGGCGCGCGGTGGCTTCGACGCGGTGCAGATGCGGGAGGTCGCCGAATCGTCCCAGGTCGCGCTCGGCACGCTGTACCGCTACTTCCCGAGCAAGGTGCACCTCCTGGTCGCCACGATGCAGGACCAGCTCCAGCACATGCACACGACGGTCCGTAAGCGGCCGCCGTCCGGCGACTCCCCCGCGGAGCGGGTGGCCGAGACGCTGATGCGGGCCTTCCGTGCGTTGCAGCGGGAGCCGCATCTCGCGGATGCGATGGTGCGGGCGCTGACCTTCGCGGACCGGAGCGTGAGCCCTGCGGTGGACCAGGTGTCGCGGCAGACCACGGCGATCATTCTCGACGCGATGGAGCTCGACGACCCGACCCCGGAGCAGTTGTCCGCGGTGCGGGTCATCGAGCACACGTGGCACTCCGCGCTGATCACGTGGCTCTCGGGCCGCGCCTCCATCGCCCAGGTCAAAATCGACATCGAGATGGTGTGCCGGTTGATCGACACGACCGGGCCCAAATCCAGCCCCTGCGGCGATTGAGCAGCGGGGTCCGGGGCAGAGCCCCGAGACCTCAGCCACGGCCCAGGCCGCGATTCAATCCTCCGGAGGAAAGACAACCTCCCCCGTATCCGCCAGCGCCAGCGTGATCGCCTCGACGGGGCAGCCCTCC
The DNA here is from genome assembly GCF_054871485.1 of Streptomyces sp. UC4497. NCBI lineage: Bacteria > Bacillati > Actinomycetota > Actinomycetes > Kitasatosporales > Streptomycetaceae > Streptomyces > Streptomyces sp. UC4497. The sequence goes on along the minus strand of NZ_JBTYHB010000042.1, from coordinate 18,005 downwards.
GCCGCCGCGAGGATCTTCTCGTTGGCGTCGGCCTCCGGGTCGACCGGGTGCGACTGCCGCGCACTGTCGAGCCGGAACCCGTCCGGCGCGGTGTTCACACACATCGCGGACCCGATGCACACGCTCCGGTCGACCTCCACATGCCACCGGTCACCCATGCTCAGCTCGCCTCCGGCTCGTACCCCGCGGGCAGGTGGATCATCTTGTGCTCGAAGTACTCCCCGTACCCCTCGGGCCCGAACTCCCGCCCCAGGCCGGAGTTCTTGTAGCCGCCGAACGGCCCGAGCATGTCGAGGCTGAACGTGTTCACGCTGTACGTGCCCGTACGCACCTGCCGCGCGATGTCGACCCCGTGCGCTGTGTCGGCGGTCCACACGCTGCCGCTGAGGCCGTAGTCGGAGTCGTTGGCGATCTTGATGGCCTCGGCCTCGTCCCCGTACGGGAGCAGGCAGATGACCGGCCCGAAGATCTCCTCGCGGGCGATCCGCATGGAGTTGTCGACGTCGCCGAAGAGGGTCGGTTCGACGTACCAGCCCTGTTCGAAGCCCTTCGGGACCCCGCCGCCGGTGAGGATCTTGGCGCCCTCCTGCTGGCCGATGCGTATGTAGTCGAGGGAGCGCTGCTGCTGGCGCTGGGCGACGAGCGGGCCGAGTTCGGTGGCCGGGTCGAGCGGGTCGCCGATCTTCAACGCCGACGCCGCCGTGGAGAACGCGTCGGCGAACTCGTCGTAGCGCGAGCGCGGGACGAGGATCCGGGTCTGCGCCACACAGGCCTGGCCGTTGATCATCCAGGCGAACGGGACGATGCCGGAGACGGCGGCGCCCGCGTCGGCGTCCTCCAGGACGACGGCCGCGGACTTGCCGCCGAGTTCGAGGGTGACGCGGGTGAGGTTGCGCGAGGCGACCTCCATGACGCGCTTGCCCGCGGCGACGGACCCGGTGAAGGAGACCTTGTCGACGCCGGGGTGACCGACCAGGTACTCGCTGACCTCACGGTCGGCGGAGAGGATGGAGAGCACGCCCTCCGGGAGCCCCGCCTCCGTGGCTATCTCGGCGAGCAGATACGCGTCGAGCGGTGTCTCCGGCGAGGTCTTGAGGATCACCGGGTTGCCGGCGAGCAGCGCGGGCGCGAGCTTCGCGGCGGCGGTGAACTGCGGGACGTTCCACGGCACGATGGCCGCGACGACGCCGACGGGCTCGCGGCGCACGAGGAGCTTGCCGAGGGCGCCGTCGCGCGTCTCCTCGTACGTGAAGCCCCGGGCGACGTTGATCGCGGAGTCCCAGACCATCATCGCGGCGAGCGCCTGCACCATGACGCCGGAGGTGTACGGGGTGCCGTTCTCGCTGCTGATGACGCGGGCGATCTCCTCGTGCCGGACCGCGAACGCGTCCTTGATCTTCGCGATGATCTCGATGCGCTCGTCGAGGCTCATCCGCGGCCAGGGGCCGTCCTCGAAGGCGCGGCGGGCGACGGCCACGGCGCGGTCGACATCGGCGGGCGCGGCGTGCGGCACCCGGCCGAAGACCTCGCCGGTGTGCGGCGAGACGACCTCGATGACGTCCTTGCCGAGCGGGTCGGTCAACTCCCCGCCTATGAACAGCTGTCCGTGTTCCACGAGCTCGGTCATGGCTGGCATCCTCCGGGCACGGCTTTTCTGACGGTGTTTCAGAACTGATACCAGTTCTAGTTGCGATCCGGAAGGGTGGTGCACGGGCCGCGACCACCCGCTGAGACGCTCTCGCGGATACGGTTCGCCGGGGCGACCATTGAAACGAGTTCTACAAGTTCCCGTACAGTGACCGCAGTTCGGCTGGAGCGGCGGAGGGTGTCCGATGGCAGAGGCGACAGAGGCGACGCAGGTGACCGACCACAGCGGGGGCGTGCACAGCATCCGCGTACCGATCCCCGACAACCCGCTCGGCTTCACCCTCGTCTACCTGGTCGACACCGACGCGGGCCCGGTCCTCATCGACACGGGCTGGGACGACCCGACATCCTGGGACGCCCTGACCACCGGCCTGACCGCCTGCGGCACGAGCGTCGAGGACCTCACCGGCGTCCTGATCACCCATCACCACCCGGACCACCACGGCCTGTCGGAGAAGGTACGGGAGGCGTCCGGCGCCTGGATCGCGATGCACGAGGCGGACGTGGCGGTGGTCCGGCGCACCCGGGAGAACAAGCCGGAGCGCTGGTACGCGTACATGGTGCGGAAGTTGGTCGCGGCCGGTGCGCCCGAGGAGCACATTGCCCCGCTGATCGCGGCCCGCGACTCCGGCAAGCAACGCCAACTGCCGGGCTTCGCGCCCGCGTTGCCGGACCGCACCATCACCCCCGGCGACCTGCTCGACCTGCCGGGCCGCAGGCTGCGCGCGATCTGGACGCCGGGCCACACGCCGGGGCACGTATGCCTGCACCTGGAGGAGGAACACCCCGCGGGCCGCGCGGGCAACGGCCGCCTCTTCTCCGGCGACCACATGCTGCCCGGGATCACCCCGCACATCGGCCTGTACGAGGACCCCGACGACGCCACCGTCACCGACCCGCTCGGCGACTACCTCGACTCGCTCGAACGAGTGGGGCGGCTCGACCCGGCGGAGGTCCTCCCGGCGCACCAGCACACCTTCACCGATGCCCCGGCGCGGGTGGCCGAGTTGCTGGACCACCACGAGGACCGCCTGACCGGCCTCCTCGCCCTCCTCTCCTCCCCCCTCACCCCATGGCAGCTCGCCGAACGTATGGAGTGGAACCGCCCGTGGGCCCAAATCCCTTACGGGTCACGGACGATCGCGGTGTCGGAGGCGGAGGCTCACCTGCGCCGCCTGCAGAAGTCGGGCCGGGTGGAACAGGTCGCGGGCAGCGATCCGGTGACGTACCAAGCAAGCCCGCACTAGGTCCTGTCGTCGAACTCCCGCCCCAGGGAGGATCTTTGCCGTGCCCTGATGGAAGGCCCGCCCCCGCAGGCGTATGTTCTGGCCACAAGAGCTCGCACGAGCTGGAACGACAAGGGGGCGCCCGCCGATGACGCCGGACGAGGCTGTGGTCGGCCAAACGGGGAAGCTGGTTCTCGGCACACGTGGGGCCGCCGGTCCGGGTGAGGTGTTGGTGCAGGTCAGGGGCGGAACCGAGACCTTTCTCGCGTACTCGGACGAGCCCCTGGAGCGGGGCGCCACCGTGCTCGTGATCGAGTCCCGCGGCTGCCGGCAGGTCGTGGTCATGGCCTGGTCCGACCCTCTTCTCCCCGGCGGCGAGGGCGACGCCCGCTAAGGAGACGTACAGGCATGTTCGGATATCGCGTTCCCGCGCCCGACGAGGCGATGCTGATCTCGGGCGGCAGGCGGGGACTTGGGGGAGCGCCGTTCCGCGTCGTCACCGGACACGGGAAGTTCGTGCTCCCCGTGTTCCGCAAGACCCGCTTCCTGTCGCTCGCGATGAGCGAGGCGGAAGTCGTCGAGAAGTGTGTGACCAAGCAGGGCATCGCCCTGACCGTGCGCGCCGTGATCGCCTTCAAGGTCGGCAACGACCACGAGTCGATCGTCAACGCCGGTCAGCGCTTCCTCTCCGACCAGGACCAGATGTCGGTCCTCACCGGGCGCATCTTCGCCGGTCATCTGCGCTCGATCATCGGCTCGATGACGGTCGAGGAGATCGTGACCGAGCGGCAGAAGCTCGCCACGGAGGTCCTCGACACGTCGAAGGCCGAGATGGCGAAGATCGGCCTGCACGTCGACTCGCTGCAGATCCAGTCCATCGACGACGGCCAGACCGGGTACATCGAGGCGATGTCGCGCCCGCACAAGGCCGCGATCCAGCGGCAGGCGCAGATCGCGCAGGCGCAGGCCACGCAGGCGTCCGCCGAGGCGGAGCAGGCGGCGGCCCGCAAGCAGGCCGAGTACGCGCGGCAGACCGCGATCGTGCAGGCCGAGTACAGCGCCGAGGTGGACCGCGCCAAGGCGCAGGCCGAGCAGGCGGGTCCGCTCGCGCTCGCCCACGCCCAGCAGGAGGTCCTCGCGGCCCAGACCGAACTGGCCATGAGGCAGGCCGAGTTGCGGGAGAAGCAGCTGGTGTCGGAGGTCGTCAAGCCGGCGCAGGCCGACGCGGAGCGCATCCGCGTCCTGGCTCTCGCCGAGGCGGAGCGGATGAAGATCCAGGCGGAGGCGGCGGCGTCGTACGACCGGGTCGCCCTCGACCGCATGCTCATCGACCAGCTGCCGCAGATCGTGAAGGAGGCCTCGGCGGGTCTCGCCGGGGCGAACGTCAACGTTCTGAACGGGGCGGATGGTCTGGGCGAGATCGCGGCGGGCCTGGTCGGCCAGGGCCTCACCATCCTGGACTCGGTCCGCAAGAACCTCTCCGGCGAGGGGTCGGGGGGCTTCGGCTCGGCGGTCGAGCCCTACGTAGGCGCTCCGCGCGGCAGCGACGACGGCCCGGTGGACATTTCCAGCCCCGCCGGCGCTTGAGGCGCGGGGTCCGGGGCGGAGCCCCGAGGCCGTCACGCCGGTGCGGCATTTTCAGCCCCGCCGGCGTTTGAGGCGCGGGGTCCGGGGCGGAGCCCCGCGCGGGTGGCCGGGGCGGAGCCCGGGGGCCGGAGCCACCCCGCCGGGTACAGTAAAGACGTCGTCAGTACGTACGTACGAGGGGAAGCCGGTGCAAATCCGGCGCTGACCCGCAGCCGTGACAGCCGGAATGCCTCATACGTACGCGCTCGGCTCAGGACCGTCGAGGAATACGGAGCCGGAGCCGCCCGGTACCCCCGTGTGCCGCGCCGCCCCGCTCCCCGCAGGGAGAGGCACCCGCCCCACCATGAACATTCGCCGCAGCGCCGCGCTCGTCGCCGCGACCGTCGCGATCGGCGCCATGGGCGCGCAGGCCGCGAGCGCGGACAGCGCCTCCCCCTCGCCGAAGACGGTCGTCCCGTCGGGCCTCTACGGCAAGGGCGACCCCACGTACGACGGAGTCTGGCGGCAGTCGCTGGCGCTCGTCGCGCAGGACACCGTGGGCGTGAAGCCCGCGGCGAAGGCCGTCGACTGGCTGGCCGGGCAGCAGTGCGAGAACGGCGGCTTCGCCGCCTTCCGCGCCGAGCCCACCAAGCCCTGCGACGCCAAGACCAAGATCGACAGCAACGCCACCGCGGCCGCCGTCCAGGCCCTCGCCGCGGTCGGCGGCCGTGACGGCGAGGTCGCCAAGGGCGTCGACCGGCTGAAGAAGACCCAGAACGCCGACGGCGGCTGGGGCTACAGCCAGGGCATGGACAGCGACGCGAACTCCACGTCCGTCGCCATCGGCGCCCTCGTCGCGGCCGGTGAGAAGCCGTCCGAGGTGAAGTCGGGCAAGGGGAAGACCGGCACCGACGCCCTCGCCTCGCTCGCCCTCCCCTGCTCCAAGGGCAAGGACGGCGGCGCCCTCGCCTACCAGCCGGACAAGAAGGGCGAGCTCGCCGCGAACGCCGACGCCACCGCCGCCGGTGTGCTCGGCGCCCTCGGCACCGGCTTCGCGCCCGGCAAGGGCACGGCTCCGGACGCGTACACCTGCGAGGACGGCAAGAACGCGAAGGACATCGCGCACAACGGCGCCGTCTACCTGCAGAACCAGCTCGACACCCACCTCTACCTGAAGTCCCAGCTGGCCGGCGCCACCGATCAGCCCGACTACGGCAACACCGCCGACGCGGTCACCGCCGTCGCCGCGGCGGAGGGCGTCAAGGCCACGAAGGACTCGTACACCTGGCTGGAGAAGAACGCGAAGGGCTGGGCCGCGCAGACCGGACCCGCCGCCTACGCCGAGCTGATCTTCGCGGCGCACGCCACCGGCAACGACCCGCGCGACTTCGGCGGGACGGACCTGGTGAGCGCGCTCAACAAGACCGGCCCGGAGCCCGCCTCCACGAAGTCGTCCGCGTCGGACTCGGACGAGAAGAAGGACGACGGTGGCAGCGGTGCCAACTGGTGGATCATCGGCGTGATGTTCATCGCGGCCGTGGGCGCCGGTTTCCTGCTCAGCGGCCGCAAGAAGCAGCAGCCGTGACCGCGCGCAGGTCGGCCGGGCTCGGCGGGCTCGTCGTAGGACTGCTCGTCGCGCTCCTCGCCATGACCGTCGCCCCGGCGCAGGCTGCCGGGTACCGGTACTGGTCGTTCTGGGAGCAGGACGGCTCCAAGAACACCAAGAACACCTGGACGTACGCGACGGCGGGCCCCTCGCAGACCAAGCCGGACGACGGCGACGTGCAGGGCTTCCGGTTCGCGGTGAGCGCGGACTCGAAGGACGCGAAGCAGCCGCGCGGCGCCGCCGACTTCGACACGATCTGTTCCGGCACATCCGCCGGGGACGGCAAGAAGCGGATCGCGCTCGTCATCGACTCCGGCACGGCGGCCGACGCCCCGGGCGGCGAGACCCCGCCGAAGCCGCGCACCGCGTGCGCGCGGGTGGCCGAGAACGCGACGAGCGCCGACGCCCTCGCCGCCGTCGCGAAGCCGCTGCGCTACGACAGCAGCGCGATGCTGTGCGCGATCTCCGGCTACCCGAAGTCGGGCTGCGGCGAGCAGGTGTCCAAGGAGACGCCCGACAAGACGCCCTCGACGCCGTCCGCGAAGGACTCCGCCTCGCAGTCCGACGACGACGGCGGCCCCTCGGTCGGCCTCATCGCGGGCATCGCCGTGGTCGTCGTGCTCGGCATCGCGGCCGGCGTGCAGGCCCGACGCCGCCGCCGCTGACGCATGGCCGCCTCCCAGCTCCGCGCCCCCAGGGCCCACCGCTCCAACTCCCTGCACCCGGGCGCCTGGTGGATCTGGGCGCTCGGCCTCGGCACGGCCGCGTCCCGCACCACGAACCCGCTGCTGCTCGCGATGCTGATCGGCGTCGCCGGGTACGTGGTGGCGGCGCGCCGCACGGAGGCGCCGTGGGCGCGTTCGTACGGGGCGTTCGTGAAGCTGGCGCTGGCCGTGCTCGGCATCCGCCTGGTCTTCGCGACGCTGCTCGGCTCGGCGATCCCGGGCACTCACCTGCTGTTCACGCTGCCAGAGATGCCGCTGCCGGAGTGGGCGCAGGGGGTACGGATCGGCGGCCCGGTGACGCTCGAAGGCCTCGTCTTCGCGCTCTACGACGGCCTGAAGCTGGCCACGCTCCTCATCTGCGTGGGCGCCGCCAACGCGCTCGCGTCCCCTTCCCGACTGCTCAAGTCGCTGCCGGGCGCGCTGTACGAGGCCGGGGTCGCGGTCGTCGTGGCGATGACGTTCGCCCCGAACCTGGTCGCGGACGTCCGCAGGCTGCGGGCGGCGCGACGCCTGCGCGGCCGTCCGGACCGCGGTCTGCGCGGGCTGATCCAGGTCGGACTCCCGGTCCTGGAGGGCGCGTTGGAGCGCTCGGTCGCACTGGCCGCCGCCATGGACGCGCGCGGCTACGGCCGCACCGCCGAGGTGCCGCCCACCGTCCGCCGCGCCACGGCCGCGCTCACGCTGGGCGGCCTCATCGGGGTGTGCGCGGGAACGTACGGGCTGCTCGCGGCGTCCGGCGCCGGGTACGGGCTCCCGGTGCTGCTGGCCGGGGTCGCCGCCGCGCTCGGCGGGCTGTGGCTGGGCGGCCGCCGCACGGTGCGGACCCGCTACCGGCCCGATGTGTGGGGCGTACGCGCCTGGCTGGTCGCGGCGTCCGGGGCGGTGGCCGCGGCGGTCATGATCTGGACCGGCACCCGGGACCCGGCGTCCCTCCAGCCGCCGGTGGTCCCGCTCGCGGCGCCGGAGCTGCCGCTGTGGCCGGCGGCGGGCATCCTGCTCGGCCTGCTCCCGGCCTTCCTCGCACCCGCTCCCGACAGGCCGACTCCCGACAAGCCGATTCCCGACAGGCCGATTTCCGACAAGCAGACGGAGGCGTCGTCATGATCCGCTTCGAGAACGTCTCCGTGACCTACGACGGCGCCTCGCGCCCCACCGTCGACGGCATCCAACTCCACGTCCCCGAGGGCGAGTTGATGCTCCTCGCAGGACCGTCCGGGGTGGGCAAGTCCACGCTCCTCGGAGCGGTGAGCGGACTGGTCCCGCACTTCACGGGCGGCACGCTCGCGGGCCGGGTCACCGTCGCGGGCCGCGACACCCGTACGCACAAGCCGCGCGAACTCGCCGACGTCGTCGGCACGGTGGGCCAGGACCCGCTCGCGCACTTCGTGACGGACACGGTCGAGGACGAACTCGCGTACGGCATGGAGTCGTTGGGCCTGACCCCGCCGATCATGCGCCGCCGCGTGGAGGAGACCCTCGACCTCCTCGGCCTCGCGGACCTGCGCGACCGCCCCATCTCCACGCTCTCCGGCGGCCAGCAGCAGCGCGTCGCGATCGGCTCCGTCCTCACCCCGCACCCCCAGGTCCTCGTCCTCGACGAACCGACGTCCGCCCTCGACCCGGCAGCGGCGGAAGAGGTCCTCTCGGTCCTGCAACGCCTGGTCCACGACCTGGGCACGACAGTCCTGATGGCCGAACACCGACTGGAACGGGTCATCCAGTACGCGGACCAGGTGGCCCTGCTCCCGGGCCCGGGCAAACCCTTGACGGTGGGCCCCCCGGCCGACGTCATGGCGGTCTCCCCGGTATACCCACCGGTGGTCGGCCTGGGCCGGTTGGCGGGCTGGGACCCACTGCCACTGACGGTGCGCAACGCGCGACGCGCGGCAACCGACCTGAAACTCCGGCTCGCGCAATCAACGCCGGGGGCCGATCGAGCAGCTCGGGCAGATCAAGCCCCTGCGGCGATTGAGCAGCGGGGCATGGGGCAGAGCCCCAATCAAGCCCCTGCGGCGTTTGAGCAGCGGGGTCCGGGGCAGAGCCCCGCGACGTCAGCCACGTTGGCCGCAACCAAGAACCTGGGCGTACGCCGAGGCCGTATCGAAGCCCTCCGCCACATCACCCTCACGGTCACCACCGGCGAGGTGCTCGCTCTGATGGGCCGCAATGGCGCCGGCAAATCAACCCTGCTCTCGACCCTCGTCGGCATGATCAAGCCGACCTCCGGCACGGTCACGACCGGCGGTGCCACCCCCCACAAAACAACGCCCCGCGACCTCATCCGCAAGGTGGGCCTCGTACCCCAGGAACCCCGCGACCTGCTCTGCGCGGACACGGTCGCAGCGGAGTGCGCGGCGGCGGACAAGGACGCGGCCGCCGCCCCCGGCACCTGCCGGACCCTCCTGACCGACCTCCTCCCCGGCATCGCCGACGACACCCACCCCCGTGACCTCTCCGAGGGCCAGCGCCTCACTCTCGCCCTGGCGATCGTGCTGACGGCGGCCCCGCCGCTCCTCCTCCTCGACGAGCCGACCCGCGGCCTGGACTACGCGGCCAAGTCCCGGCTCGTCGCGATCCTGCGGAACCTCGCGGCCGAGGGCCACGCCATCGTCATGGCGACGCACGACGTGGAACTGGCGGCGGAGCTGACCCACCGCGTGGCGATCCTCGCGGACGGCGAGATCGTGGCGGACGGCCCCACCCCCGACATCGTCACGTCGTCCCCGTCCTTCGCCCCGCAGGTCGCGAAGATCCTTGCGCCGCAGCGCTGGCTCACGGTTTCCGAGGTAGAGAAGGCCCTGGCATGACGGGGGCCACGACACCACCGCCCGGCACGGGCCGCGCGAACCCCGTACGCCTCGGCCCTCGCTCCATAGCGGCGCTGCTCCTGGTGAGCGCCGTCGGCATGGTCGGCATCGGCTGGCCGTTGATCACCGGACCCGGGTCCGAGGTGAACGCGCACGCGCAGGACGCGCCCTGGCTGTTCGCGGCGCTGCTCGTGCTGCTGGTCGCCGTGGTCGCGGCCACGATCTCGGAGTCCGGCATGGGCCCCAAGGCGGTGGCGATGCTCGGTGTGCTGGCGGCCGCGGGGGCGGCGCTGCGACCCATCGGCGCGGGCACGGCCGGCCTGGAGCCGATGTTCTTCCTGATGGTCCTGAGCGGCCGGGTCCTCGGTCCCGGCTTCGGCTTCGTCCTCGGCTCGCTCAGCATGTTCACCTCGGCGCTGCTGACCGGGGGTGTGGGTCCCTGGATGCCGTTCCAGATGCTGTCGATGGGCTGGTTCACGATGGGTGCGGGGCTCCTCCCCGGCGCCCACGCCCTGCGCGGCCGCGCCGAGCGCGTCATGCTCGCCGCCTACGGCTTCCTGGCCGCGTTCGCGTACGGCACGATCATGAATCTGGCGGGCTGGCCGTTCATGAACGCGCTGGCCTCCTCCGTGGCGTACCAGCCGGACGCCGCGCTGCACGAGAACCTGGCCCGCTTCCTCGCGTACTGTGCGGCGACCTCGCTGGGCTGGGACCTGGGGCGTGCGGCGCTCACCGTCGTACTGACGCTGGTCGCGGGCGGCGCCGTCCTCAAGGCGCTGCGCCGGGCCACGCGGCGGGCCGCCTTCGAGGCCCAGGTCACATTCGACGAGCCGCGGGCGTGAAGCCCCCCACATGACCCACGTCACGTACTAAGCGGGACCGTAGTCCCTTCGCACACCTTCCCTACGTCACACAACGGACATTTACCCCACTAACCACCAAGTCCGACCTTCCTTAGTAAAAGCCGACATTGCCTACACCCCTCGGTCTTTGTTTCTGTGGAGCAACCGCAAGGCACCACGCCCTGCCACTCCCTGCCTCCCACGGAAGGTTCCGTTTTGACCGCCACGCTCCTGCGCCGTATCGCCACTCCGAAGAAGGCCATCGCCGGCGTCACCCTCGCCGCCGCCACGACCGGTTTCCTCTTCGCATCGGCCCCGGCCCAGGCCGCGTCGACGTCGGGCTCGGCGAAGGCCATCGCCCAGCAGAAGATCTCGAACTCGGCCCAGTTCAGCTGCTTCGACAAGATCGTGTCCCACGAGAGCGGCTGGAACCCGAACGCGACGAACGCCTCCACCGGCGCCTACGGCCTCGTCCAGGCGCTGCCCGCCAACAAGATGGCGTCGGCCGGCGGCGACTGGAAGACGAACCCCGAGACGCAGATCGAGTGGGGCGTCAAGTACATGAACGACCGCTACGGCAGCGCGTGTGGCGCGTGGAGCCACTGGCAGTCGAACGGTTGGTACTGATCGCCTCCGGCGTTGAGCCAGCCATCCCCTCGCGGCAAATCAAGCCCCCGCGGCGATTGAGCGGTGGGGTCCGGGGCAAAGCCCCGTGACTTTGACCCCAGTGAGGGGTTGCGGTCGCGGGGCTCCGCCCCGGGCCCCGCTGCTCAATCGCCGCAGGGGCTTGATGTGCTCACCCGCCCCGAAGGCACCCGCAGGTTTACAGCCGCTGGATGATCGTCCCCGTCGACAGCGCCCCGCCCGCACACATCGTGATGAGCGCGAACTCCTTGTCCCTGCGCTCAAGTTCATGCAACGCCGACGTGATGAGCCGCGCCCCCGTCGCCCCCACCGGATGCCCGAGGGCGATCGCGCCGCCGTTCACGTTCACCTTCTCCAGGTCCTGCTCGAAGACCTGCGTCCAGCTCAACACCACCGACGCGAACGCCTCGTTGATCTCGACGACGTCGATGTCCTTCAAGGACATCCCCGCCTTGCCGAGCACCGCCCGCGTCGCATCCACCGGCCCGTCCAGGTGGTAGTGCGGGTCCGCACCGACCAACGCCTGCGCCACGATCCGCGCCCGCGGCTTCAGCTTGAGCGCCCGCGCCATCCGCTTCGACGCCCACATGATCGCGGACGCCCCGTCGGAGATCTGCGAGGAGTTGCCCGCCGTGTGCACGGCCGTCGGCATCACCGGCTTGAGCTTCGCGAGGCCCTCCATGCTCGTGTCACGCAGACCTTCGTCACGGTCGACGAGCCGCCACATGCCCTGCCCCGCGGCCTGCTCCTCCTCCGTGGTCGGCACCTGCACCGCGAACGTCTCGCGTTTGAAGCGCTCCTCGGCCCAGGCGGTGGCCGCCCGCTCCTGGGATATGAGGCCGAGCGAGTCCACGTTCTCCCGGGTCAACTCCCGCCTGCGCGCGATGCGTTCGGCGGCCTCGAACTGGTTGGGCAGGTCCACGTTCCACTCGTCGGGGAACGGCTTGCCCGGCCCGTGCTTGGACCCCGAACCCAGCGGCACCCGCGACATCGCCTCGACGCCGCACGAGATACCCACGTCGATGACGCCCGCCGCGATCATGTTCGCGGTCATGTGCGAGGCCTGCTGGGACGAACCGCACTGACAGTCCACCGTCGTCGCGGCCGTCTCGTACGGCAGGCCCATCGTGAGCCAGGCCGTGCGCGCCGGGTTCATGGACTGCTCGCCCGCGTGCGTGACCGTGCCGCCGACGATCTGCTCGACGCAGTCCGGCTGGATGCCCGTACGGCCGAGGAGTTCGCGATAGGTCTCGCCCAGTAGATAGGCGGGATGCAGATTGGCCAGCGCGCCGCCGCGCTTGCCGATCGGGGTGCGTACGGCTTCGACGATGACGGGCTCGGCTGCCATGACCTACGTCCTCTCCAGGATTCCCGGACCAGCACGACCAGAACTGGACGAACCTCGCGCGGACTGCCCGCACACGAAACTAGAACGCGTACCAGTTCTGCTTGCAGTCTCGGGGCCCTTACCCCCGGTACGCAAGGGGCGTGCACGCACATCGCACCGAACCAACACGTCCGCGGGCCTTGCTACTTCTAGAACCCGTTATTACCTTCCAAGCCATAACTGACGGCTCGTCAGACCACCACGGGAGTGACTCCATGCCGTGCCCCGCGCTGCCCGACGGGTTCGACTTCACGGACCCCGACCTCCTCCAACACCGCGTTCCCCACCCGGAGTTCGCCCAGCTCCGGCAGACCGAACCGGTCCGCTGGATCCAGCAGGAGACCGGCATCTCCGGCTTCGACGACTCCGGCTACTGGGCCGTGACCCGACACGCGGACGTCAAATACGTCTCCACTCACCCGGAGATCTACTCGTCCAACATCAACACCGCCGTGATCCGCTTCAACTCCTCGATCGAGCGCGACCAGATCGACGTACAGAAGATGATCATGCTCAACATGGACCCGCCCGAGCACACCCGGGTACGCCAGATAGTGCAGCGCGGGTTCACCCCGCGCGCCATCCGGTCCCTGGAGGAGAAGCTGCGCAACCGCGCCGGCGACATCGTCGCCAAGGCGGTCCAACAGGCGGGCCCCGACGGCTCGTTCGACTTCGTCACGAACGTCGCCGTCGAGCTGCCGCTGCAGGCCATCGCCGAGCTCATCGGCATCGAGCAGAAGGACCGCTCCAAGGTCTTCGACTGGTCCAACAAGATGGTCGCGTACGACGACCCGGAGTACGCGATCACCGAGGAGATCGGCGCCGAGGCCGCCATGGAGATCGTCGGCTACGCGATGAACCTCGCGGCCGACCGCAAGAAGTGCCCGGCCAAGGACATCGTGAGCCAGCTGGTCGCGGCCGAGGACGAGGGCAACCTGTCCTCCGACGAGTTCGGCTTCTTCGTGATCCTGCTCGCCGTCGCCGGCAACGAGACGACCCGCAACGCCATCACCCACGGCATGCACGCCTTCCTCACCCACCCCGACCAGTGGGAGCTCTACAAGCGGGACCGCCCGAGCACCGCGGCCGAGGAGATCGTGCGCTGGGCGACGCCGGTCGTCTCCTTCCAGCGGACCGCCACGCAGGACACCGAGCTCGGCGGACAGAAGATCAAGGCGGGCGACCGGGTCGGCCTCTTCTACTCCTCCGCCAATCACGACCCGGAGGTCTTCGAGAACCCGGACACCTTCGACATCACCCGCGACCCCAATCCGCACCTCGGCTTCGGCGGCGGCGGTCCGCACTTCTGCCTCGGCAAGTCCCTGGCGATCCTGGAGATCGACCTGATCTTCAACGCCCTGGCGGACGCGGCACCGGATCTGCGCCTCACGGGCGATCCCCGACGGCTGCGCGCTGCGTGGCTGAACGGAGTGAAGGAACTTCAGGTCGCTGCTGCCGGGGCCCCGACAACACGTACGTGAGCCCGAACCCGGCCCCCACCACCACCGCCCCGCCCACCGCATCCAGCACCCAGTGGTTCCCCGTCGCCACGATCGCGGACGCCGTGAACAAGGGGTGGACGAGGCCGAGCGCCTTCATCCACCACTTCGGGGCGAGCGCCACGATGACGAGGCCGCACCACAGCGACCAGCCGAAGTGCAGCGAGGGCATCGCCGCGTACTGGTTGGTGACCGCGGTGAGCGTCCCGTAGTCCGGCTGTGAGAAGTCCTGCACACCGTGGACCGTGTCGATGAAGCCCAGCGTGGGCATCAGGCGCGGCGGCGCGAGCGGGTACAGCCAGAAGCCGACGAGGGCCAGGACCGTCGCGAAGCCGAGGGAGGTGCGCGCCCAGCGGTAGTCCGCGGGGCGGCGCACGTAGAGGACCGCGAGGACCGTCAGCGGCACCACAAAGTGAAAGGACGTGTAGTAAAAGTCGAAGAAATTGCGCAGCCATCCGACCGAAACGACCGCATGGTTCGCCCAGTGCTCGATGTCGATGCCCAGGAACCGCTCCACCGCGTGCACCTGCGCCCCGTGCTCCTCGGCGCGCGGTCTGCCGCCCGCCGCGACGATCCTGACCTGCTGATACGCGGAGTATCCGACGCGGATCAGGAGCAGTTCGAGCAGCAGGTTGGGGCGGGCGAGCGCGCGCCGCCACACCGGCACCAGCGGCACCCACGCCCAGCGGGCCGGAACCGGCTCCGTATAAACGGTGGGCCGCGCGGCCCCGAAGGCCGGATCCGTGCGCCGGAGGAAGGGGACGGCGCAGGCCGCGGCGAGCACGGCGACCAGCACGAGGTTGTCCCGCAGCGGCGCGAGCACCGGCAGCTGCGGCAGTACCGCGGAGGCCGGGAGCGTCATCACCAGGACGACGGCGACCGGCCACACCGCCCGGTCGGCGGTCTTGGCCCCCACCCGGCCGACGACCGCGAGCAGTACCCACAGAAGCTGGTGCTGCCAGGTCGTCGGGGACACGGCGACCGCGACACAGCCGGTGACCGCGACGGCGAGCAGCAGCTGCCCGTCGCGCGCGTACGTGATGGAGCGGCGCAGGCCGAGGACGGCCACGGCGGCGCCGAGGGCCAGGAAGAGGGCGATCTCCAGCGGCCCTTGGAGCCCCAGGCGCAGCAGCATGCCGTGCAGTGACTGGTTGGCGGTCGCGGCCGGATCGGCGGCGAGGCCGGTGCCCGCCACGTGATGCACCCAGTACGTCCATGAGTCCTGCGGCATCGCGAGCCAGGCGATGCCGGTGCCCGCGGCGAAGGCGGCGCCCGTCGCGGCGGCGGCCCGCCTGCGCCCGGTGAACCACAGCAGCGGCGCGAACAGCAGCACGGTCGGCTGGAGCGCGGCGGCGACGCCGATCAGGGCGCCGGACGCCGTCTGCCCGCGCACCGCGAAGCAGCCGAGCAGCACGAGCAGGACCGGCAGGATGCTGGTCTGGCCGAGCGTGAAGGCGTTGCGCACCGGCAGCGACAGCATGAGCAGACTGATCGCGACGGGCGCCGCGAACAGGGCCGTACGCCGGGACACGGGCGGCGGCAGGGCGCGCGCGGCGACCACGCCGAGCGCTACGACAAGGGCCAGCGAGCCGAACGTCCAGCCCCAGCCGAGCGCCTGCTCGGCCGCGCGCGCGAGCGGCTTGAGGACGAGGCCCGCGAACGGCGGACCGGTGAACCGGTCGGGCGCGTCGTACAGCGAGCCGCTGACATGCAGCACCCCATCGGGTCCGATCCAGGTCTCCAGATCGGTGAGTCGCTCACCCGGAGGAGCGCTCAGCACCGCAACAAGTTGACGCGCGCCCAGTACGGCCGCGATCAGCCACAGGCCGGCGCGCAGCACGCCGAGCCGCCCCGTCACCGGATCAGTGGATCCCGGCGCCGCCCCTCCATGCTCCGCGTTCGCCACGCCTTTCGGACCTCCCGCTCAACTCGACCGGATCACCGACATTCACCGCACATCCAGATAAGACGCAGGCAACTGCTCCTTCACCTGTCTGTCCACCGGAATTTGACGGGTAGGCAGTGTCTTCGGCCACTTTGTCCCGTCCTTCACACGTGCGGTTCCGCGACATAGATCACAAGAATTTGCATCAGCACCGTGCGAAGGCTTTGACGTTTCCCCAGGCCAGAAAGGGTTTCCTCACGGAGGGGAGTTAACTGAACACTACCCGTTGCGGGCGCGGGCGCCCCTATGGTCGATGCGTCGGCCGTTCCGCGTGAACGGCCGTTGCTCATGTCCCCGACGAAAGGAAGGCGAAGGACCCGTGTCCAGCGCCACTTCCATCGCCCCCAGTACCGTCAGGTCCTCCGCCCCGGCGAAGGACCGCACCTCATCCGAGCCCACCACCACCGACCCCGCGCTGGTCAAGCGCGCGGTCAAGGCGGCGGCCCTCGGCAACGCGATGGAGTGGTTCGACTTCGGCGTCTACGGCTACCTGACCGCGACGCTCGGGCACGTCTTCTTCCCCGCGGCATCGAGCACGGCGCAGGTCCTGTCCACGCTCGGCACCTTCGCCGCCGCCTTCCTCGTGCGCCCCATCGGCGGCGCCTTCTTCGGCCCGCTCGGCGACCGCATCGGCCGTCAGCGCGTTCTCGCCATCACCATGATCATGATGTCGGCGGGCACCTTCGCGATCGGCCTGATCCCGTCGCACGGCGCCATCGGCATCTGGGCCCCGGTGCTGCTGATCGTGGCCCGTATGGTGCAGGGCTTCTCGGCCGGTGGTGAGTACGGCGGTGCCTGCACGTTCATCGCCGAGTACGCGCCCGACAAGCGCCGCGGCTTCTTCGGCTCGTTCCTGGAGCTCGGCACGAACGCCGGTTACGTCGCCGGTGCCGCGCTCGCGACGGTGCTCACGACGACGATGGCCACCGACGACCTCTACAGCTGGGGCTGGCGCATCCCGTTCCTGGTCGCGGGCCCGATCGGCCTGGTCGGTCTCTACGTCCGGATGAAGCTCGAGGAGACCCCGGCGTTCAAGAAGCTGGCGGACGAGGCCGAGGCGAAGGAGAAGTCCCGCCCGAAGCCGAAGCTGAAGGAGATGTTCGTCGGCAACGCGAAGCCGATGTTCCTGTGCATCGCGCTGGTCCTGGTCTTCAACGTGACCGACTACATGCTGCTCTCCTACATGCCGACGTTCCTGAGCGAGGAGCTCAGCTACGACGCCACGCACGGCACGCTGATCCTGATCGGCGTGATGCTGCTGATGATGGCCGTGCAGCTCCCGATGGGTCTCGCCAACGACCGCTTCGGCCACCGCTGGGTGATCGGCATCGGCTGCGCCGGCTTCCTGGCGCTCTCCATCCCCGCGCTGCTGCTGATCCAGCAGGGCTCGACCTGGGCGATCGCGCTCGGCCTCGCCGCGCTCGGCCTGCTGCTCGTCTCCTTCACCTCGTCGATGCCCTCGACGCTGCCCGCGCTGTTCGACACGAAGGTCCGCTACGGCTCCCTGGCCGTCAGCTTCAACCTGTCCGTCTCGATCTTCGGTGGTACGACGCCGCTGGTCGTGGCCTCCCTCATCGCGGCCACGGGCAACCTGATGATCCCGGCGTACTACATGATGGCCGCGGCCGTCATCGGCGGTATCGCGGTGTGGCGCATGAAGGAGTCCGCGGGCAAGCCGCTGCCGGGGTCGCCGCCGGCGGTGTGAGGCACGCGTAGTCCTTGCAAGAGGGCGGGGGGGGGGGGGGGGGGGGGGGGGGGCGCCGGGCCCCCCGCGCCCCCCCCCCGCCCCCCCCCCGGGCCCCCCCGGCCCCCCCCCCCCCCCGGGGGCCCCCCCCCCCCGGCCCCCCCCCCCCCCCCCGGCCCCCCCCCCCCCCCCCCCCGCCCGCGCCCCCCCCCCCCCCCCCGGCGGGGGGGCCCCCGCCCCCCCCCCCCCCCCCCCCCGCCCCCCCGCGCCCCCCCCCCCCCCCCCCCCCCCCCCCCCCCCCCCCCCCCCCCCCCCCCCCCCCCCCCCGCCCCCCCCCCCCCCCGCCCCCCCGCCCCCCGCCCCCCCCCCCCCCCCCCCCCCCCCCCCCCGCCCCCCGCCCCCCCCCCCCCCGCCCCCCCCCCCCCC
>NZ_JBTYHB010000041.1:0-78844 GCF_054871485.1 Streptomyces sp. UC4497 | reverse complement strand
TGAGGCGCGGGGTCCGGGGCAGAGCCCCGAGAGCGCAACCCCCGACGGGGCCAAGGACACGGGGCTCCGCCCCGGACCCCGCTGCTCAATCGCCGCAGGGGCTTGAAATGCCCCCGCTCGATCGGCCCCACGGGGGCGGCGGCCCCCGCTTAAGTGGCCGGGGCCGATCACCCGTTTTAGCGTGGCCGCATGATCGAGCTTTCGGGGCTGACCAAGCGCTACGGCGAGAAGACGGCCGTGGACGACCTCACCTTCTCCGTCCGGCCAGGAATCGTCACCGGATTCCTCGGCCCCAACGGCGCGGGCAAGTCCACCACGATGCGCATGATGCTCGGCCTCGACAACCCGACGGCGGGCGACGTCCGGATCGACGGCAAGCGCTACGCCCAGCTGAAGGACCCGCTGCGCTACATCGGCGCGCTGCTCGACGCCAAGGCGATGCACGGCGGCCGCAACGCCTACAACCACCTCCTCTGCCTGGCGCAGTCCAACGGCATCCCCAAGAGCCGCGTGCACGAGGTGCTCGACACGGTCGGCCTCACGGCCGTGGCCCGTAAGAAGGCGAAGGGCTTCTCGCTCGGCATGGGGCAGCGGCTCGGCATCGCCGGCGCGCTCCTCGGCGACCCGCAGATCCTGATGTTCGACGAGCCGGTCAACGGGCTCGACCCCGAGGGCATCCACTGGATCCGCAACCTGATGAAATCCCTCGCGTCCGCCGGCCGTACGGTCTTCGTCTCCTCCCACCTGATGAGCGAAATGGCCCTCACCGCCGACCATCTGGTGGTCATCGGGCAGGGGCGGCTCCTCGCCGACATGTCGATGCCGGACTTCATCCGGCAGAACTCGCGCTCGTACGTCCGGCTGCGCTCACCGCAGCACGAACGCCTGCTGGACGTGCTGCACCGGGCCGGCATCACGGTCGTGGAGTCCGGCGGCGCCCTCGAGGTGGACGGCCACCCCGCCGAGGAGCTCGGCGAGCTCGCGGCGCGCAACCAGCTCGTCCTGCACGAACTGAGCCCGCAGCAGGCCTCCCTGGAGGAGGCGTTCATGCAGCTGACGGCGGAGTCGGTGGAGTACCACGCGCACACGGACGCTCCGGAGCAGCAGAACCCGCAAGGCCCGGGCACCCCACCGAACCCGGGGGCCCCACAGAACCCGCAGCAGTCGGGCTGGGGTTCGAGCTGGAACCGAGAGAAGGGCGCCTGAGATGGCCGCGGCCCAGGTCCTCCGCTCCGAGTGGACCAAGATCAAATCGGTGAACTCGACGGCCTTCACGCTCGGCCTCGCGGTGCTCGTCTCCGTCGGCCTCGGCATGCTGATCAGCGCGCTCACCAGCAACGAGTTCGACAAGATGTCGACCGGGGACAAGCTGACCTTCGACCCGACCTTCATCTCCTTCTCCGGCCTCACCCTCGGCCAGCTCGCGATGGTGGTCTTCGGGGTCCTCGTGGTCGCGAGCGAGTACAGCACGGGCATGATCCGCACCTCGCTCGCGGCGGTCCCGCAGCGCGGCACGTTCCTCTTCTCCAAGATCCTCGTTGCCGCGCTGCTCGCGCTCGTCGTCGCGCTGGTCATCAGCTTCGCGTCGTTCTTCCTCGGCCAGCTGATGCTCGGCGACCACGGCACGGACCTGGGCGCGCCGAACGTGCTGCGCGCGGTGTTCGGCGCCGCCGTCTACATGACGCTGATGACGATGTTCTCCATGGGCGTCGCCGCGATGCTCCGCTCCCCCATGCTCTCGCTCGGCATCCTGATGCCGTTCTTCTTCCTGGTCTCGCCGATCCTCGGCAGCGTCTCGGCCACGAAGAAGGTCGCCCAGTACTTCCCCGACCAGGCGGGCCTGAAGGTCATGCAGGTGGTCGACCCGCCGAGCGACGACGCGCCGTACGGGCCGTGGGGCGGGCTCGTGATCCTGCTGGTGTGGGTGGCGGTGGCGCTGTTCATCGGATACGTCCTGCTGAAGAAGCGGGACGCGTAGGACGGACACCCTCTAGCCTGCGGCCCCATGGCGCTCATCGATCCCGGCCGCACGCTCGTCTCCCTCGGCTACGACACCGTTCCCGCCCTCACCCCCCTCAGCTACCCCGGCCGCCCGGTCACCGCCCCGGCCCTCCTGCGCGGCGACGAACTCCTCGACCTGGACGTGGAGCACGAGCTGCCCCGCTGGACCGCGGACCGCACCCCCGTCCTCGCCGTCGGCTCCAACGCGGCCCCCGCCCAGCTCGCGTACAAGCTGAAGAAGCTCGGTCTCCCGGTCGCCGTGCCGATGGTGCCGCTCCCCACGCGCGGCATCGGCATCGGCTGCTCCGCACACATCGGGCGCAACGGATATGTGGCCGCCGCCCCCTACCCGGATCCGCGGGCCGCGCGCACCCTCGTCGTGTCCTGGCTCGACGCGGCCCAGCTGAAGGCGGTCGACGCCACCGAGCTGCCGAACTACCGCAGGACCACCGTCCCGGGCGCCCCCGTCCCCGGTCTGCAGATGTACGTGGGTGAGCACGGCGTTCTCGTCGACCCGGGCACCGGTGCCCCGCGGGCCGGCGGCGGCGACCAGGCGGGCCTCCTGAGCGCGCTCATGGCGGCCTCTCCGGAGCTGACCGCGCTGCTCGGCCCCGCCCCGCGGGACTGGGTACGGCTCGCGGCCGCGTCCCCCGCCGTACGCGAAGAGGGCACCCGGCTCCTGCGTGCAGGGGGAACAATCCCCTCCGGCCCCGCCTGACGCTTTGCTCACTCTTGGCCGGAACCGTCAGCTCGCGTATACGCTCCTAACCCTTACGGGGGCGTCTGCCCCGACGTCCTGAAACTCTCAGAACCTTCCGATGGGTGCGGAGAATGATCGAGGCAGTCGGCCTGACGAAGCGCTACGGCGCGAAGACAGCCGTGTACAACCTTTCCTTCCAGGTGCGGCCGGGGACCGTGACCGGGTTCCTCGGGCCGAACGGCTCGGGCAAGTCGACGACGATGCGCATGATCCTCGGCCTCGACCAGCCGACCGCCGGCCATGTGACCATCGGCGGCTATCCGTACAACAAGCTCCCGAACGCGCCGCGCCAGGTCGGCGCGCTGCTCGACGCGAAGGCCGTGCACGGCGGCAGGACCGCCCGCAGCCATCTGCTGAGCCTCGCCCAGCTCTCCGGCATCCCGGCCCGCCGCGTCGACGAGGTGCTCGGCGTCGTCGGTCTCCAGGACGTCGCGAAGCGGCGCTCCAACGGGTTCTCGCTCGGCATGGGGCAGCGGCTCGGCATCGCCGCCGCGCTCCTCGGCGACCCGCAGGTGCTGCTCTTCGACGAGCCGGTCAACGGGCTCGACCCCGAGGGCATCCTCTGGGTCAGGAACCTGATGAAGCAGCTCGCCTCCGAGGGGCGCACGGTCTTCGTCTCCTCGCACCTGATGAGCGAGATGGCGCTCACGGCCGAGCACCTGATCGTGATCGGGCGTGGGCAGCTGCTCTCCGACATGAGCGTGCGGGACTTCATCGCGCACAACTCGGCCGGCTTCGCGCGGGTGCGCACCCCCGACAGCGAGCCGCAGCAGCGCGAGAAGCTGACGGCGGCGCTGACGGAGGCGGGCGGCCAGGTGCTGCCCGAGCAGGACGGCGGACTGCGCGTCACGGGCCTGCCACTGCCGCAGATCAGCGATCTGGCGCACAGCGCCGACGTACGGCTGTGGGAGCTGTCGCCGCACCAGGCCTCGCTGGAGGAGGCGTACATGCGGATGACGCAGGGCGCCGTCGACTACCGCTCGACCGCCGACCAGCGCGCGGGCCTGCACGAGCAGCTGCCGCCCGGCGCGGTGCCGCCCGCCCAGATGCCGGTGCCGGGACAGGGCCAGCCGGGCTGGTACGCCCCGCCGCCGCCCCAGGCCCCGGTCCAGGCCTCGGTCCAGGCCCCGCCCCACGCACCGGTCCAGCCGCCCGCCCAGCCGCCCCTCGCGGACCAGAATCCGTACGCGGCCCCGATGCCCCCGCCGGCCCCGCCCGTCGCGCCGGCTCCGCCCGCCGCACCGGCCCCGACCGCCCCGCCGATGGACAAGGACGCCCGATGAGCACGCCGCCCCCGCCCCTCGCCGCACCCGGCGCCTCGTACGCCTCGCCCATCCCGATCCGCAAGGCGCACCTCGGCGACGCGCTCGCCTCGGAGTGGACGAAGATCCGTTCCGTGCGCTCCACGATGTGGACGCTGGGCGTGATGATCGTGCTGATGGTCGGCCTCGGACTGGGCTCGGCCGCGGTGGTCGCCGCCGACGACGGCTCGTCGCCGAGCAGCGAACAGGTGCTCAGCCTCGGCTTCTTCGGCACGCTGCTCGGCACCATCTGCGTGATGACCCTGGGCGTCCTGACCATCGCCTCCGAGTACGGCACCGGCATGATCCGTACGACGATGACGGCCTGCTCCAGCCGGAGCCGGGTGCTCGCCGCCAAGGCGATCGTCTTCTTCCTGCTCGTCACGGTGCTGACCACCGTGTTCGCCGCACTCGTCGGCGCGCTCCAGGTGGGCATCGTGGGCGTGGACTCGCCGGAGGGCGGCACGTGGGCGAAGTCGACGCTCGGCGTCGGCCTGTTCGTCGCGCTGCTCGGTCTGCTCGGGCTCGCGGTCGGCACGCTCGTACGGCACTCGGCGGGCGCGATCACCATCATGGTCGGCGTCGTGCTGCTGCCGCTCGTCATGGCGATCTTCATGTTCGCGGAGTCGCTCAAGGACCTGCAGCAGGCGCTGCTCGAGTACTCAATCCCCAGCCAGCTCGCCGTGCTCTACGACAACTCGGTGACCGCGGGCTCGGGCCCGACCGGCTGGCAGCCGCTGTGGATCATGGCGGCGATCACCGCGGTGGCGCTCGGCGGCGCGTTCCTGTCGCTCAACAGCCGCGACGTATAGCCGTACAGCGGTTCCGGGGCCCGACGGCCTTCAGTACCGCGGCGCGTTCTTGGACCGCTGCACCTTCGTGGTGCGGCGGTCCTTCGCGTTCCAGCACGCCTTGTGCCAGTGCCGCCGGTCGTCCACTCCCCCGTACTCCGGCCAGGCCACCACATGGGCGACCGCGGAGGGGATCTGCTGGTCGCAGCCGGGGCAGCGGTACGTCTTTCCGGCCGCGCTCGCGCCCGCCACGTGGCGCACGCTCCACTGCTCGCCCTGCCAGCTCTCCGTGGACTGGAACCCGCCGTAGCGCCTCGCTTCGTCGCCGCCACTCATGGACTCGCTGCTGCGGGACGACCCGCCTGCTTTCGGGCGGTTGCGGCGCGGGGACACGTCTCACCTCTGAGTGTGTGAACGGGGCAGGAGGTCGCGAACAGCGTACGCCGAGACGGAGGGGGCACTCGAAGTCCATCGGCCCGGCCCGATGTCAAGATCTGCCGGAAAATCTGCCAATCTTCATGCGAGGCCGTGTCCTTGGCACTTGCCAACCGTTATTGCCTGTAGGGGGAATGCCCGCGTCGGTGCCGAGGAAGGCAGGAATGCGATGCGCGTAGGAACATTTGTACTGGCGGCCCAGTTTCCGGGTCAGGGGCAGGGAGAGGCACTGCATCGCGCGGTGCGATCCGCGGAGGTCGCCGAAGAGGCGGGCCTCGACTCCGTGTGGCTCGCCGAGCACCACTTCGTGCCGTACGGGACCTGTCCCTCGGCCGTGACGCTGGCCGCGCTGCTGCTCGGCCGCACAAACACACTGCGGGTCGGTACGGCGGTCAGCGTGCTGCCGACCGCGCACCCGGTCGCCCTCGGCGAGCAGGCGGCATTGCTGCACGTCACGTCGGGCGGCCGGTTCTCGCTCGGCGTCGGCAGGGGCGGGCCCTGGGTGGACCTGGAGGTCTTCGGGGCGGGCGTCGAGGCGTACGAGAAGGGGTTCCCGGAGTCCCTCGACCTGCTCCTCAAGTGGCTGCGGGACGAGCACGTCGGGGGCGCCGGCGAGCGCTTCGCCTTCCGCGAGGTCCCGGTCGTGCCGCGCCCGACCGAGGCGATCGGCGGGGCAGTCCAGGAAGGGCCGGAAGTGATCGTCGCCTGTACGTCACCGAACAGCGTGCGGCTCGCCGCCCAGCGCGGGCTGCCGATGCTGCTCGGCATGCACATCGGGGACGAGGAGAAGGCCGAGATGGTCGGCCTGTGGCGACGCCACGCCCGCGAGGCAGGACGCTCGGTCGACGAGATCTACGCGGCGGAGCACGTGTCGGCCGGTGTCGCCCAGATCGGTGACAGCGAGTCGGAGGCCTCGGAGACACTCCTGAAGGCGATGCCGGGCTGGCTGAAGCAGGGTCTTGACGCCCATGTGACGGTCGACGGCAGGGCGCGGGCGATGCGCGACCCGTACGCGTACACGGAGTTGCTGTGCTCCCTGCACCCGGTCGGTACCCCGCAGTTGTGCGCGGACCGACTCGCGGCGACATCGGAGCGGACGGGGATCACCCGGTTCGCGCTGCTCGTCGAGGGCTCCGGGGACCTCACGGCGACGGAGGAGAACGTGCGGCGGCTCGGAGCCGAGGTACTGCCCCAACTCGACTGACGCACTGGGAACTTGACCTCGGCACCCGCCGGCCCGTACAGATGCACCTCCCGCGCACGGGCCGGCGGGCAAAGGCTGTTACGCCCTCAGCCGTCAGCAGTCACGCAGTTCCGGTGACTGGTTGAGCAGCTGGTTGCGGGCCGAGGTGAAGCGGGCGAGCGTCTCGTCCACCGACGGGTCCTGCGGGAACACCGCGACCCGGTGGCAGTTCTGGAACGCGAGGCGGACACCGAAGTGCCGCTGCAGCGCCCCACGTATGGCGTCACTCGCGAGCGCGCGCAGAAGCTGTCCGCGTGCCTGCTCGTCCGGGGGCGGCGTCTGGTTGTCGGCGAACGCTCCGCCGTCGACCTTCAGCTGAGCCACCAGGGAGCTGATCATCTCCCATGCGTAAGGCAGGGAGGTCCGGACGCAGTCGACGAAGTCCTTTTCGTCGACCTCGCCTCGCTCGGCCTGATCCAACAGCGCCGGTGAGACGTCGAGCGACATGGGTTCTCCTCTCGCACCCCCGGGGAGCGGGGGCTTACGGACAGGGCAGAAGTCCTCGGCACGGGCACTCCGTGGAACACGCAGCGTGCACGCGCCGCGACCTCCTGTCTTCTACGGTAGGCAACGTGTCCGAACCGCAACAGGGCGTAGGGGTATTCGTTCGTACACAACCGGCCAATGCTGAACGCGGGCTTACTAGGGCGAAGTGCATAGAGCAGTGGGGGTCGAGTAGCGTTGCCGACCATGCGTCTCGTCATCGCCCGTTGCTCCGTGGATTACGCGGGCCGGCTCACCGCCCACCTCCCGTCGGCACCCCGCCTCATCCTCGTGAAGGCGGACGGCAGCGTCTCGATCCATGCGGACGACCGCGCCTACAAGCCCCTCAACTGGATGTCGCCGCCGTGCACCCTCAAGGAGGGCAGCGGAGACGACGAAGGCAAGTGGACCGTCGTCAACAAGGCGGGGGAAAAGCTCATCATCACGATGGAGGAGATCCTCCACGACTCCTCGCACGAGCTCGGCGTGGACCCCGGCCTCATCAAGGACGGCGTCGAGGCCCACCTCCAGGAGCTGCTCGCCGACCGTATCGACACGCTCGGCGAGGGCTACACGCTCATCCGCCGCGAGTACATGACGGCGATCGGCCCGGTCGACATCCTGTGCCGGGACGGCGAAGGGCAGACCGTGGCCGTCGAGATCAAGCGCCGTGGCGAGATCGACGGGGTCGAGCAACTCACGCGCTACCTGGAGCTGTTGAACCGGGATCCGCACCTTGCTCCGGTGCGGGGTGTGTTCGCGGCGCAGGAGATCAAGCCGCAGGCGCGGGTTCTTGCGACGGACCGGGGTATCGGTTGCGCCGTGCTGGACTATGACGCGATGCGGGGTATCGAGGACGACAAGCTTCGCCTCTTCTGAGGGTGTGGGGCCCCGGGGCTGACGCCTCGGGACCCCACACCTCAAGCGGCGTTGCTCGGAGAGTTGGGCGTCGTCGTGATCGGGCCGCTTGCCGTGTCCGAGGTGTCCGGCGTCGTCGGCGGGGTCGTCGTCGCCGGCGGCGGAGTCGTTGTCGCCGGTGGCGGGCTCGACGTCGGTGGCTTCGTCGGCGGTGTAGTGGGCGGCTTCGTCGGGGACTTGGTCGGCGATTTCGTCGGCGACTTCGTGGGCTGCTTGGTCGGCGACTTCGTCGGGTCGTCCGGCGTCTTGGAGCCGCTCGGCGAGCTGGAGGGCTTGTCGCTCGCCCCGCTCGACGGAGTCGGGTCGTCCGCCGTGCCGAGGACGCCGTCCTCGCCCGGGTCGGTCGGCGCCGCGCTCGTCCTGCCGTCGCCGCCCGCCTCGTCGGCGCCGAGGTCCCCGCCGTTCTCCCCCGCCGTCGCCGACGGTTTCGTGTCGACCTTGTCCGAGGGCGGGTCGTCGTTGCCCGACGTCGCGCCGAGCGTGACGACCGTGCCGAGCACCGCCGCGAGCAGCGCGCCGGCGCCCGCCGCCACCATGTTGCGCCGGGCCCCGCCCACCACAGATTTGCGCGAGGGCGCCTTGGCGCCGACGACGGTCGGGGCGGGCTGTGCCAGTGGTACGGGTACGGGCGCGGCGGCCTGACGGGTCACCAGGGTGTCGGGCTCGCTCGGCGCTTCGGACCGTGCGTACGCGGGGACTCCGCCGGGCGGCGAGGCCGACTCCTCGTACATCGCGTCGGGGACCTCTTCCCCCGCCGCCGTACTCCCACCGGGCAACGAGCCGCCCGAGAGGTCGGTGACCAGGGCGAGGGCCCGGCGCCCTGCGATCGTGCCGTGCTTGTCGGCGACGGCGCCTCGCAGCGCGATGGAGGCCTCCAGCTCGAAGCGGGCCCGGTCGAGCTGCCCGCCGAGGAGCGCGAGGATGCCCAACTCGTGGTGGAAGTACGCCTCCTCGGCCACCTGTCCCGTGGAGCGCGCCGCTTCGAGGCCGGCCCTGAGGGCGCGATCCCACGCGCTCCAGGCGAGTCCGGCGGCGAAGGCGGGCGCGGCCGCGCGGGCCAGCTCCACGGCCGCCTCGGGGGCCGTCGTCGCCGCGAGCGCGGCCAGCACCGCGTCGCACTCGGCGGCCGCCCGCTCGGGC
This sequence comes from Streptomyces sp. UC4497, assembly GCF_054871485.1. NCBI lineage: Bacteria > Bacillati > Actinomycetota > Actinomycetes > Kitasatosporales > Streptomycetaceae > Streptomyces > Streptomyces sp. UC4497. Next base: position 69,772 of record NZ_JBTYHB010000041.1, on the reverse strand, counting down.
CCGACCGACGGGTGCGCGGCCCACCAGGCGTAGTGCTGGGCGGCGGTGCGCCCGCGGCCGGCCGCGTCGGCGCCGTAGCCCGCGGCCTCCAGCTGTTGACGCACTCCGGCGGCGAGCCGGTAGCGGCCGCCGACCGGCGTGACGAGCGCGCAGGAGACGAGCTCGGCGAGGGCCGCGTCGGCGTGCGTGTCACCGACGAGCGCCGGCAGATGCGCCTGGTGCGGGATCTCGCCGCCGAGCGCGACCGCGAACTCCAGGGTGGCGCGCGCGGACGCGCCGAGCCGGGACGCGAGCAGCGCGGCGGGCGCCGCGGCCTCGGCGAGCGCGGGCAGCGGTACGTCGTGCCCGTCGGCGTCGAAGGGCGCGTCGATCGGTGCCGCGTCGGGGCCCTCGTAGTAGCCGAACGCGTCGAAGGCCTCGGGGTCGGCGCGGAGTTGGTCGCGCTGCCGGAGCAGGGCGCCGGCCTGTACGAACCGGAGCGGCAGGCCCTCGGACTCGAACCAGAGGTCGGCGGCCCACTGCGCCTCCTCGTCGGTGAGCACCCGGCCCACGGCCCGCTCCAGGAGCTCCTGTCCGCCGCCGCGGCCGAGCCCCGCCAGGAAGACCTCCTCGACGTGCGAGTCGGCGGACGGCGCCGGCACGTCGGGCGTCGCCGACAGCAGGAAGGCGCACTCGGGCGTCGCTTCGAGGAGTTCGTCGAGCGCGGCGCCGCCGAACTCCAGGTCGTCGAGGACGACGACGGCGCCGATCTCATGGACGAGTTCGAGCAGCAGCGCGCGGTCGGGCCGGTGCAGCGGCGCCTTGTGGACCGCGCCGAACAGGTCGTACAGCAGGTCCTCCACGGAGCGCAGATGGCCGCAGAGCCGGACGACGCCGTCGGGCGCGATGTCGGCGCAGTCCTCGGCGACCTGGTCGAGCAGCGCCGTACGCCCGGAGCCCGCGGGCCCCGTGAGCCGTACGGAGCGGCCGCGGGCCAGGAGCCGCACCAGGCGCTCCCGCTCCTCCTGCCGCTCCAGGAGCGGCAGTTGCGGCTGTGCGGGTCCTGGCGGCAGCGGTGGCCGGGCGGCACGGGCGAGCGCCGCACGCTCCGTGGTGTCGTACTTGGTGGGCCGGCCCGGGCGCTCGCCGGGCGGGCAGGATTCGATCTCGCTGCCGTCAACGGGATTGACGGTCAGCAGGTGGTCGCCCGAGACGAGTCGCACGGTGCGGGCGAGCGCGGGTGACGCCTGGCCGTAGTCGGGCGTCAGAGGGTCGCGGGGCGGCCGCTGCCGTCCCCCGCCGCCGTCCGATCCGTCGTGCCGTTCCTGGCTGGAATCTTCCGGTCCCCGGTCCATCGGGTCCATCGTCAAAGCCCCCCAAAAGCGTGGTGTGCCGCTTGCCCCTCCCGGCCTGTGCACACCGCACTGTCGCTTGGCTCAGTATCTACGAAACCGGGAGGTCCCGCGCCGCCCGAGAGGTCACAGTCTCGTGAGGGTTGTCGGCGATTCCGTCCGGAATGACTGGTTCACCCCTTCGGGGGTCATACCTTCCGGTTCAACCCTGCAACTCCCGGCCACACGCGTGGCCTTCCGCCTCAGACGCGTGGCTCGGACGCGTGGCTCAGACTCGCGGCAGGGACTCGACGCCGATGCCACCCTCGATGGCCAGGATCCGGTGCAGTCTGGTGGCGACGAGCAGGCGCTGCATCTGGGGCGGCACGCGGCGCAGCACGAGGCGGCGGCCGCAACGGCCCGCGCGGCGGTGGGCGCCCATGATGACGCCGAGCCCTGTCGCGTCCCAGGAGTCGAGTTCGGACAGGTCCAGCACCAGGTCGCCGATTCCGTCGTCGACGGCGGTGTGCAGGACCGAACGGGCGTCCGCCGCGCTGCGGACGTCGAGGCGGCCCCCGACGACCAGCTCGACGTGGTCGCCCCTGATGTACATATGCGCTCCCCGTGGGAAATACAGAAGTGCTCGGCGTGGTCGGAGTACGCGACTGCTCCTGAGCCGGTACTCAGCTGTTCATGTGATCCGGTTGATCCGGTGATCCGGGTGATCTGGGTATGTCACTGCAACTGACGGGCCGCAGGGGCCGAAAGTTGCCGTCTGTAAGCGAACCGATACCGAATTCACCCCGAGGGGTGACATGGCATCAGCTGTGCGATCAAGCGTGCTTGTAGAAGCCCTGCCCGCTCTTGCGGCCGATGTCACCGGCGTCCACCATCCGGCGCATCAGCTCCGGCGGCGCGAACTTCTCGTCCTGCGACTCGGTGTAGATGTTCTCGGTCGCGTGCAGCAGGATGTCGACGCCCGTCAGGTCGGCGGTGGCGAGCGGCCCCATCGCGTGACCGAAGCCCAGCTTGCAGGCCACGTCGATGTCCTCGGCCGTGGCGACCCCCGACTCGTACAGCTTCGCGGCCTCGACGACGAGGGCGGAGATGAGTCGGGTCGTCACGAACCCGGCGACGTCCCGGTTCACCACGATGCAGGTCTTGCCGACGGACTCGGCGAACTCCCGCGCGGTGGCGAGCGTTTCGTCGCTCGTCTTGTAGCCGCGCACGAGTTCGCAGAGCTGCATCATCGGCACGGGCGAGAAGAAGTGCGCGCCGACGACGCGCTCCGGGTGTGCGGTGGCCGCCGCGATCTTGGTGATCGGGATGGCCGAGGTGTTCGAGGCGAGCACCGTGTCGTCCCGCACGATCTTGTCGAGCGCGCGGAAGATCTCGTGCTTCACTTCGAGCTTCTCGAAGACGGCCTCGACGACGACATCCGCGTCGGCGGCCGCGTCCAGGTCGGTGGTCGCGGTGATGCGGCCGAGCGCGGCTTCCGCTTCGGCCGCGTCGAGCTTCCCCTTGCCCACGAACTTCTCGTACGAGGCCTTGATGCCGTCGGTGCCGCGCGTGAGCGCTTCGTCGGTGACGTCGCGCAGTACGACGTCCCAGCCCGCCTGGGCGGAGACCTGCGCGATGCCCGACCCCATGAGGCCGGCTCCGATGACGGCGAGCTTCCTTGCCACGTACGTCCCCTAACCGCGTGTCCCGCGCGACCGCTAACCACTGTTTACGTTGCTCTCCGGCGGACACTAGCGCCCGTGAGCGGCCGTGTGACCGCTAAGAGATGCGCGTCACGTCTCGAATGACGGACATCACACCGAGCCGGATCAGTGATCGATCATCCGTGCCCATCAGGCGTCACGGACGGCGTAGTTGAGCACCTTGTCGCTCAGAAGTTCCTCCATCTCGTCGAGCACGTCGAGCATCTCGCGGGAGACCTCGGCGGGGCTGCCGCCCGCGACCATCCGGCGCCCGATGCCGGCCATCACCGTCTGGTGGACCCAGCCGATCTGACCCGCGATCAGGTCCGGCAGCGGATCGTCCGCCGCAGCGCCGGTCTCCGCGCGCAGCGTCTCCACGAGGTTGTCGTGGACCTCCTGCTGGATGGCCCACAGTCGGGAGCGCAGGGCGGGCGCGGCGTGCACCACGCGCATGAACTCGCTGTACCCGTCCATGAGTCCGACGCGCGGCGAGACCGACTCGATCTCCTCGCGCAGCTCGCGCAGCACGGCGGCGGCCGCGGACTCCCCCGCGCCCCGGCCGCGCACCCAGCGGGACATCCGGTCGACGACGCCCTTGGAGCGGTCGAGGAACAGGTCCTCCTTGGCGGGGAAGTAGTTGTAGACGGTGTTCACGGAGACGTTCGCCGCGTCCGCGATCTCCGCGACGGTCACCTCGTCGAAGCCGCGCGCCAGGAACAGGCCGGTCGCCACGTCCGAGATGTACTGCCGGGTCTGCCGCTTCTTCCGCTCCCTGAGCCCTTCTGCCATGCGCCGATTCTACGGGTTTGCTGGGCTCGCTGAAATTTTGGGGACGTTGCAAAATTTCAGCGACTCTGTTTTTCTGGCTCGCATGCCAGTCATCAGCGCGTCCGGGCTCGCCCGGACCTTCACCACCAAGAACGGCCCCGTCGAGGCGGTCCGCGGCATCGACCTGCGCGTCGAGCCCGGCGAGATCCTCGGCTTCCTCGGCCCGAACGGCGCGGGCAAGACCACGACCCTGCGGATGCTCACGACCCTGCTCGCGCCCACCGGCGGCGCGGCCACCGTCGCGGGTCACGACCTGGCGAGCGACCCGGCCGGCGTGCGTCGCGCCGTCGGCTACGTCGCCCAGTCCGGCGGCGTCGACCCGACCATCTCCGTACGCGAGGAGCTGGTCACGCAGGGCCGCCTGTACCGCCTGCCGAAGCCCCGGGCGGCCGCGCGCGCCGAGGAGCTGGCCGCGGACCTCGGCCTCACGGACCTCCTGGAGCGCAAGGCCGGCGCGCTCTCCGGCGGGCAGCGGCGCCGCCTCGACATCGCGATGGGGCTCGTGCACCACCCCGAGGTGCTCTTCCTCGACGAGCCGACGACCGGGCTCGACCCCGGCAGCCGCGCCGACCTGTGGGACCTGGTGCGCCGGCTGCGCGCGGAGCACGGCACGACCGTCTTCCTGACCACGCACTACCTCGACGAGGCGGACGCGCTCGCGGACCGGATCGTCGTGGTGGACAAGGGAGTCGTGGCCGCAGAGGGCACGCCGAGCGCGCTCAAGCTGGCGCACGGCGGGTCGATCGACGCGACGCTCCAGGACACGTTCCTGGCCATCACCGGGCGGGGCCCCGCGCCGGTGGACACGGATCCGGTGGCGGTGTGAGCACGATGAAGACCTTGCTGTCCGACACCGCGATCATCTTCGGGCGCTACGCCCGCCAGACCCTCTCCTCGCGCTTCCAGATGCTCTTCGGCATCCTCATGCCGCTGCTGTACCTGCTGTTCTTCGGGCCGCTGCTCACCAGCCTCCCGCTGAGCTCCAGCGGCAGCTCCTGGCAGGTCCTGGTCCCGGGCCTGCTGCTCCAACTCGGGTTGTTCGGGGCCGCGTTCTGCGGTTTCGGCATCATCCTGGAGAAGAACCACGGGGTGGTGGAGCGGATGCAGGTGACACCCGTGAGCCGGCTCGCGCTGCTGCTCGGCCGCGTCCTGCGCGACACCGCGCTGTTCCTCTTCCAGGCGGTGCTGCTCGTGCTCACCGCGCTCGCGATGGGCCTGCGGGCGCCGCTCGCGGGCGTCCTGATCGGCTTCGCCTTCGTGGGGCTCCTGACGGTGTCGCTCGCCTCCCTGTCGTACGCGCTCGCCTTCAAGGCCCGTACGCCGCAGGAGTTCGGGCCCGTCATCAACGCGGTCACGATGCCGTCGATGCTGCTCTCGGGCCTGATGCTGCCGATGGCGCTCGCGCCGGGCTGGCTGGACGCGCTCTCGCACGTCATGCCGCTGCGCTATCTCGTGGACGCGATGCGGGACGCGTTCGTCGGCCACTACGCGACGGCGAACATGCTGTACGGGGTGCTGGTCGCGCTCGCCTTCGCGGCGCTCGCCGTGACGGTCGGCACACGCGGCTTCCGCCGGGCCGCCGCATAAGTACCGTGGTCGCATGGTCAATCTGACGCGCATCTACACCCGTACCGGAGACAAGGGCAGCACGGCCCTCGGCGACATGAGCCGCACCGCCAAGACCGATCTGCGGATCTCGGCGTACGCGGACGCCAACGAGGCCAATGCCGTCATCGGCACGGCGATCGCCCTCGGCGGCCTCGACGAGGGGGTGGTGAAGGTGCTCGTGCGGGTGCAGAACGACCTGTTCGACGTCGGCGCCGACCTGTCGACACCGGTCGTCGAGAACCCCGAGTTCCCGCCGCTGCGTGTCGAGCAGTTCTACATCGACAAGCTGGAGGCGGACTGCGACCACTACAACGAGCAGTTGGAGAAGCTGCGGTCCTTCATCCTGCCGGGCGGCACCGCCGGCGCGGCGCTGCTGCACCAGGCCTGCACGGTCGTGCGCCGGGCGGAGCGGTCGACGTGGGCGGCGATGGAGGTCCACGGCGAGACGATGAACCCACTCACGGCGACGTACCTGAACCGCCTCTCCGACCTCCTGTTCATCCTGGCCAGGATCGCGAACAAGGAGGTCGGGGACGTGCTGTGGGTGCCCGGCGGCGAGCGCTAGCCCTTGTTCGCCGTCATCGCCGGGGCCTTCTTCGGGAACACCGTGTAGCTCAGCGCGATGATCACGTTGAGCGCGATCAGGAACAGCATCTTCTCCTGCCACGCGGCCAGGGAGTCGGTCGACCCGTCCCCGTCGACGTACCAGATCGCGCCCTGGAGCAGACCGATCGCGATCAGCGCGGCCACGATCCAGCGGGCGGCCAGCTTCCACTCGTGGATCGCGCGCGGCACCCCGTACTTGGGAGTCGACGGCGGCGGGCCGCCCGCGAAGCGGTGGGCGACGCGGACGTCGACCCACTTGATCGTGTAGTGGCCGAGCGCGACGGAGTAGCCGATGTAGACGGCGGCGAGCCCGTGCTTCCAGTCGGGTTCGGCGCCGTTCTTGAGGTCGATGGCCGTGACGACGAACAGCACGACCTCCAGGAGCGGCTCGCAGAGCAGCACGGCGACGCTCGCGCGCGGCATTTTGGCCCAGTAGCGCAGCGCGAGGCCTGCGGCCAGCAGCACCCAGAAACCGACCTCGCAGGCGATGATCAGCGTGACGATCACGGCGGACTCCTCTCGTTCCCCGCTTCCAGGCTCCCTGCCGTACGGCGCGTGATCGTCGTCGTACATGACGAAGTGCGACTGCATCCTTCGATGTAGTGCCGCCGTGGCCCCGCTCGTCCCACGGCGCCATGCCCGCCCCGCTCCGGCCGTGTTGGATGGGGTCATGCAGTTCGCCCTCGACCGTCCGCACCGCGACGACGTCCGGATCGCCGTCGTCGGGCTGCTCGGCGGGCTCGCCCTGTGGGGCCTCGGCCTCGGGATGAACCAGGGGCGCTTCTTCGACGGGGCGTGGCTGCTCGTGCCGCTCGTCGTCATGGCGGCGCTCGAGCTGCTGCGCCGGACCCGGCCGCGGTTCGCCGTGATCGTCGGCACGGTCGCCGTGATCGCCGACCAGTTCACGCAGGGCAGCCTGGCGACGGTCCTGATGTTCACGGACCTGATGTACGCGGGCGCTCTGTACGGGACACCGGCCGCCGCGCGCCGCCTCCCGGTGGTCACGGGGCTGCTCACGGTCGCCGTCACGCTCGGCTTCGTGGCCTGGTGGCGGCAGCCGGAGGCGGTGCTGATCGGGGTCGCGACGGGGCTCGTGTCGTTCGGTCCCGCGGCCACCGGCATGCTGGTGCGCGGTCACCGGGAGGCCGCGCAGGCGGAGCGGCTGCGGGCCGAGCAGACCGCGCTGCTCGCCGAGATGGACCGGGCGCAGGCGGTGACGGCGGAGCGCGCCCGGATGGCCCGCGAGCTGCACGACATGGTGGCGAACCACCTGTCGGCGATCGCGATCCACTCCACGGCCGCGCTGTCCCTCGACGATCCGGACACCACGCGTGGGGCGCTGAAGACGATCCGCGAGAACAGCGTGGACGGCCTCGCCGAGATGCGCCGCCTCATCGGCATCCTGCGGGACGCGGGCGAGGACACCGAACCGGTCGCGGCGCCCACCCTCGATGCCCTCGGCGCCCTCGTCGAGCAGGCCCGTACGAACGGCCTGGACGCCCACCTGGCCGTGTCCGGCGCCGTCACCGGCCTGCCCGCGCCGGTCGAGCTCGCCGCCTACCGTATCGTCCAGGAGTCCCTCACGAACGCGCTGAAGCACGCGGGCCAGGGGCGGGTCACGGTGGCCGTGGACCGCTCGGCCGAACGCATCGAGGTGCGGGTGGACAGCCCGTACGGGGACGACCGGGACGGGCCGCGCGCGCCGGGCTCCGGGGCCGGGCTCGTGGGGATGCGGGAGCGTGCAGCGCTGCTTGGCGGCGTGTTCGAGGCAGGGCCACAGGATGGCGGGGTGTGGCGGGTGTGCGCCGCCCTGCCGCTGCACACCGAAGGAGAAGACCTCACGTGACCTCCGTGATCCGCGTACTCGTCGCCGAGGACCAGTCCGCCGTACGGGCCGGGCTCGTGCTCATCCTGAACAGCGCGCCCGACATCGAGGTCGTCGGCGAGGCCGAGGACGGCGAGCGGGCGGTGGCGCTCGCCCGCGAACTCCGGCCGGACGTGGTCCTGATGGACGTACAAATGCCGCGGCTCGACGGCGTTTCGGCCACGCGCGAGGTCGTCGCCGAAGGCCTCGCGGACGTGCTCGTGCTGACCACCTTCGACCTCGACGCGTACGTGTTCGGGGCGCTGCGGGCGGGCGCGTCCGGGTTTCTGCTGAAGAACACGGACGCGAAGGACCTGATCGAGGGCGTACGGACGGTGGCGCGCGGCGAGGGGATGATCGCCCCGGCCGTGACGCGGCGCCTGATCGCCGAGTTCGCGGCGAGCCCCGGAAAGCCCGAACCGGTGGCCGCTCCCCCGCAGTTGGAGACCCTGACCCGGCGCGAGCGGGAGGTGCTCGGCTGCCTCGGTGAGGGGCTGTCGAACGCGGAGATCGCGGGGCGCCTCGACATGGCGGAGGCGACGGTGAAGACCCACGTCAGCCGCCTGCTCGGCAAGCTGGAGCTGCGCAGCCGGGTCCAAGCGGCGGTACTGGCGCAGGAGTTGGGCCTTTAGCCCCTCTGCGAGCTGCGGTGCGAAGGTTGGCCGAAAGCCGTGATTGGTTTAGACCTTGACCGCTGGTCCAGACCTTTCTATTCTCGCCGCACTGCGGTGAGCACACCCCCCACTCCGGTGCTCATGGGCGTCGCAGGGTTCCACCCCCCGTCACGAACCCAGGACCTCCCTAGGAGCACCGATGAGTTCAACCGACGTACCGAGACACAGACTTCGACACAGAGCGACCGCCGCATTCGCGACCCTCGTCCTCCCCGCCGCCGCCCTCGTCGGTCTCGCCACCCCCTCGCACGCCGCGGCCGAGGCCACCGCCGTCACCGCCACGTACGCCAAGACCCAGGACTGGGGCAGCGGCTTCGAGGGCAAGTGGACGATCAAGAACTCCGGGACCACGAGCGTGAGTTCGTGGAACGTCGAGTGGGACTTCCCGTCCGGTACGAAGGTGACCTCGGCCTGGGACGCGACGGTCACCAACTCCGCCGACCACTGGACCGCCAAGAACCTCTCCTGGAACGGGACGCTCGCCCCCGGCGCCTCGGTCTCCTTCGGCTTCAACGGCAGCGGCTCCGGCGCCCCCACGGGCTGCAAGCTCAACGGCGCCTCGTGCGACGGCGGCGACGTCCCCGGTGACGCCGCGCCCTCCAAGCCCGGCACCCCGACCGCCTCCGGCATCACCGACACCTCGGTCAAGCTGAACTGGTCCGCCGCCACCGACGACAAGGGCGTCAAGAACTACGACGTGCTGCGCGACGGCGCCAAGGTCGGGACGGTGACCGGCACTTCGTACACCGACACGGGGCTGAAGGCCGGCACCGACTACTCGTACACGGTGCAGGCCCGCGACACCGCCGACCAGACGGGTCCGGTGTCCGGCTCCGTCAAGGTCCACACCACTGGCGGCGGGACGGACCCCGGCCCGGGCCCGGGTGACAAGGTGAAGCTCGGCTACTTCACCGACTGGGGCGTCTACGGCCGCCAGTACTACCCGAAGAACCTGGAGACCTCCGGCTCCGCCGCCAAGGTCACGCACATCAACTACGCCTTCGGCAACGTCCAGGGCGGCAAGTGCACCATGGGCGACGCCTACGCCGACACGGACATGGCGTACACGGCCGCCAACTCCGTGTCCGGGCAGGCCGACACCTGGGACCAGCCGCTGCGGGGCGCCTTCAACCAGCTCCGTCAGCTGAAGGCCAAGCACCCGAACCTCAAGATCCTCTGGTCGTTCGGCGGCTGGACCTGGTCCGGTGGCTTCACCGAGGCCGCGAAGAACCCGGCCGCGTTCGCCGACTCCTGCTACAAGCTGGTCGAGGACCCGCGCTGGGCCGATGTCTTCGACGGCATCGACATCGACTGGGAGTACACGAACGCGTGCGGTCTGACGTGTGACACGTCCGGCCCCGCCGCGCTGAAGGGCCTCACCTCGGCCCTGCGCACCAAGTTCGGCGCGAGCAACCTGGTCACCGCCGCCATCACGGCCGACGGCTCCGCGGGCGGCAAGATCGAGAAGGCCGATTACGCGGGCGCCGCCCAGTCCCTCGACTGGTACAACGTCATGACGTACGACTTCTTCGGCGCGTGGGAGGCGAAGGGTCCGACGGCCCCGCACTCCCCGCTCACCTCATACTCCGGTATCCCGCAGCAGGGCTTCACGTCGGCGGACGCGATCGCCAAGCTCAAGGCGCAAGGCGTCCCGGCTTCGAAGCTCCTGCTCGGCATCGGCTTCTACGGCCGCGGCTGGACCGGTGTGACGCAGAAGGAGCCCGGGGGCACGGCCACGGGGCCGGCGGCCGGCACGTACGAGCAGGGCATCGAGGACTACAAGGTCCTCAAGACGAAGTGTCCGTCGAACGGCACGGTGGCTGGTACGGCGTACGCACACTGCGGCTCGGACTGGTGGTCCTACGACACGCCGGCCACCATCAACTCCAAGATGGCGTGGGCCAAATCCCAAGGCCTCGGCGGCTCCTTCTTCTGGGAGTTCTCGGGCGACACGTCCAACGGTGAACTGGTCTCCGCGATCGACTCCGGCCTGAAGTAACCCCCACCCAATCCGAAGCCGGCCCCACGGGAACGCCCCCCGTGGGCCCGGCTTCTCCATGCACCTCCCCCACCCCACCCCTCCCCGAAAGCCCTCAATCGCCGGGCGGGCTCCAAACAGAGCCCGCCCGGCGATTGAGGGCAATCTTTAGAGCCCCGCCTTCGGAACGAGAGGCAGGCCCGGCCGGCAGGGCTTTCGGGAAGGGGTGGGGTGGGGAAGAGTTACGCGACGTTGACGCGTTGGCCGGGAGGGGCTGCTTCGAGCCAGGCCAGGAAACCCGTCAGGGCGTCTTCGCTCATGGCGAGTTCGAGGCGCGTACCGCGATGCGTACACGCGAGGACGATCGCGTCGGAGAGGAGGGCGAGCTCCTCCTCGCCCTCCGGGGCCCGACGACCGGTGACCTCGATCGCCGCCCGCTCCAGAATCCGCTTCGGACGCGGCGCATACGAGAAGACGCGGAACCACTCGATCCGGTCACCGTTGTAGCGGGCGATCCCATACCCCCACCCCTTGCCAGAGGTGTCGTCCGCACCGGGCGCCGGCGCATCCCACCGCAACGAGCAGTCGAACGTCCCACCCGACCGCTGAATGAGCCGCCTCCGCACACCGAAGGCGACAAGCCCCACCACCACGAGTACGACGACCGCGACTACGCACAGCACGAGAACGAGGACCATCTGAACCGACCTCCTCGTCTCTCAAGGACTTCTCGACCGATCAGGCGCCGAACGCCTGATAACGGAACTGCAAAAACAGCACTACCGATAGATCGCCTCAGCCGCGACCCGGTCCGGAGATTATCTCCGGCCTGGACCGCGGCTGAGGTACATCATGTGGCTCGCTGGATTCAGCGCGCCGCCACCGTACGGAGTCGAACGTCGGCACGACGCTCGGCCGACGCATCCGCGTCCGACTTCGCGCGCTCCAACGCCCGCTCCGCCCGCTGGGCATCGATCTCGTCCGAAAGCTCGGCGATCTCGGCCAGCAGGGACAGCTTGTTGTCGGCGAACGAGATGAAACCGCCGTGGACAGCCGCCACGACCGTTCCCCCGTCCGTCGTACGGATCGTCACGGGCCCCGACTCCAGCACACCGAGCAGCGGCTGGTGACCGGGCATGACGCCGATGTCGCCGGACGTGGTACGCGCGACGACCAGGGTGGCCTCGCCGGACCAGACACTACGGTCCGCGGCGACGAGCTCGACGTGCAGCTCAGCAGCCAAGGTGGGCTCCTCGGGTCACCACCCGGCGGCACTCGCTGCCGGGTGTCGGTTCAAAGTCTAGTGGGCGTTGCGGGAGGACCGGGACGCACCCCGGTCCTCCCATGAGCTACGGGGCTCAGGAGACGCCGAGCTCCTTGGCGTTGGCCTTGAGGTCCTCAATGCCACCGCACAGGAAGAACGCCTGCTCCGGGAAGTGGTCGTAGTCGCCGTCGATGATCGCGTTGAAGGCCACGATCGTCTCGTCCAGCGGCACGTCCGACCCGTCGACGCCGGTGAACTGCTTGGCGACGTGGGTGTTCTGCGACAGGAAGCGCTCCACGCGACGGGCGCGGTGGACAGTGAGCTTGTCCTCCTCGCCGAGCTCGTCGATACCGAGGATCGCGATGATGTCCTGAAGGTCCTTGTACTTCTGGAGGACCGTCTTGACACGCATGGCCGTGTTGTAGTGGTCCGCCGCGATGTAGCGGGGGTCCAGGATGCGGGACGTGGAGTCCAGCGGGTCCACGGCCGGGTAGATGCCCTTCTCGGAGATCGGACGGGAAAGCACCGTCGTCGCGTCGAGGTGGGCGAAGGTCGTCGCCGGGGCCGGGTCGGTCAGGTCGTCCGCGGGCACGTAAATGGCCTGCATGGACGTGATCGAGTGACCACGGGTCGACGTGATGCGCTCCTGGAGGAGACCCATCTCGTCGGCCAGGTTCGGCTGGTAACCCACGGCCGAGGGCATGCGACCCAGCAGGGTCGAGACCTCGGAACCGGCCTGCGTGAAGCGGAAGATGTTGTCGATGAAGAACAGCACGTCCTGCTTCTGGACGTCGCGGAAGTACTCCGCCATCGTCAGACCCGCGAGGGCCACGCGCAGACGGGTGCCCGGCGGCTCGTCCATCTGACCGAAGACCAGCGCGGTCTTGTCGATGACGCCGGACTCGGCCATCTCCTCGATGAGGTCGTTGCCCTCACGGGTGCGCTCGCCGACACCGGCGAACACGGAGACACCGTCGTGGTTGTTGGCGACGCGGTAGATCATCTCCTGGATGAGCACCGTCTTGCCGACGCCGGCACCACCGAACAGGCCGATCTTTCCACCCTTGACGTACGGGGTGAGAAGGTCGACGACCTTGATGCCGGTCTCGAACATCTCGGTCTTCGACTCGAGCTCGTCGAAGTTCGGCGCCTTGCGGTGGATGCCCCAGCGCTCGCCGGTGTACTTCTCGTCGGAGTTCAGCACGTCACCGAGGGTGTTGAACACCTTGCCCTTGGTGAAGTCGCCGACGGGCACCGTGATGGAGGCGCCGCTGTCCACGACCGGGGCCTGGCGGACCAGGCCGTCGGTCGGCTGCATGGAGATCGCGCGGACCAGGCCGTCACCGAGGTGCTGGGCGACCTCGAGCGTCAGGGTCTTCTTCGCACCTTCGAGCGCCGGGTCGGCGACCTCGACGTGCAGAGCGGTGTAGATGTCCGGCATCGCGTCGACGGGGAACTCCACGTCGACGACCGGGCCGATCACCCGGGCGACGCGGCCCGTGGCAACGGCCGTATCAACAGTGGTCGTCATTACTTGTCACTCCCCGCGGTCGCGTCGGCCAGGGCACTCGCGCCACCGACGATCTCGCTGATTTCCTGGGTGATTTCGGCCTGGCGGGCCGCGTTGGCAAGACGGGAGAGGTTGTTGATCAGCTCTCCCGCGTTGTCGGTCGCCGACTTCATCGCGCGGCGCGTGGCGGCGTGCTTGGAAGCAGCCGACTGGAGCATCGCGTTGTAGATCCGGCTCTCGACGTAGCGCGGCAGCAGGGCGTCGAGGACGTCCTCCGCCGACGGCTCGAAGTCGTACAGCGGAAGGATCTCGTCGCCCTTACCGGACGCCTTCGACTCCTCCGCCACCTCTTCGAGGCTGAGCGGCAGCAGCCGACCGTCGACGGCCGTCTGCGTCATCATCGAGATGAACTCGGTGTAGACGATGTGGAGTTCGTCCACGCCGCCCTCGGCCGTCTCCTTCTCGATGGCCTCGATCAGCGGGGCCGCGACCTTCTTGGCGTCCGCGTACGTGGGCTCATCGGTGAAGCCCGCCCACGACTCCACGACCTTGCGCTCGCGGAAGTTGTAGTGGGCCAGACCACGGCGGCCGACGATGTACGTGTCGACCTCCTTGCCCTCGCCGACGAGCTTCTCCGTGAGCTGCTCGGCGGCCTTGATGGCGTTCGCGTTGAAGGCGCCGGCCAGACCGCGGTCGCTGGTGAGCAGCAGAACCGCGGAGCGGGTCGCCGTCTCCGACTCCGTCGTCAGCGGGTGCTTGGTGTTCGACCCGGTCCCCACCGCCGTGACCGCGCGCGTGAGCTCGGTCGCGTACGGCGTGGAGGCCGCCACCTTGCGCTGTGCCTTGACGACACGCGAGGCGGCGATCATCTCCATCGCCTTGGTGATCTTCTTGGTCGCGGTGACGGATCGGATGCGACGCTTGTAGACCCGGAGCTGGGCTCCCATGAGTCAGGTCCCTTCCTTACGTCACTTGGCGGCGGCCGGAGCGTCCTCGCCGAGAAGCTTCCCGTCCGAGGTCTCGAACTGCTTCTTGAAGTCGGCGACGGCCTCGTCGATGGCCTGGATCGTGTCGTTCGACATCTTGCCGCCCTCCTTGATGGAGGTCATGAGGCCCTGCTCCTTGCGGTGCAGGTGCTCCAGGAGCTCCTTCTCGAAGCGGCGGATGTCGGCGACCGGCACCTCGTCCATCTTGCCGTTGGTACCGGCCCAGACGGAGACGACCTGGTCCTCGGTGGCCATCGGCTCGTACTGCGCCTGCTTCAGCAGCTCGACGAGACGCTGACCGCGCTCCAGCTGCGCCTTCGACGCGGCGTCCAGGTCGGAACCGAAGGCGGCGAACGCCTCCAGCTCGCGGTACTGGGCCAGGTCCAGACGGAGTCGGCCGGAGACCTGCTTCATGGCCTTGTGCTGGGCGGAACCACCCACACGCGAGACCGAGATACCGACGTTCAGGGCCGGACGCTGGCCGGCGTTGAACAGGTCGGACTCCAGGAAGCACTGGCCGTCGGTGATGGAGATGACGTTGGTCGGAATGAACGCCGAGACGTCATTCGCCTTGGTCTCCACGATCGGCAGACCCGTCATCGAACCGGCGCCCATCTCGTCCGAGAGCTTCGCGCAGCGCTCGAGCAGACGGGAGTGCAGGTAGAAGACGTCACCCGGGTAGGCCTCGCGCCCCGGCGGGCGGCGGAGCAGCAGGGACACGGCGCGGTAGGCGTCGGCCTGCTTCGAGAGGTCGTCGAAGATGATGAGGACGTGCTTGCCGTCGTACATCCACTGCTGGCCGATGGCCGAACCGGTGTACGGCGCCAGGTACTTGAAGCCGGCCGGGTCGGACGCCGGGGCGGCGACGATGGTCGTGTACTCCAGCGCGCCGGCCTCTTCGAGCGCACCACGCACGGAGGCGATGGTGGAGCCCTTCTGACCGATGGCGACGTACACGCAGCGGACCTGCTTGTTCGGGTCGCCGGTGCGCCAGTTGTCGCGCTGGTTGATGATCGTGTCGACGGCCAGGGCGGTCTTGCCGGTCTGGCGGTCACCAATGATCAGCTGGCGCTGACCACGGCCGACGGGGGTCATCGCGTCGACGGCCTTGTAGCCGGTCTCCATCGGCTCGTGGACCGACTTACGGGCCATGACGCCCGGGGCCTGCAGCTCGAGGGCGCGTCGACCGCTGGTCTCGATGTCGCCGAGGCCGTCGATCGGGTTGCCGAGCGGGTCGACGACGCGACCCAGGTAGCCCTCGCCGACACCGACGGACAGGACCTCACCGGTGCGCGTGACCGGCTGTCCCTCCTCGACGCCGCTGAACTCGCCCAGGACGATGGCGCCGATCTCGCGCTCTTCCAGGTTGAGCGCGAGGCCGAGGGTGCCGTCCTCGAACTTCAGCAGTTCGTTGGCCATGGCCGAGGGAAGGCCCTCGACCTTCGCGATGCCGTCGCCGGCAAGGGTGACCGTACCGACCTCCTCGCGCGAGGCCGCGTCCGGCTTGTACGCCTGGACAAAGTTCTCCAGCGCGTCCCGGATCTCCTCCGGCCGGATCGTGAGCTCCGCCATCTGGGTTCCCTGCTCTCCTTGTTGGGCCCGAAGTGTTCTTGGGGGGTCTGGGGTCAGCCCCCAGGAATCCTCTGCACGGCCCAACTAGGGCCGTAGTCGTACGTGTTGAGCTTGTTGCGGTCAGCCGGCCATGCGGCGGCCGGCCTCCTCGATGCGGTCCGCGATCGAGCCGTTGATGACCTCGTCACCCACCTGCACCTTGATCCCGCCGAGGACCTCGGGGTCCACGTCCAGGTTCAGATGCATCTGACGGCCGTAGAGCTTCGCCAGGGACGCACCCAGACGCTGCTTCTGCGCGTCGCTCAGCGGGACCGCGGTGGTGACGACCGCCACCATGCGCTCGCGACGCTCGGCGGCGAGCTTGGAGAGGGACTCGAGTCCCGCTTCCAGGCTACGTCCCCGCGGCGCGGTCACAAGACGGCCGACGATCCGCTCGGTCGTGGGCTTGGCCCGGCCGTCGAGCAGCTGCTTGACGAGCTCGCCCTTGGCCGAGTTCGAAGCCGACTTGTCGGTCAGTGCGGCGCGCAGCTCGGTGTTGGAGGAGACGATCCGGCCGAACCGGAACAGCTCGTCCTCGACGTCGTCGAGCTCACCGCTCTTCTGCGCCGCGGTCAGGTCCGCGGTGTTGGCCAGCTCCTCCAGGGAGTCGACCAGGTCGCGGGAGGCCGACCACCGGGAGCGGACCAGGCCGGACACCAGGTCGACGGTCTCGCCGCCGACCTGGCCGCCGAGCAGGCGGCTCGCGAGCTCGGCCTTGGCCTCACCGGCCTGCGCCGGGTCGGTCAGGACCCGTCGCAGGCTGACCTCGCGCTGCAGCAGCGCGGTCACCGAGGCCAGGTCGCCGGCGAGCGCCTTGGCGTCGACCGACGTGTTGTCGGTCAGCGCGTCCAGACGCTCACGCGCGGCGGCCAGTGCCTCGCGGCTCGCTCCGTGGGCGGTCATCGTGCAGCCTCTGCCTTCTCCTCGAGCTCGTCGAGGAAGCGGTCGATCGTGCGCGACTGCCGGGCGGTGTCCTCGAGGGACTCGCCGACAAGCTTGCCGGCCAGGTCGGTGGCCAGCTGGCCCACGTCCTGACGCAGCGCCTGAGCGGCGGCCTTGCGGTCGGCCTCGATCTGCGAGTGGCCGGCGGCGATGATCTCCTCACGCTGCCGCTGACCCTCCGCACGCATCTCGGCGATGAGCGCGGCACCCTGCTCCTGCGCCTCCTGGCGCAGCCGCGCGGCCTCGTGCCGGGCCTCGGCGAGCTGAGCCTTGTACTGCTCGAGCACGCTCTGGGCCTCGGTCTGAAGCGCCTCGGCCTTCTCGATACCGCCTTCGATCTTCGCGTGGCGCTCGTCCAGCGTCTGGTTGATACGCGGGAGGAGCTTCTTGGCGAAGACGAAGAAGACGATGGCGAAGGCAAGGGTGCCAATGAGCAGCTCGGGGCCGGGCGGGAGGAGAGGGTTCATCTCCTCCTCGGCCGCCAGCTGTACCAGGTTGGCGATCACATCAGTGCCTTTCGTCGTAAGTGTCAGTCAGTACGCGGTGATTACTGACCGAACACGAACGGCATAACGATGCCGATGAGGGCGAGCGCCTCACAGAAGGCGAAGCCGAGGATCTGGTTGGCGCGGATCAGGCCGGCAGCCTCGGGCTGGCGGGCAAGGGCCTGGGTGCCGTTACCGAAGACGATGCCGACACCGATGCCGGGGCCGATCGCGGCGAGACCGTAACCGATGGAACCGAGGGAGCCGGAGACGCCAGCGGCGAGTTCGATGGACGCGGACATGCCGTTACTTCCTTTTCTTTACGAACCGGTGGGGGTTGGCCACCGGACGACCTGGGGTGGTTGGACGGGGTGGGGCTCAGTGGTGCTCGGCGAGAGCGCCCTGAATGTACGTGCAGGCCAGGAGGACGAAGACGTACGCCTGAACGGCCTGGACGAAAAGCTCGAAGAGGATCATCGCGATCGTCATCACGAAGGAGACGCCGGCGGCCGGGATCATCCAGCTGTTCAGCAGGTACCAGGAGGCGACGGTGAACATCACCAGCATCAGGTGACCCGCGAACATGTTCGCGAAGAGTCGGACCGCGTGCGTGAACGGGCGGACCAGCAGGTTCGAGAAGAACTCGATGAACGAGACCAGCCACTTGATCGGCCCGAGCGACGGGTCGTAGCCGGTGATGTTCTTCCAACCACCCACGAAGCCATGGCGCTTGAAGGTCAGCGGCACCCAGATCAGGTACACGATGGCCGCGAGGACCGCCGGGTAGGCGATGACCGAGGAGACCGGGAACTGGGCGAGCGGGACGACCGACCAGATGTTCATGATCCAGATGAAGAAGAACAGCGAGACCATGATCGGTACGTACTTCTCGCCCTCCTTCTTGCCCAGCGTCTCGTAGACGACGTTGCGGCGGACGAAGTCGTAGCCGGCCTCACCGATCATCTGGATCTTCCCGGGCACGACCTTCGAGCGGCCGAACGCGAAGTAGAAGAAGGCACAGACGACGATCGTGGTGAGCAGGGCGAGCAGCATCACCTTGTTGAAGTAGAACCAGCCGAAGTCGGCAATCGGTTCGAACAGGAAGGAGTGCAGGCCCGGCGCCGGGAAGCCGCATCCGTTGTCGGACATGATCCGACAGCTCCAGTCAAAGGCGAGCTGGGTCGTGTCAGCACTCACCGCGGGCTCCTTCGGCGTGACGCATAAGTACGGCAACCTCGTTGTGTCGGTGCGGCGTGCAGCCGCGGATCGGCACCGGTCTGGTGTTTCGGGCGTGGGGGCGGCGGGCAGGCAGTGAGCCTCGCGATCGTGCAGGCGTCAGCTCTCGTGCCCGCGCCGGCGATGCCGCAGTTGGCACCGGACGATAGCAGCCCGACGAACGGGCGCTTATCCCGGCCCTACCTCTCACGATGACGACCCGGTCTTCTCGGCTTTCTCACCGGTCCCGGTCCCCTTGGAACCGGGCGCCGCCTCGGGGTCGATATAGAAAACCTTGGCCTTCATGTGAGCGCGGGCCTGGGCCGCCATCCACACAACGGTCGAGACGACCAGAGAGACGGCAAAGGTCTTGGGATTGAAGAGAGTCGTGTCCTTGAAAATGGCCACGAAGATCATGAGCAGCAGCAGCTGGGCGACGTAGAGCATCAGCCCCATCGCCTGGAACAGCTGCGGAAGCGATTTTGCCGTGCGGATCAGCACGACCTGCCCGAGGCCCATGAACACGATGACCACAAGAGCACCGACCAGCGCACCGATGGCCCCCTTGCCGCCCGCAACCACACCACTGATCACCGCGGCAATCACGCCAGCGGCGGCGGTGGGTAGGACGGTGTGAAGAAGGGTCCGTGCGTCATTGGACGGCATGGCGGCAACTCCGCTTACTGGTGTGGGGCAGGGTGTCGTCATGGACGAGCGTAGTCCGGGGATTCGGCAGTCCGATTCGGGCCAAATGGCCGTTGCACTAAGGCCTTTCGGCCCTCCCCCTGGCTTCGTGAACGGTATCACAAACTATTTGATGCGGTCTTTACCTAGAAGGTGTGCCAACCGTCACACGTGAGGGGGATCCTGCGCGTCTGTGCACGCGCGAGGCCAATATATCTGGTATTGGGCTCATTTCGGACTTCGTGGCCGCCCGCGTCAACGGGACGTTCCCGCCTTACGCCGGTCCGTGAAGCGCGAACGGCCCCCGATCGCCGTCGCCCCGTTGACCCCCGCCGGGATCCGGTCGCGGTCCGGTTCGCCCCCGGAGGTCTCGGAGCCCTCGGACGGCTCGGCCACCCCGTCGCCCGCCGCGGCCACGGCCGGTCGCCGGTAGCGCGGAGGCACCAAGTGCTGGGCCCAGCGCGGCGCGTGGGGCGTGAAGCGCGGCAGCAGAAGCATGACGAGCCCGACGAAGCTCAGCGCGACGATGGTGAGCATGACCCACATCCCGGACGCGGAGTGCACCGAGTAGGCGACCGCGCCGAAGGCGATGAGGCCCGACCAGAAGTACATGATCAGCACCGCGCGGGAGTGCGAGTGGCCGATCTCCAGGAGCCGGTGGTGCAGATGCCCGCGGTCAGCCGCGAACGGCGACTGCCCGTTCCAGGTGCGGCGCACGATCGCGAGGACGAGGTCGGCGAACGGGATCGCGATGATCGTCAGCGGCATCAGCAGCGGGATGAAGACGGGCAGCATCGCGTGCGTGGTGTCGCGGGTGGAGCCGCCGAGGTTCAGCTTGAGCGCGTCCGGGTCGACCTGCCCGGTGATGGAGATCGCGCCGGCCGCGAGGACGAGGCCGATGAGCATGGAGCCCGAGTCGCCCATGAAGATTCTGGCCGGATGGATGTTGTGCGGCAGGAAGCCCAGACACATGCCCATCAGGATCGCCGCGAACAGCGTGGCCGGGGCCGCGGACTCGATGCCGTAGCCGTACCAGATCCGGTACGCGTACAGGAAGAACGCGGCGGCGGCGATGCACACCATGCCCGCCGCGAGCCCGTCGAGGCCGTCGACGAAGTTCACGGCGTTGATGGTGATCACGACGAGCGCGACGGTGAGCAGGGTCCCCTGCCACTGCGTCAGCGACACCGTCCCGACACCCGGGATCGGCAGCCAAAGGATCGTCAGGCCCTGCATCACCATCACGCCCGCGGCGATCATCTGGCCGCCGAGCTTGATGAGGGCGTCGATCTCAAACTTGTCGTCCAGGACGCCGATCAGCCAGATCAGGGCGGCGCCGGAGAGTAGCGCCCGCGGTTCGTTCGAGGACTCGAAGACCTTGTCCAGATTGGTCAGGTGATCGGCGACGAGCAGGCCCGCGCACAGACCGAAGAACATGGCGATACCGCCGAGCCGCGGCGTGGGCTCCCGGTGCACGTCACGTGCACGGATCTCCGGCATGGCGCCGGCCACGATCGCGAACTTCCGCACCGGGCCTGTGAGCAGATAGGTCACCGCGGCCGTGATGCAGAGCGTCAGCAGGTATTCACGCACGGGCTTCCCCACAGGTATCGCTGGCCATCTCAGCCCCACACCCTAGTCTCGCGTGCTTAGGGTTGGGGACTTCCGGGTAGCGACGATGGTTGCACGGCTGACGGTTCCAGAGGTGCACTGGTGCGGCGCAAGAGGTGTTCTACCGCTCGCCTACCCCGTTCCAGGCGGGGTACGGGGGGAATCTTTTGGCCAGTTGGCGCACTTCTTCGCGGACCGTTCCGGCGTCGAGAACGTCGCGTACGACACCCGACAGGAGCACGGCGATGCGGGCCATCTCTCCTTCGCCCATGCCCTGTGTGGTGACGGCGGCGGTGCCGAGGCGCAGGCCGCGGCCACCCTCGGCCGTGACATCAGCTGCTCCGCAGCGCGGCAGCGCGCATGTGTCGAGGATCATGCCCGCCGAGGCGAGCCTGCCACGTGCCACCCCGCCCGCGACGCCGAGCGGCGCCGGGTCCACGGTCAGCAGATGGGTGTCGGTGCCGCCGGTGGTGACGCCGAAGCCCTCCGCGGCGAGCGCGCCCGCGAGCAGCCGGGCGTTGGCGACGACCTGATGGGCGTACGCGGTGAAGGCGGGGCGCGCAGCCTCCCCGAACGCGACGGCCTTCGCGGCGATGGTGTGCATCTGCGCGCCGCCCTGGGTGAAGGGGAAGACGGCCCGGTCGACGCGGTCGGCCAGCTCGGCCGAGCACAGCAGCATCCCGCCGCGCGGTCCGCGCAGCACCTTGTGCGTGGTGGCGCAGACGATGTCGGCGTACGGGACCGGGTTCGGGGCCGCTCCCCCGGCGACGAGGCCGATGGGGTGCGCGGCGTCGGCGATGAGGTGGGCGCCCACGTCGTCGGCGATCTCCCGGAAGGCGGCGTAGTCGATGTGCCGGGGGTACGAGATCGAGCCGCACACGATGGCCTTGGGGCGGTGGGCGCGGGCCGCGGCGCGGACCTGCTCGTAGTCGATGAGCCCGCTCTCCCCGTCGACGCCGTACGGCACGAAGTCGAACCAGCGGCCGGAGAAGTTGGCCGGTGAGCCGTGCGTGAGGTGGCCGCCGGACGGCAGGCCCATCGCGAGCACGGTGTCGCCGGGCTTCAGCAGTACGGCGTACGCGGCGAGCACGGCCGAAGAGCCGCTGTGCGCCTGTACGTTGACGTGTTCGGCGCCGAAGAGGGCCTTGGCGCGGTCGATCGCGAGGCGCTCGGCCACGTCGACGAGTTCGCAGCCGCCGTGGTGGCGGGCGCCGGGGTAGCCCTCCGCGTACTTGTTGGCGAGCGGGGAGCCGAGGGCGGCGAGGACCGCGGGGGACGTGAAGTTCTCCGCGGCGATGAGCTGGAGGGAGTCCGCCTGGCGGGCGGTCTCCCCGAGGAGGATCTCGGCCAGTTCGGGGTCCTGCCGCAGGAGCTCCGCTGTGGCTGCGGGTTCTGTCATCACCGGCATGGTCGGCTCCGGGCCTCGCGTCGGGGAGGTAAGTGCCTTCCAATGTAGATCCGCCCCGTTGCGCCCGCCCGGCGTCAGGCCACACGGCGCAAACGTTTCGGGGGCCTGGGCGGAGCTACTTCTTGACGCCCGTCAGGGCCGTGACCACCGGGTCCAGGGCCTCGTGGATCTCGCCGCCCACCGACTGGAAGAACGGCAGCGGCGCCCCGTACGGGTCGTACACCTCGTCCGCCTCCACGGAGGGAGCCAGCAGCCACCCGCGTAGAGCCGCCGCCGCCCGCACCAGGGACCGCGCACGCTCGACCACACCGGACTCCAGGGGATCCGGCAGCGTGGCCGGGTCTATGGCCTGCACGAGCCGCGTGAACTCCTTCAGCGTGAACGTCCGCAGGCCCGCGCTGTGCCCCATGGAGATGACCTGCGCGCGGTGGTCGCGCGTCGCGGTCAGGACCAGGTCGGCCCTTATGACGTGGTCGTCGAGGAGCTCACGGCCGACGAAGCCGGAGGCGTCCGCGCCGAAGTCGGCCAGGACCGTTTCCGCGTTGGCCTCCATGGGCGCGCCCTCGTGGCCCCAGGTGCCCGCGCTCTCCACGACGAGACCGCCGGCGAGCGGCGCGCCGAGCCGGTCCGCGAGGGCATGCCTGGTCAGCCGCTCGGTGATCGGCGAGCGGCACACATTGCCGGTGCTGACGTGGAGGATGCGGAAGGTGTCGCCGGGGAGTGCCGGCGTGCGTACGTACCCGTTGCCTATGCCACGCCCCGTCTCAGGGGCTGTCAATTCGCCACCTCGAGGTCGGGTACGACCTTGCGCAGCTCGTCCGCGGTCAGCGCGCCCTCGCGCAGCAGGACCGGGACCTTGCCGGTGACGTCGACGATGGATGACGGGATGTTGCCGGGCGTCGGCCCCCCGTCGAGGTAGACGGAGACGGAGTCGCCGAGCATCTCCTGCGCGGCGTCGCAGTCCTCGGGTGCCGGGTGGCCGGTCAGGTTCGCGGAGGAGAGGGCCATCGGGCCGACCTCGGTGAGCAGTTCGATGGCGACGGGGTGCAGCGGCATGCGGACCGCGACGGTGCCACGGGTGTTGCCGATGTCCCACTGGAGCGACGGCTGCTGCTTGGCGACGAGGGTCAGGCCGCCCGGCCAGAACGCGTCGACCAGTTCCCAGGCCATCTCGGAGAAGTCCGTGACGAGCCCGTGCAGCGTGTTCGGCGAGGGGATGACCACCGGCGTCGGCATGTTGCGGCCACGGCCCTTGGCCTCCAGGAGGTCACCGACCGCCTCGGGCGTGAAGGCGTCCGCACCGATGCCGTAGACGGTGTCGGTGGGCAGCACGACCAGCTCGCCGCGGCGGACTGCGGAGGCGGCTTCACGCAGGCCGGTAGCGCGGTCGACTGCGTCATTGGTGTCGTAACGCCGTGCCATCTAGCGGGCCTCCTGCTCGATGTGCTGGTCTGCGTACTGCTCGAACTCGTCAAACTCAAAGGACAACGCGTCGGTCACGGCAGCGCCTTGCGGGCCGTCGCGAACCTCGGGCGGTTGTTGAGGTCGGGGTGGTCGGCGGCGTCCGCCCAGCCCCGCTCCTCGGTGAAGATCCACGGCACCTGGCCGCCCTGCGTGTCCGCGTGCTCGATGACGACGATGCCGCCGGGGCGCAGGAGGCGGTGGGCGGTGCGCTCGATGCCACGGATCAGGTCGAGCCCGTCCTCGCCGGAGAACAGGGCGAGGTCCGGGTCGTAGTCACGGGCCTCGGGGGCGACGTACTCCCACTCGGTGAGCGGGATGTACGGCGGGTTGGAGATGACGAGGTCGACCTGGCCGTCGAGGTCGGGGAAGGCCTCCAGGGCGTCTCCCTGGCGCAGGTCGACCCTGGACCCCTCGACGTTCTTGCGCGTCCATTTGAGCGCGTCCTCGGACAGCTCCACGGCGTGCACGCGCGAGCGCGGCACCTCCTGGGCGAGCGCGAGCGCGATGGCGCCGGAGCCGGAGCACAGATCGACGATCAGCGGCTCGACGACATCCATCGCGCGCACGGCGTCTATGGCCCAGCCGACGACCGACTCGGTCTCCGGGCGCGGCACGAAGACACCGGGACCGACCTGGAGCTCCAGATAGCGGAAGTAGGCGTGTCCGGTGATGTGCTGGAGCGGCTCGCGGGCCTCGCGGCGCGCGATCGCCTCCCAGTACCGGGCGTCGAAGTCCGCGTCCTTGACGGTGTGCAGCTCGCCCCGCTTGACGCCGTGCACGAAGGACGCGAGCTCCTCCGCGTCGTTGCGCGGCGAGGGCACTCCGGCGTCGGCAAGCCGCTGAGTGGCCTGGGCCACTTCCGCGAGCAGCACGCTGCGGGGGTTTGGGGGTCGCCCCCCAAAATGTTGCTGCACGCTGTTCCTCCGGGCTGAGCTGTCGTACGGGGCGGGCGGTGCGGTTCTACGCGGCGGCGAGCTTGGCGGCCGAGTCCGCGTCGACGCACGCCTGGATCACGGCGTCGAGATCGCCGTCGAGCACCTGGTCCAAGTTGTAGGCCTTGAAGCCGACACGGTGGTCCGAGATGCGGTTCTCCGGGAAGTTGTACGTACGGATCTTCTCGGAGCGGTCGACGGTGCGGACCTGGCTGCGGCGGGCGTCGGCGGCGTTCTTCTCCGCTTCCTCCTGCGCCGCTGCGAGGAGCCTGGAGCGCAGGATACGCATCGCTTGCTCCTTGTTCTGCAGCTGGGACTTCTCGTTCTGGCAGGAAGCCACGACGCCGGTGGGGATGTGCGTGATGCGGACGGCGGAGTCGGTCGTGTTGACGGACTGCCCGCCGGGGCCCGAGGAGCGGTACACGTCGATGCGCAGATCGTTCGCGTGGATCTCGACGTCGACCTCCTCGGCCTCGGGCGTGACCAGCACGCCGGCGGCGGAGGTGTGGATGCGGCCCTGCGACTCGGTGGAGGGCACACGCTGCACGCGGTGCACGCCGCCCTCGTACTTCAGGCGGGCCCAGACACCCTGGCCGGGCTCGGTCGCGCCGTTGCCGCCCTTGGTCTTCACGGCGACCTGGACGTCCTTGTAGCCGCCCAGCTCGGACTCGGTGGCGTCGATGATCTCGGTCTTCCAGCCGACGCGCTCGGCGTAGCGCAGGTACATGCGAAGCAGGTCACCGGCGAACAGGGCGGACTCGTCGCCGCCGGCGCCGGCCTTGACCTCGAGGATCACGTCCTTGTCGTCGGACGGGTCTCGGGGCACCAGGAGGAGCCGCAGCTTCTCGGTGATCTCCTCGCGCTGCTGCTCGAGCTCCTTGACCTCGGCCGCGAAGTCCGGGTCGTCGGCGGCGAATTCCTTCGCCGTCTCGATGTCGTCCCCGGTCTGCTTCCAGGAGCGGTACGTGGCGACGATCGGGGTCAGCTCGGCGTAGCGCTTGTTGAGCTTGCGCGCGTTCGCCTGGTCGGCGTGGACCGAGGGGTCCGCGAGCTTCTGCTCCAGATCGGCGTGCTCACCGATCAGTTCCTCGACGGCCTCGAACATCTCCGGCTCCTGCAGTTACGGGGGATCAAAAGGGGCTGCACCGCAAAGCGCCGGTCCCGGTGCCCCCGCGAAAAACAGGGGCACCGTGGACCGGCGCTGGAGCTCCGCTACTTGTTGGCAGCGGCAGCCTTGCCGAAGCGGGCCTCGAAGCGGGCCACACGGCCACCGGTGTCGAGGATCTTCTGCTTGCCCGTGTAGAACGGGTGGCACTCGGAGCAGACCTCGGCACGGACGGTGCCGGACGAGATGGTGCTACGGGTGGTGAACGACGCGCCGCAGGTGCAAGAGACCTGCGTCTCGACGTACTCGGGGTGGATGTCGCGCTTCAAGGTGTCTCCTAGGTTCATGGAGGGCGCCGGGTCGCTGACGCGGGATGCGGGAGCGTGAACCGGGGCCGACGTACCAGTCTGCCAGGACTGGCCGTATCCCCCAAAACCGAGAAGGGCCCGGATGTATTCCCGGCCCTTCCCGAGGGGGTCGTCGCTGCTTCGCGGCTACTTCACGACGCTGTCGGCGGAGCCCTTGGCGGAGTCCTTCGTGGCCGACTTCGGGATCGTCCTGTCGGCCTCCAGGGCCTTCCAGACCTTCTTCGCGTTGGTCTTGTCCAGGAGTACGCGGTTGGCGTCGTTCGGGTCGTACTGCACGGGCAGCGTCACCATGTTCATGTCGCCGGAGCCGATGCCCTTGAGCCCGCTCGCGAACGAGGTCAGGTCCTTGACCGAGGCCAGCTGCGAGTCCGTCGTCACCGTCTTCGTGGCGGTGTTCGCGAGCGCGTACAGCTTGCTCGGGCTGGTGAAGACGCCGACGCTCTTGATCTGGTCCATCAGGGCCTTCATGAACGCCTGCTGGAGCTGGATGCGCCCGAGGTCACTGCCGTCGCCCACGCCGTGCCGGGTGCGGACGAGGCCGAGCGACTGCTCGCCGCTGAGCGTGTGCGTGCCGGCGTCGAGGTTCAGATGGCTGTCGGGGTCGTTGATCGACTTCGTGGTGGTGACCTTGACGCCGCCGAGGTCGTCGATCAGCTTCTGGAAGCCGCTGAAGTCGACCTCCACGTAGTGGTCCATGCGGATGCCGCTCAGGGACTCGACGGTCTTCACCGCGCAGGCCGCGCCGCCCGTCGAGTACGCGGAGTTGAACATGACCTCGTTCTGCGCCGGGTAGTCGTTGCCGTCCTTGTCGGTGCACGAGGGGCGGTCGATGAGCGTGTCCCTGGGGATGGAGACGACGCTGGCCCGCTTGTGGCCCTTGTAGACGTGGACGACCATCGCGGTGTCCGAGCGCGCCGAGCCCTCGTCGGCGCCGCCGCCGACCTTCTCGTTGTCGCCGGCCCGGGTGTCGGAGCCGAGGACGAGGATGTCCTCGGAGCCGTTGTCCACGTTCTGCGGACGGTCGGTGCCCAGCTGCGAGTCGATGTCGACGCTCTTGATGTTGCCGTTGAGCTGGAAGTAGACGTACCCCAGGCCGGTTCCACCGAGGACGACGACGCCCGCGGCGCTCCACGCCGCGATCCGCAGCGCCTTGCTGCGCCCACTGCGCGGTTTGCGGCGGCTGCCCTTGGCGCCGCGGTGGCGCCCGGGCCTGCTGTCACGTTCCGGCATAACTCCTCGCAGGTTCGTCTGCTTCTGATCCTTCGGTCCGCTTCTTCGTTCACTCGGTGTGACGGCGGACCGCCAAGAAGGGTTGCACAAACACGTGTGCGCATTCCGGGACGGAAGTGCGACGGTACGTAGCGGTACCAACGACCCGCAACCCTCTCACCTGCACTTTCACGCCCATGTGGCACATGCTTCACAGAGGGCACAGATCCTTATACGTGTGGTGAAGGTCTCTGGTCTCCGAGTGCCCTGAAACGTTCCGAGCAGGCACGGAAAAGGGCTGGGCCCCGCCGCACGAAGCGGCGGGGCCCAGCCCTTGAATCCCTGTGAAGCGTCAGTCGTTGCCGTTGCCCGGCGTCGGCGTCGTCTTCTGGATCTGCAGCAGGAACTCCGCGTTGGACTTCGTCTGCTTCATCTTGTCGAGCAGCAGCTCGATCGCCTGCTGCTGGTCGAGCGCGTGCAGCACACGACGCAGCTTCCAGGTGATCGCCAGCTCGTCGCTGCCGAGCAGGATCTCTTCCTTACGGGTACCGGACGCGTCCACGTCCACCGCCGGGAAGATGCGCTTGTCGGCGAGCTTGCGGTCGAGCTTGAGCTCGGCGTTGCCGGTGCCCTTGAACTCCTCGAAGATGACCTCGTCCATGCGGGACCCGGTGTCCACCAGCGCGGTGGCGAGGATGGTCAGCGAGCCGCCGTCCTCGATGTTGCGGGCCGCACCGAAGAAGCGCTTCGGCGGGTACAGGGCGGTCGAGTCGACACCACCGGACAGGATGCGGCCGGAGGCCGGCGCCGCGAGGTTGTACGCGCGGCCCAGGCGGGTGATCGAGTCGAGCAGCACGACGACGTCGTGACCCAGCTCCACGAGGCGCTTGGCGCGCTCGATGGCGAGCTCGGCGACCGTGGTGTGGTCCTCGGCGGGACGGTCGAAGGTCGAGGAGATGACCTCGCCCTTCACCGACCGCTGCATGTCGGTGACCTCTTCCGGACGCTCGTCGACGAGGACGACCATCAGGTGGCACTCGGGGTTGTTCACCGTGATCGCGTTGGCGATCGACTGCAGGATCATGGTCTTGCCGGTCTTCGGCGGGGCCACGATCAGACCGCGCTGGCCCTTACCGATCGGCGCGACGAGGTCGATGATGCGCGTCGTCAGCACACCCGGGTCCGTCTCCAGGCGGAGGCGGTCCTGCGGGTAGAGGGGCGTCAGCTTGTTGAACTCCGGGCGCCCACGGCCGGATTCGGCCGCCATGCCGTTCGCCGAGTCGAGGCGGACCAGCGCGTTGAACTTCTCGCGGCGCTCGCCGTCCTTGGGCTGACGCACGGCACCGGTGACGTGGTCACCCTTGCGCAGGCCGTTCTTGCGGACCTGGGCCAGGGAGACGTAGACGTCATTGGGACCCGGCAGGTAGCCCGACGTACGGATGAAGGCGTAGTTGTCGAGGATGTCGAGGATGCCCGCGACGGGGATCAGGACGTCGTCCTCGGAGATCTGCGGCTCGTTGCCGAAGCCCTGCTCGTCGCGCCCACGACGCCCACGACGGTCGCGGTAACGGCCCCGGCGCCCGCGGCGGCCGCCGCCGTCGTCGTCGTAGCCGTCGTCCTGCTGCTGGTTGTTCCGGCCGCCACCCTGCTGGTTGTTCCGGCCGCCGCCCTGGCTGTTCCCGCCCTGGTCGTCGCCCTTGCCGCCGCGGCGGTCACGGTCGCCGCCCTGGCGGTCACGGTCGCGCCCACCACGGCCGCCCTGGCGGTCGCCCTGACGGTCACGGCGGTCGCGACGACCCTCGTGGTTGCCGTCCTGGCCGCCGTCGCCCTTGTTGCCGTCGCCGCCGTCCTGACGCTCCTGCTTGTCCTGACGGTCCTGCTGGCGGTCCTGCTGCTTGTCCTGGCGGTCCTGCCGCGTCTCGGACCTGGCCTCGGCGGTGACCGTCTCGGGGCTGCCCGCCTCGGACGTGGCACGGCGGCGACGACGCTCGCCGGCCGGCTGCTCGTCACTGGCGCCCTGGCCGGGGATCTCGATCTGCTGCTGGGCCGTGGCCTTCTTCGCCTTGGCGTCGGCCGCCTCGGCCTTCTCCGCCTTGGCACCCGACTTCGCGGGCGCCGCGTCGGCCGCGGACTCGTCGCCGGTACGGGCCTTCGAGGTGGCCCGCCGCTTCGGCTTCGTCTCGGCGGCGTCGGCGCTCTTCGCGGGGGCGGCCTGGGAGTTCCCTCCCCCGGACTGCGCCTCCTTGATGACCTCGATCAGCTGGCTCTTGCGCATCCGCGCAGTGCCCTTGATTCCGAGGCCCGATGCGACCTGCTGCAGCTCGGCCAGCACCATGCCGTCAAGGCCGGTACCGCGGCGCCGCCGGGCGGGCGCGGCGGACGCGTCCGCAGAGGACGCGGCGGGCGCGGCAGCAGAGCTGTCGGCAGTCACGCCCATCAGATCGGTGGTGTCGCTCACGAAGGGTCCTTCCCTGGAGCGGACGTCGGCCTGTCTGGCTCGGCGACCGTGTTGTGCTGTCCGGCGGTGGTCCAGCCTGTACGGACCGTGTGCCGGGGCGGTTGTCCGCCGAAGAGGCGGAAGAATTCGGTGGTGACGGCGTAGCCCGATTCCGCGGGTGCACTGGATTTCTGTGTCACGCGGCTCGGTCACGCCGGTTCCGGAGCGTGCTCGCCACTCTTCAGCGCCACGTCTCGACATGCGAGGACGCTGCACGGAATCGCTGGGGAGGCTCCCGGAAGAATGGTTGTCCCTGACGGGGACACACAGCACCTCGCCATGGTAGGGCCGGGTGCAGACTTGAGGTTAACACTACCGGATCCAACAAACATTCCCCCTCTCGTATTCCGGCAACCGGGTGTCAGGAGCCAAGCGGCAGCACGCTCGCTCCGTCGACATCGAGGTCGAGGCGGTTCGCCGCCCAGCCCTCCCCGGCCAGCCGGGCGACCTTGTCGGCCGTTTCTTCCTCCACCAGAGCGAGGACCGTCGGCCCCGCTCCGGAGATCATCGCGGGCACCCCGTCGGCCCGCAGCCGCTCCACAAGGGCGGCGCTCTCCGGCATCGCCGGCGCCCGGTACTCCTGGTGAAGACGGTCCTCCGTGGCCGGGAGCAGCAGCTCGGGGCGCCTGGTCAGGGCCTCGACGAGCAGGGCCGCCCGGCCCGCGTTGGCCGCGGCGTCCACGTGCGGGACGGTGCGCGGCAGGAGTCCTCGCGCCATTTCGGTGAGGACCGGCTTTCCGGGGACGAAGACCACCGGAACGATGGAACTGGCCGCGTCGAGACGGATCGCGCGGCCCGCGCCGGTCTCCGTCCACGCGATGGTGAAGCCACCGAGCAGGCACGGGGCCACGTTGTCGGGGTGGCCCTCGATCTCGGTGGCGAGTTCGAGCAGCGCGGCGTCGTCGAGCAGGGCGCCGCCGCCTATCGTCACGGCGCGCGCGGCGACCACGGCCGACACGATCGCGGCGGACGAGGAGCCGAGGCCCCGGCCGTGCGGGATGCGGTTGGCGCAGACGATCTCAAGGCCGCGCGGCTGTCCGCCGAGGGCGTCGAAGGCCGTACGCAGGGAGCGGACCAGAAGGTGCGACTCGTCGCGGGGCAGGGTCTCGGAGCCCTCACCGGCGATGTCGATGTTCAGCCCGGAGTCGGCGACCCTGACGACCACGTCGTCGTAGAGCCCCAGCGACAGGCCGAGGCTGTCGAAGCCCGGGCCGAGATTGGCGCTGGTGGCGGGAACGCGCACCCTGACGGCGGCGGCGCGGAAGGCGGGACCGGCCATCGCTCGATGACTCTCCTTGAGCTACGGGATGTTTCGAGAACTTCCGATGTCTTGTGATGCGTCGAAGTCTGGTGGTGCGTGCGTCGACACCCGGGCCGCGATCGACAAAACAGCGGCGGCACCACGGCATATGCGGTGGGCGGGTTCGCTACAGCCTATCGAAGGAAGGTTCAGTGGCGACATAGGGCGCACAGGAGGCGCACGATGCGTGTCGTAAGCCCCCCTGTGCACCCCCTGTACTGAAACGCCCAGTTGACGACGTGTCAGCGTCGCGTAAAGAGTCGCCCGACGAGGCGTACGACTCAGGCGAGACCGAGACGCTCGGCGGCCGCGGCGGAGTCGACCGGCACGGTGACCGGCTGCGGAGCACCGGCGACGGCCCAGTCCGGGTCCTTCAGACCGTTGCCCGTGACGGTGCAGACGATCTTCTGGCCGGGGTCGACCTTGCCCTCTTCGGCGGCCTTCAGCAGACCGGCGACGGACGCGGCCGACGCGGGCTCGACGAAGACACCCTCCTGGGACGCCAACAGCTTGTAGGCGCGCAGGATCTCACGGTCCGTCACCTCGTCGATGAAGCCGCCGGACTCCTCGCGCGCGGCGAGCGCGTGCTGCCACGAGGCGGGGTTGCCGATGCGAATCGCGGTGGCGATCGTCGAGGGGTCCTTGACCACCTCGCCGCGCACGATCGGCGCGGAGCCGGAGGCCTGGAAGCCCCACATCCGCGGCGTACGGGAGGAGATGCCGTCGGCGGCGTACTCCTTGTAGCCCTTCCAGTAGGCCGTGATGTTGCCGGCGTTGCCGACCGGGAGGACGTGGATGTCGGGCGCGTCGCCGAGCGCGTCCACGATCTCGAACGAGGCGGTCTTCTGGCCCTCGATGCGGAACGGGTTCACCGAGTTGACCAGCGCCACCGGGTAGTTCTCGGAGAGGGCGCGGGCCAGGTTCAGGCAGTCGTCGAAGTTGCCGTCGACCTGGAGGATCTTCGAGCCGTAGACGAGCGCCTGGCCCATCTTGCCGAGCGCGATCTTGCCCTGCGGCACGAGGACGGCGCAGACCATCCCGGCCCGCACGGCGTACGCGGCGGCGGAGGCCGAGGTGTTGCCGGTGGAGGCGCAGATGACGGCCTTCGCGCCCTCCTCCTTGGCCTTCGTGATGGCCATGGTCATGCCGCGGTCCTTGAACGAACCGGTCGGGTTGGCACCCTCGACCTTCAGGTGCACCTCACAGCCGGTGCGCTCGGAGAGCATCTGCGCGGGCACGAGCGGCGTACCGCCCTCGCGCAGTGTCACGACCGGCGTGGTGTCGGTCACCGGGAGCCGGTCCCGGTACTCCTCGATGATGCCGCGCCACTGGTGGGTCTGTCCGGTCATGAGCTGCTACTCCCCTTCAACACGCATGATGCTGGCGACACCGCGCACGGTGTCGAGCTGACGCAGCGCGTCCACGGTCCCGGTGAGGGCCGCGTCGGCCGCGCGGTGGGTGACGACGACGAGGGAGGCCTCGCCGTCCTTCCCCGACTGGCGCACGGTGTCGATGGAGACACCGTGCTCGGCGAAGACCGTCGCCACCTGCGCGAGAACGCCGGGCTTGTCGGCCACGTCGAGGCTGATGTGGTACCGCGTCACGACATCGCCCATCGGCGAGACGGGCAGCTGTGTGTACGCGGACTGGCCGGGTCCCGTCGCGCCGTTGAGGCGGTTGCGGCAGACGGCGACGAGGTCGCCGAGTACGGCGGACGCGGTCGGCGAGCCGCCGGCACCGGGCCCGTAGAACATGAGCTGACCCGCGGCCTCGGCCTCGACGAAGACGGCGTTGTACGCGCCGCGCACGGAGGCCAGCGGGTGGGACAGCGGGATCATCGCCGGGTGCACGCGGGCGGTGACGGACTGCCCGTCGGCGGCCCGCTCGCAGATGGCGAGCAGCTTGATGGTGCAGCCCATCTGCTTCGCGGACGCGAAGTCGGCGGCGGTCACCTCGGTCATGCCCTCGCGGTACACGTCGTCGAGGCGTACGCGGGTGTGGAAGGCGATCCCGGCGAGGATGGCGGCCTTGGCGGCGGCGTCGAAGCCCTCGACGTCGGCGGTCGGGTCGGCCTCGGCGTACCCGAGGGCGGTGGCCTCGTCGAGCGCTTCCTGGTAGCCGGCGCCGGTCGAGTCCATCGCGTCGAGGATGAAGTTCGTCGTGCCGTTCACGATGCCGAGGACGCGGTTGACCTTGTCCCCTGCGAGCGACTCGCGCAGCGGCCTGACCAGCGGGATCGCGCCGGCGACCGCGGCCTCGTAGTAGAGGTCCTCGCCGTGCTCCACGGCCGCGGCGTGCAGGGCGTCGCCGTCCTGGGCGACGAGCGCCTTGTTGGCGGAGACGACGGAGGCGCCGTGCTCGAAAGCGGTGGTGATGAGGGTGCGCGCGGGCTCGATCCCGCCGATGACCTCGACGACCACATCGATGTCGCCGCGTTTCACGAGCGCGGTGGCGTCCGTGGTGACCAGCGCGGGATCGATTCCCTCGCGCACCCGGGAGGGCCGCCGCACGGCCACACCCGCGAGCTCGACGGGGGCACCGATCCGGGCGGCGAGGTCGTCGGCGTGCGTCGTCATGATGCGCGCCACCTCTGAGCCGACAACCCCACAGCCCAGCAGCGCCACCTTCAGTGGACGCGTACGCATCATGCGACCTCGTTTCCTCTACTGCTTCCGATACTTCGACGTATCTCTACGTGTATCGCTACGTGTATCTACGGTGGGTCCAGTCTCACCCACCGGACCGGGGTTTCAGCCCCCGGTCCGGATCGTGAGACGTAGATTTCATTTATCCGACGTCGAGACGCAGGAGATCTTCCTCCGTCTCGCGCCGGACGATCACCCGGGCCTCACCGTCGCGCACGGCGACGACGGGCGGGCGAAGTGCGTGGTTGTAGTTGCTGGCCATGGAACGGCAGTACGCGCCGGTGGCCGGCACGGCGATGAGATCCCCGGCAGCGACATCGGACGGCAGGAACGCGTCCTTCACGACGATGTCACCACTCTCACAGTGCTTGCCGACGACACGGACGAGCATCGGCTCGGCGTCAGAGCGGCGGGAGACGAGGGCGACGGTGTACTCGGCGTCGTAGAGGGCGGTGCGAATGTTGTCGGACATGCCGCCGTCGACGGAGACGTAGGTACGCAGTCCATCGAGCGGCTTGACGGTGCCGACGGTGTAGAGCGTGAAGGCGGTCGGGCCGACGATGGCGCGGCCCGGCTCGACGGAGATGCGGGGGGTGCGGAGGTTCGCGGCCTCGCACTCGCGCGTGACGATCTCATTGAGCGCCTTGGCGATCTCGTGCGGCTCGCGCGGGTCGTCGTCGCTCGTGTACGCGATACCGAGGCCGCCGCCGAGGTCGATCTCGGGAAGCTCGATGCCGTGCTCGTCCCGCACCTCGGCGAGCAGCCCGACAACACGGCGCGCGGCAACTTCGAAGCCCGCCATGTCGAAGATCTGCGACCCGATGTGGCTGTGAATGCCGATGAGCTCGATGCCGTCCAGCTTGATGGCGCGCCGCACGGCCTCCGCCGCCTGCCCGTCGGCGAGGGCGATGCCGAACTTCTGGTCCTCGTGCGCGGTGGCGATGAACTCGTGGGTGTGCGCCTCGACGCCCACGGTGACGCGGATCTGCACGCGCTGCCGCTTGCCGAGGCCGTCGGCGATGTGGGCGACACGCGCGATCTCCTGGAAGGAGTCGAGCACGATGCGGCCGACGCCGACCTGGATCGCGCGGCTGATCTCTTCCTCGGTCTTGTTGTTGCCGTGGAAGGCGATGCGCTCGGCAGGCATGCCTGCGGAGAGCGCGGTGGCGAGCTCGCCCCCCGAGCAGACATCCAGATTCAGCCCCTCCTCGTCCAGCCACCGCACGACGGCGCGGCTGAGGAAGGCCTTCCCTGCATAGAAGACATCGGCGTCGGGCCCGAAGGCGTCGCGCCAGGCGGCGCACCGGGCGCGGAAGTCGGTCTCGTCGAGGAAGTACGCCGGCGTGCCGAACTCCTCGGCGAGCCGGGCGACCTCGATGCCACCGACGGTGACACCACCGTCGTCGGTACGGGCCACGGTCTGCGCCCACACCTTCGGGTCGAGGGCGTTCAGGTCGTCGGCCGGGGCGGTGTAGTGGCCCTCGGGCAGGACGTCGGCGTGACGGGGGCCGGCGGGGTGTGCGGAACGGCTCATGGCTGCGGTGGCTCTCTTCGTCTACTTCTGTGTCACAGATGTTCGGGTGCGTCGATGCCGAGCAGGGTCAGGCCGCCTGCGAGCACCGTCCCGACGGCTTCGGCGAGCGCGAGCCGGGCACGGTGGGCGGCCGAGGGTTTCTCCTCGCCTTGGGGCAGTACGGCCGGATGAAGCGAGGCCATGAAGGTGTCGGCGACGCCGACGAGGTGCCGGGCGAGCCGGTCGGGGGCGTGCTGCGCGGCCGCGGTGCGGAGGATGCGGGGGTGGTCGGCGAGCGCGGCGACGAGGTCTTCCAGGCCGTCTGCTGGGCCGGTCGGGGCGGCGGCTTCGGCGGCGAATCCGAGGTCCGCGGCGTTGCGGGTCAGGGCGCGGGTGCGGGCGTGGGCGTACCGGACGCGGAAGAGCGGGTTGGACTCGCGCTGGGCGAGGTGCTCGTGCCCGTCTTCGATGCGGGGTCGGTCGTGGCCCGCGGGGTGGAGCAGGGCCCAGCGGGCGGCGTCGCGGCCGAGCGGTACGGGGTCGGCGGGGGCGGGCACGGGTCGGATGCCGATGCCGCCGTCGGGGCTGCCGACCGCGTCGACGTGGACACCGAGGACGTCGACCCACTCGGGCCGGGGCCGGCCTGCGCAACTGGTCCGTACGAGGACGCCCTGCGAGCGCAACAGACGGGCGACGGAGTCCATGACGACCAGGGCACGCACCTCGTCGGGGGCGCGCAACTGAACAACCTGACCGGTGGAGGCTGTTTCGGCTTCGACGAACCCGTATCGCTCCCCGGCACTCAGGATCTCCGTGACGAGCGCGCCGGAGGCGGACGCGGATTCCGACAGCCTGAAATTGAGGAACCCGGGTCCGGTGACGACGACACCGTCGATACCGGGGCTCTCCCCGAGCCGACGGGACAGGATCTCGGCGACCTGCCGCGGTGGCCGTCCGGCAGGGCGGGCGAGCTGCAGCGCGACGTTGGTGGCGTAGTCGCCCTGCCCGCCGGCCCGCGGCCGCTCGACAAGGATCCGCTCCTCGCCCGCCGCGCACACGGCCGCGTCGAGCTCACCGTCGTCGACCGCGCGACGGACGGCGCGCAGGACGGTGCGGGAGAGCTCGGCGGGGGTCACGGGACAAGCGTATGGGAGGAGGGGGGTGGGTAGGCGAGTCGGTTTCCCGGATGGTCCGGGATACGGACGGGGAGCCGGGCCGGCGGGACGCTCAGGCGTCGGCGGTGCGGGTGGCCTGCTCGGCGTCGTCCGCGGCGCTCACGGGGCGCGCCGCACCCGCCCGGGAGGCGCCTGCGGGACCCGCCCCCGCACGCCCCTGCTCGCTCAACTGCCGTACGACACGCACCAGTTCGCTGGGCTCGAAGGGCTTGGCGAGAAATGCGTCGACGCCGACGTCGAGCCCGCTCTCGACCTCGTACTGGGTGCAGGCGCTGACGACGACGATGGGCAGCGAACGCGTACGGGCGTCGGCCCGCAGCCGGGCGGCGGTGCGCAGCCCGTCGAGCCGGGGCATGACGACGTCCAGCGTGACGACGTCGGGCCGCACCTGGTCGATCACGTCCAAACATTCGGCACCATCGGCCGCGGTCACGACCTCGAAGCCCTCCAGCTCGAGATTGACCCTGATCAGCTGCCGAATCACCTTGTTGTCGTCCACGACAAGGACTCGGCCGGACGCGCCTGGCACAACTCGAGAGTAGGTCGACGCCGGCCACCGCGTCCGGGTTTTCCCCACTTCCGCCCCCTACAGGCGACACGAACCCCGCCGCTCCCCGCCCAATAACCCGTTCCTGAGGACCTCAAAGGAGCTGGTAGTGTTCTACCCGTCGCCACGCACAGCGCGGCGTACGCCCCCGTAGCTCAGGGGATAGAGCAACGGCCTCCGGAGCCGTGTGCGCAGGTTCGAATCCTGCCGGGGGCACCCTGTATGAGGTGCCCGAAGACCCCGTCCTCAGTGGAGACGCTGACGGCGGGGTCTTGTTGTGTTTGCGGGCGGGTCAGGCGTAGAAGCGGGAGACGCTTTGGAGGACGGCGGCCGGCTTTGGGGTGGCCTCTATTTCTATGGTTCCGTCGATGGTGATTTGGGCTCCATCGCCTGACACCTCTTCCACTGATGCCACCCGCGCCGACAGGCGGATGCGGGAGCCCGCCTTGACCGGGGACGGGAAGCGTACCTTGTTGAGGCCGTAGTTGACCTTTGTGGTGACGCCCTGGACGTCCAGGAGGTCGGTGAAGAGGGGGATGAAGAGGGAGAGGGTCAGGTAGCCGTGGGCGATCGGGGCGCCGAAGGGGCCCTCGGCCGCGCGGGCCGGGTCGACGTGGATCCACTGGTGGTCGCCCGTCGCGTCGGCGAACGTGTTGATGCGGTCCTGGGTGATCTCGAGCCAGTCGCTGGTGCCGAGGTCCGTGCCGTTGCTCAGCTTCATGAGTTCGGGCAGGCCGTTGACCGTGAGGGGCATTCTCGTCAGCCGTTCTGTGCGTAGGTTTCCCGCAGGCGGGATTTGATGAGCTTTCCGGAGGCCGTGCGTGGGAGTTCGTCCGTCAGGAAGAGGGACTTGGGGATTTTGTATTTCGCCAGGCGGCCCGCTAGGGAGGCCAGGAGGGTCTGGGGGTCCGGGGTCGTGTCGGCGCGGGGCACCACTACCGCGCGGGGGACCTCGCCCCATTTCTCGTCCGGGACACCTATCACCGCGCACTCCGCCACATCGGGGTGGGCCAGGAGCGCGGCCTCGATCTCGGCGGGGTAGATGTTCTCGCCGCCCGAGATGATCATGTCCTTGAAGCGGTCGACGATCGTGACGTAGCCGTCCGCGTCCACGCGTGCCGCGTCGCCGGTGCGGAACCAGCCGTCGGAGAAGGCGGCTTCGGTCTCCGACGGCAGGCCCCAGTAGCCCGGCATCACGTGCGGGCCGCGGACCACCACCTCGCCCGTCTCGCCGACGTCCACCGGGGTCAGGTCCGGGCCCACCACCTGTACGTCGCTGAAGAAGTGCGGCACGCCCGCCGAGCCCGCCTTGCTCACCGCGTGCTCCGCGTCGAGGAAGAGGGTGCCGGGGGCCGCCTCCGTCATGCCGTAGCCCTGGAGGAAGGTGAGGCCGCGTTCCTGGTAGGCCGCGATCAGCTGCGGCGGGACCGGGGCGCCGCCGCAGGTCAGGAGGCGTAAGGAGGAGAGGTCCGCGGTCGGCCACGCGGGCTGGCGGGTCAGCAGGTCGAACATCGTCGGGACGCCGAACATGAACGTCACACTGTGCTGCCGCACCAGGTCGAACGTGGCCGCCGGGTCGAAGGCGTCGACCAGGACGCATGTGCCGCCCTTGAGCAGCACCGGCAGCGTCAGCATGTTCAGGCCCGCCGTGTGGAAGAGAGGGGCCGAGACCAGGGCCACCTCGTCGGCGATCAGGTCGTGGTCGACCAGGACGTTGATCGCGTTCCACGTCAGGTTGGCGTGGGTGAGCATCGCGCCCTTGGGGCGGCCCGTCGTGCCCGAGGTGTACATGATGAGGCAGACGTCGTCGCCGGCGACCGCCTCGTCGACCGCGTCCGAGGAAGGGGCGGATGCGAGGAGGTCCTCGTAGCCGGCTCCTTCGGCCTCGATTGTCAGGGGGACTGAGAGTGTCTTCGCCGGTTCCCCGTCTCCGGTGTGCAGGAGGACCTTCGCTCCCGAGTCGGCTATTTGGTAGGCGAGTTCGGCTGTCGACAGGCGGGTGTTGAGAGGGACGAAGACCGCCCCCAGCGTGCCCGCCGCGAACAGCGTCTCCAGGTACGAGGGGTGGTTCGGGCCGAGGTACGCGACGCGGTCGCCGCGGCGCACGCCCTGGGCGCGCAGGGCGTGCGCGAGGCGGGTCGTACGGTCGTGCAGGTCGGCGTAGGTGTATGTGGTGCCGTTGTGGATCAGGGCGGTGCGGTGCGGGGTTTTGCGGGCCCGGCGTGCGGGCCATGACCCCAGTCCCTCGTTGCGCATCCGTGCCTCCTACGGGTACGTCACGGCTTGGTCAGGCCCAGCAGGCGTGCCGCGTTCTCCTTGAGGATCTTGGGGCGGACCTCGTCCTTGATCTGGAGTTTCGCGAAGTCCGCGAGCCAGCGGTCCGGGGTCAGGACCGGGTAGTCCGAGCCGAAGAGGACCTTGTCCTTGAGGAGCGTGTTCGCGTACTGGATCAGCTGGGGCGGGAAGTACTTCGGGGACCAGCCGGAGAGGTCGATGTGCACGCCCGGCTTGTGCGTCGCCACCGCCAACGCCTCGTCCTGCCAGGGGAACGACGGGTGCGCCAGGATGATTTTGAGGTGCGGGAAGTCGGCCGCCACGTCGTCCACGTGGAGGGGGTTCGAGTACTTGAGGCGGATGCCGCCGCCGCCCGGGACGCCCGCGCCGATGCCCGTCTGACCGGTATGGAAGAGGGCGATGGTGCCCGTTTCCTCGATCAGCTCGTAGAGGTCGTAGGCGACCGCGCGGTCGTTGGGGAAGAAGGCCTGGATGGAGGGGTGGAACTTGAAGCCCTTCACCCCGTACTCCTCCACGAGGCGGCGGGCCTGCTTCACCCCGGCCTTGCCCCGGAACGGGTCGATCGAGGCGAAGGGGATCAGGACGTCCGGGTGGGCGGCCGCCGCCTCCGCGACCTCCTCGTTCGGGACCGGCTCCGTGCCCGTCGCGGACTCCGCGTCGACCGTGAAGATCACGGCCGCCATGTTCCGCTCGCGGTAGTACGCGGCCGTCTCCTCGAGCGTCGGCTTCCGCTTGCCCTCGGTCTTGAAGTACGCGGACGAGGCCTCGTGGAGGTCGTCGGAGAGGGAGGCCTTCCCCTTGGAGGACACCTCCGCGTGGGTGTGGACGTCGATCGCGGCCAGTTCGTCGATGTTCATCGCGTTCATCGGGCCTCCCCCTCCGGAATCTTCGGTGCCGGGATGCCCACCGTCTGGAGCTCCGCGCCGACCGACGTCGGCCACGCCTCCGCCAGCGTGTCCGGGGTCCAGCCGCCGTCCGCGTAGGCCGACTTGATCTCCTGCGGGTGCGACCAGAGCGTGAGCCGGTCGCCGCCGATGCCGATCGCCTGGCCGGTGACGGAGCGGGCCGCTTCGGAAGCGAGGAAGGGGACGAGGGCCGCGCAGTCCTCCGGTGTGCCGAAGCCCTCGCCCTTGCGCAGGAAGGACGGCAGCGGTTCGCCGCCGTGCATCGCCTCGATGTACGGGGCGAAGGCCGGGATCGTCTCCGTCATGGCCGTCGCGGCGACCGGGACGATCGCGTTGACCGTGATGTTCGCCCGGGACAGCTCCATCGACCACGTACGGGCCATGGCGACGATGCCGGCCTTCGCGGCGGCGTAGTTCGTCTGGCCGAAATTGCCCCGTTGGCCCGCGGGCGAGCCGACGAGGACGAGCGTGCCTCCCTCGCCCTGCTCGCGCATGCGGACCGCGGCGGCGCGGGCGCAGGTGAAGGTGCCCTTCAGATGGGTGGTGAGCACCGCGTCGAAGTCGTCGTCGGTCATCTTCCACAGCACCTTGTCGCGCAGGATACCGGCGTTGGTGACCAGGACGTCGAGGCGGCCGAACTCGCTCACCGCCCGCGCCACCAGGCGGTCCGCGGCCTCGGCCGTGCCGACCGGGACCACCTCGGCGACGGCCGTTCCGCCCGCTTCCCGGATGGACTTCACGGCCGCTTCGGCGACGGCCTCGTCGACGTCGTTGACGACGACCGAGGCGCCGTGGGCGGCGAGGGCATGGGCGTAGGAGAGGCCGAGGCCACGGCCGCCGCCAGTGACGACGGCCGCCTTTCCGGTGAGATCGATGGACACGTGTGGATCCCTTCCTGCCAGCGGTACGGCGATACGTGAGGGCAAGAAGGAAGCTAAGAGCAATAATTGGTGACGTCAATAGTTGTCGCCGACCCGCATGTGCGAGAGACTGTCGCGGCACACCGCAGGCCCGGCCCACCCCAGGGAGACCCCATGACCCCCGCCCCGATCGACGCGCACGAGCCATGGATGCGCGGGCTGCACGCCGACACGGGCTATCTGCTGTACCGGCTCGGCCTGCGCTCGGGGCAGCTGTTCAACGCCTCGCTCCAGGAGTCGGGGCTCCGCCTGCGCCACTACGCGGTGCTGCGCTTCCTGGCCACGGGAGAGGGCGCGCCCCAGAGGGAGTTGAGCGTCCAGCTCGGCTACGACCCGAGCGCGATCGTGGGCCTGGTCGACGACCTGGAGAAGGCCTCGCTCGTCGAGCGGCGGCCGTCCCCCGGCGACCGGCGCACGCGGATCGTCGTGCTCACGGACGACGGGCGGGACTTCCTGCGCGGCACGGACGAGGCGGGGCTGCGGGTGACGAGCGAGCTGCTCGCACCGCTGGACGAGGACGAATGCGAGACGCTGCACGGGCTGTTGCGGCGGGTCGCGGAGGCCGGACTCGGCTGACGAGCACTTTCGGCCGTTGTCGACATCTCGCTACGGAGACCGGTGGCGAACCCGTTTGAGTGATGGTCATTCCTGATCAGGACTGTGAGAGCCGCCACGCGGACTCGATCCAGGTTTACTCGTGCCCCACCGCATGACTACGGTTCGGTCGATGTCTCGCAGCCACTTGAACCTCACGAATCCAGGAAGATGCGTATCCGGTAGCCGGGGTTCCCAACGGGAGGGATCGTGAGCGAACCGGTACAGCTCGCGGCTCATCGGGCCCCGCTGCCCGATCAGCAGGACGCCGTCGCACAGCCCGCGAGCACTCCTTCCAGGAGACAGGCGGCCACACCGGCCACCACCGCGACACCGAAGTCCGGCAAGGCCCGTGACGCGTTCTACGACAACGCCAAGTACCTGGCGATCGTCCTGGTCGCGATGGGCCACTCCTGGGAGCCG
This sequence comes from Streptomyces sp. UC4497, assembly GCF_054871485.1. Lineage (NCBI taxonomy): Bacteria > Bacillati > Actinomycetota > Actinomycetes > Kitasatosporales > Streptomycetaceae > Streptomyces > Streptomyces sp. UC4497. Next base: position 27,593 of record NZ_JBTYHB010000041.1, on the reverse strand, counting down.
CTGCGCGACGGGAGCCGGGCGGCCTCCGCCCTCTACATCATCGTGTACACGTTCCACATGCCGGCGTTCATCGTCATCTCCGGCTACTTCTCGCGGTCGTTCGACGCGAGCCCTGCTCGGCTCAAGCGGCTGATCACGGGTGTGGCGGTGCCGTATGTGGTGTTCGAGGTCGTCTACACCCTCTTCAAGCGGTACGCCGGTGACGATCCCGGATACGACTTCAGCCTCCTCGACCCCTGGTACCTCACCTGGTTCCTGGTCTCGCTGTTCGTATGGCGCCTGAGCACGCCGATCTGGAAGACGATCCGCTGGCCGCTGCCGGTGGCGCTCGCCATCGCGGCGCTCGCCTCCGTCTCCCCCAGCATCGGCGACGACCTGGACATGCAGCGTCTGCTGCAGTTCCTGCCGTTCTTCGTCCTCGGCCTGTGCCTGAAGCCGGAGCACTTCCAGCTGGTGCGCCGCAAGGAGGCGCGGATCATCGCGGTGCCGGTCTTCGCGGCCGCGCTGCTGTTCGCGTACTGGGCGGCGCCGCGGATGACCGCGGCGTGGACGTACCACCGGGACAGCGCCCAGGAGTTGGGCGCGCCCGGCTGGACCGGAATCGTCATGACCCTGGCCATGTTCGGCTGTTCGGTGATCCTCACCGCGTGCTTCTTCGCGTGGGTGCCGGGCCGCAAGCTCTGGTTCACGGCGCTCGGCGCGGGCACGCTGTACGGCTACCTGCTGCACGGCTTCGTCGCCAAGGGCTCCCGCTTCTGGGACTGGTACGACAACGCCTGGATGCACACGCCGTGGGGCCAGGTCGTGGTGACGCTGCTCGCGGGCAGCCTGATCACCGTGCTGTGCACGCCACCGGTGCAGCGGATGTTCCGGTTCGTGATGGAGCCGAAGATGGAGTGGGCGTTCAAGCGGGACGCCGCGAAGGTGGCCCGGGGGCGCTAGCCGCTCCCGCTCCCCCTCACTCGCTAAGCCGACGCCTTCTTACGAGGCGTCGGCTTCTTCTTTGCCGAGGTCGAAGTCGACTTCTTGGTGGTGGACTTCTTGGTCGCGGTCGACTTCTTGGCGGATGTGGTCTTCTTCGCGGGGGCGGACTTCTTGGCGGTGGTCTTCTTGGCCGCCGTCTTCTTCGTGGCTGTGCTCTTCTTGGCGGTGGTCTTCTTCGTACGGGACCGGGAGGACAGCTCCGTCACCTCGGCCACGTCCTCGCCCTGCTCGCCCTCGTTCCGCGCCTTCTTGGCCGCCCGGACGCTGCTCTCCAGCGCCGACATGAGGTCGATGACCTTGCCGCCTCCGCCGTCCGACTTCTTGGGCGCCTCGGCCGGTTCGGTGCCGGAGGCCTTCGACTCGATCATCTCCTCCACGGCGTCCCGGTAGTCGTCGTGCAGGGAGTCCATGTCGACCTCGCCGAGCGTGTCCATCAGGGCGTCCGCCAGATCGAGTTCGGCGTCGCGGACCGTGACGTGGGAGTCGGGGGCGGCGTCCTCGGGGGCCCGGATCTCGTCCGGCCAGAGCAGTCCGTGCATCGCGATGACGTCGTCGACGACCCGCAGCATCCCGAGCCGCTCCCTGCCGCGCAGCGCGAACTTGGCGATGGCCACCTTGTTGCTGCGCTTGAGCGCCTCGCGCAGGAGCGTGTACGGCTTGGCGGCCGGGACCCCGTTGGCCTGGAGGTAGTACGCCGTGCCCATCTGGAGCGGGTCGATCCGCTCGGCCGGCACGAAGGAGACGATCTCGATGGTCTTGGCCGTGGGGATCGGGAGCTGGGCGAGATCGTCCTCGGTGATCGGGATGATCGAGCCGTCGGCGTCCTCGTACCCCTTGCCGATCTCGTCGTTCGCGACTTCCTTGTCCTCCAGCTCGCACACCTTGTGATAGCGGATGCGGCCGCCGTCCTCCAGGTGGATCTGGCGGAAGGAGATCGAGTGGTTCTCGGTGGCGTTGACCAGCTTGATCGGGATGCTGACCAGGCCGAAGGAGATGGCGCCGTTCCATATGGAGCGCACGGTGGACCTCCCGGTTCGCGCCGCGATACACGATATAAGCGACAGAGACGACATAACGGGCTGGGTTGCCAGAGTATTACCGTATGGCGCCCATCACAGAAGTGGAGGGGCGGCGGCTCACGCTCAGCAATCTGGAGAAGGTGCTGTATCCGGGATCCGGATTCACCAAGGGCGAGCTGCTGCACTACTACGCGACGGCCGCGGAGGCACTGCTCCCGCATCTGCGGGACCGTCCGGTCTCCTTCCTGCGCTTTCCCGACGGGCCGGACGGCCAGCAGTTCTTCGCCAAGAACGTGCCGCCGGGGACACCCTCCTGGGTGAAGACGGCCGAGGTGCCGCGTTCGGACGGGGGCTCGCGGCAGATCCTCGTACAGGACCTGCCTACGTTGATGTGGGCGGCGAACCTGGTCACCGAGTTCCACGTGCCGCAGTGGCGGGCGGAGGCGCCGGGGCGGGCGGACCGGCTCGTGTTCGACCTGGACCCCGGGGCGCCGGCCGACATCGTGCAGTGCTGCGAGGTGGGCGTGTGGCTGCGGGAGCGGTTGGCGCGGGACGGGCTGGAGGCGTACGCGAAGACGTCCGGGTCCAAGGGGTTGCATCTGCTCGTGCCGCTGGTGCCGACGGCGTCGGAGCGGGTCAGTGCGTATGCGAAGGGGCTCGCTCAGGAGGCGGAGGCGGCGATGCCGGGGCTCGTGGTGCATCGGATGGCGCGGGGCCTGCGGCGCGGGAAGGTGTTCGTCGACCACAGTCAGAATTCGGCGGCGAAGACGACGGCTGCGCCTTATACGGTGCGGGCGCGGGTGGCTCCGACGGTTTCGGCGCCGGTGACGTGGGGGGAGGTCGAGGGGTGCGGCTCCTCGGGGGACCTGGTTTTTGTTGCGGGGGACGTTGTCGCGCGGCTGGGGCGGTATGGGGATCTGCTCGCGGGGTTGTTCGAGGTCGGCCGGGCCGGGGAGCTGCCGTGAGGCGGATGGCGTTGCGGACGCGGGGCTCCGCCCCGGACCCCGCGGGCTCACGTCCAAGAGCGGGGCTGAAATTGCCGAACCGCCGGCGGGGCTGAAAATGCTCGAAATGGGTCACACCCGCGTCCACGTCCCCCTGTCCCTCGCCATCATGTGCAGCGCCTCCACGTCCGCCGGTTTGAGGAGGCCGGCCGTGTGGGTGAGGGGGGGCAGGTCCGTGTCGGTGAAGAGGCGGACGTCGCGGGGCGGTGTTGTCACCTCGACCGTCGCCGGTTCCACCAGGACCAGGCCCGCGCGGACCTCCGCGGTGAGGGCGAACGAGGCCCGGGACGCGTCGGCCCGGACCCGGCGCAGCAGGGGCTGCCGCTCGCCGCGGCCCGCCGTCACCCAGGGGTCGCCGATCCGCACCCGTTGTCTGCGCACGGGCAGCGTGTGGAGCGCGAACAGGCCGCCGGGGCCGATCAGCAGGTGGTGGATGTGGGAGCCGCCGGGCAGCGGCACCGAGTGCAGCACCCGCCAGCCGGCCGCCTCGAGGCCGTCGAGGACCTCGCCCACCCGCGCCTGCGCGGCGAGCGCCTTGCGCCGCGGGTCGGCGCGCAGCCGGCGCTGCGGGGCCGGGGCGCGGTCCAGGGAGATGACGAGGGCCTCGCCCGGCCGGTTCGGCGCGAGGTCGTCGTCGGGGTGGAGGGTGAGCCCCGCCAGTTCGGCGGGGGTCGGCACCGGGGGCGGTCCCACGGCGACCTGGCCTGCGATGAACGGGCGGAGCACGTCGAGCACATCCGCCCTCCGGGTCTCGCTGAGCAGGTTCACCCGGCCCGCGTCCCGGTCGTACCAGGCGACGTTCGTGCCGTCGTCCCCGCACACGTAGAGCCACTCCTGGCCGTTCCGCCAGGTCGGTATGACGCGCAGTCCGCTCATGCCCCATCACCCCATGACCATGGGAGCAGCAAGCCCGCCGCAGGGCAAGAAGCCCGCAGGCCCGGCATGATGTCCAACGCGACCCGTTCGACCCGGCAGGCAGGAGTGCAGTGACGACAGGCCCTAGGGTCCTTCTGACGGATCAGGCTGGATGCGGGCGGCCGCATACATCCGGCTCCGCGAGCGGGGTCTGGTGCGTGCAGCTGCAAGGCGGAGGAGGGCGTCAACGCGGAGCGTTGGCAACCGACGACAACGCCGCAGATGTGCGTGCCAGGGCCCGCGACTCCAGCAAGATCCGTCAGAAGGGCCCTAGGCGCCTCGGCCGACCCGTCCTCGCCGTGTCCGCCGCCGTACTGCTGGGCGCGTGTGCCGGCTGTGGGGATCAGGGCGGCCTGGAGAGTGCGGGGCCGACCCCGACGGCCGTCGGCCCCGAGCGGCTGTGGCCCACGCTGCCGCCCGCGACCCGCGCCGCCGACGACTACGGCGCCGGGGAGACGGCCGTGGTCAAGGGCGTCGAGGTGCCCGGCGGGAAGCTGCGCGCGGTCGACCCGGTGACGATCGTGCGGGCCCGCGTCGCCGCCGATCCCGACGACTACAAGGACATCGCCGACGACGTCGCGGACTGCCCGTCGTCCAAGGCCTGTCCCGTGCTCGGCGGGTACTACCGGGATCTGACCGGCGACGGCCCGGACGATCTGCTCGTCGCCGTCCGCGCCCCGCACCGCCAGGCGTATCTGCAGGCGTACACGTACCGCGACGGCAAGCTGACCCAGATCATGGACGACAAGGACGCCGTCATCAACGTGCATCTGGCGGGCCGGAACATCGTGGTGCGCGCCGCCGCCGACCTGTCCGGGTACGAGTACCGCACCTCCTGGTCGTACGACACCCACCAGAAGGCGATGCTGCCGACCCGCGACGAGATCCTGCGCACCGGAGCCAAGCGCACCCCTGACCTGCCGTCACCGAGCCGCTCATGAGTCCGCGCATGCCCCGGCTGCCCGCCTGGACCGCGTCGCTGACGTGGAAGGCGACCGTGTTCATCACCGTGATGTGCTGTGCGCTCGCCGCGCTGCTCGGCGTCCTCGTGCACGTCTCGGTCACCGATCAGACGACGGGTCAGGCCCGCGAACGCGCGCTCACCCTCCTGGAGTCCACCACCAAGCGGTACGAGGCCGGGGGCAGGCTCGCGCCGGGCGCGGGCCTCGATCCGCCGGGCCTGCCCGCCGAGTTGCGCGCCCTCGCCGCGCGCGGGGAGCGCGGCACGATGATCGCGCAGCACCCGGAGCGGCCGACGATGTGGGCGGCGGGCCCCGCGGCCACCGGCCGGGGCGACGGGCGGGCGCTCGCGGTGCGGATCGGCTTCGCGCAGGGCCGGCGCACCATCGACGGGCTCGACGGGGCGATCCTCACCTCGTCCGTGCTCGCGATCGGGGCGACGCTGCTGGTCGGTGCGTTCGCGGTGACCCGCGTGACGCGGCGCCTGCACGCGACGGCGCGGGTGGCGCGCCGGATCAGCGCGGGCGACATGGACGCGCGCGTCGACGACCGCCGGACGAAGGATCCGGGGCGGCGCCACGACGAGGTGGCCGATGTCGCGGGCGCGCTCGACAGCATGGCCGGTTCGTTGCAGGCCAGGATCCTGACCGAGCAGCGGTTCACCGCCGATGTCGCGCACGAGCTGCGCACGCCGCTGACCGGGCTGCACGCCGCCGCCGAGCTGCTGCCGCCGGGGCGGCCCACGGAGCTGGTGCGGGACCGGGTCGCCGCGCTGCGCACGCTCACCGAGGACCTGCTGGAGATCTCGCGGCTCGACGCGCGCAGCGAGCCCCTCGACCTGGACGAGAACCGGCTCGGCCCGGTGGCGGAGCGGGTGGTGCGGGCGTCCGGCACGCCCACCGAGGTCGATGTCGTGCGGGACGTCTGCGTGCTGACGGACCGTCGGCGCCTGGAGCGGGTCCTCGGCAATCTCGTGGCGAACGCGCACCTGCACGGTGCCGCGCCGGTCACCCTGACCGTGGACGGACCGGTGATCACGGTGCGCGACCACGGCGCGGGCTATCCCGGCTATCTCGTGGAGCACGGGCCGCAGCGCTTCCGCACCGAGGGCGGCGCCCGCGGGCACGGTCTCGGCCTGACCATCGCGCTCGGGCAGGCCGAAGTCCTGGGCGCACGCCTGGAGTTCGGGAACGCGCCGGACGGTGGCGCGGTGGCGACGCTGACACTGCCGTACGAGGCGACCGAGCCCGGGGCGCCATAGAGGCGATGGCGGAGAGTGACCTTTTGCGCGCCCTGCGTGCCGCTTTTAGTGTGAAACCGGGCATTCAAGGCGCCCGCTCTCGCTCCTCACCCCCGCCTCAGGAGGACTCGTATGTCCCTCACCACCCGCCTCGGTATGGGCATCGCCGCCGTCGCCACCCTCGTCACGACCGCGGCCGTCCCCGCCGTCGCCCAGACCGCCGGTTCCGGCGCCGGCGACTCGCCGCCGGTCTACAAGGGCCGCGTCACCGCCAAGTCCGGGCTGCTGCTGCGCGACGCCCCGACCCGCGGCGCCAAGGTCGTCCGCTCCGAGCCGTACCGCGCGATCGTCCCGATCTTCTGCAAGACCTCGGGCGACAGCGTCGGCGGGAACTCGTACTGGTACCTGCTCACCGACGGCACGTGGGCGTGGGGTTCCGCGAAGTACATCCAGAACATCGGCGCCGTGCCGCGCTGGTGCTGACATGACCTGATATCAGGTACTTGCTTGCTACGTTCCCGGTATGACCGGATCATCGGGTACGTCGGGCGCATCGGGTACGTCGCGAGCCAACGCCTCCTCCGCGGTGCCCGCTGTGCGCGTCCCCCGGCGCCGGGGCACCGAACTGGCCCTGCTGGTCGTCGCCGTGCTGCTCAGCGTCTACGGGTACATCGACGTCGGGCTCGCCAAGGACAGCAGGGTGCCGGGCGGTGCGCTCGGCTACGGCGCCGGGCTCGGGGCGCTCGCCCTCGTCGCGCACCTCGTGGTCCGTTTCCGCGCCCCGTACGCCGATCCGCTGGTGCTGCCGATCGCCGTGCTGCTCAACGGGCTCGGCCTGGTGCTGATCTGGCGGCTCGACCTGGAGACCCCGGGCGACCAGGCGGCGCCGACCCAGCTGATCTGGTCGACGCTCGGCGTGGCCCTGTTCATCCTCACCGTGCTCTTCCTGCGCGACCACCGGGTGCTGCAGAGATACGCGTACATCAGCGTGGTCACCGCCCTGGTGCTGATGATCCTGCCGATCTTCTTCCCGCCGATCAACGGCGCCCGGATCTGGATCCAGATCGGCAGCTTCTCCATCCAGCCCGGCGAGTTCGCCAAGATCCTGCTCGCGATCTTCTTCGCCAGCTATCTCGCGGCCAACCGGCACGCCCTCGCGTACACGGGCAAGCGGATCTGGCGGTTCCAGCTGCCGACGATGCGGGTGTTCGCGCCGATCCTGGTGATCTGGCTGATGACCGTCGGCGTCCTCGTCCTGGAGACGGACCTCGGGACCTCGCTGCTTTTCTTCGGCCTGTTCGTGATCATGCTGTACGTGGCGTCGGGGCGCGGCGGCTGGATCGTCATCGGGCTCGTGCTCGCGGCCGTGGGCGCGGTCATCGTCGCCTCCTTCGAGCCGCATGTGCACAGCCGCGTCGAGGACTGGCTGCACCCCTTCGCCTCCATCGACGCCGGTCAGGGCGCCAGCCAGCTCGCGCAGTCGCTGTTCGCGTTCGCGGCGGGCGGGATGCTCGGCACCGGGCTCGGCCTCGGCCACTCGAACCTGATCGGCTTCGCCGCCAAGTCGGACTTCATCCTGGCGACGGCCGGCGAGGAGCTGGGGCTCGCCGGGCTCACCGCGATCTTCCTGCTGTACGCGCTGCTCGTGGAGCGCGGCTACCGGGCGGGGCTCGCGCTGCGCGATCCGTTCGGCCGGCTGCTCTCCATCGGGCTCGCCTCGATCGTCGCGTTGCAGGTCTTCGTCATCGCGGGCGGCGTGATGGGGCTCATCCCGCTCACCGGTATGGCGATGCCGTTCCTCGCGCAGGGCGGTTCGTCCCTCGTCACCAACTGGATCATCGTCGCGATCATCATCCGGGTCAGCGACCGGGCCCGGAGCCAGCTGCTGCCCGAGTCCCCCGGGACCGCCCCGGAACCCGTGGAGGGCGTCAAGTGACCAAGTACATCCGCCGGGCCTCGGTCTTCTGCCTGATCCTGCTGATCGCGCTGCTCATCAACGCGGCCCGCATCCAGTTCTTCCAGGCCGACAAGCTCGACGACAACTCGGCCAACCGCCGCTCCACGATCGAGCGTTACGGGCAGCCGCGCGGCGACATCCTCGTCCAGGGCAAGTCCGTCACCGGCTCCAAGGACACCGGGGAGTCGCTGCGCTACGAGCGCACGTACAAGAACGGTCCGCTGTACGCGCCCGTCACCGGCTACGCCTCGCAGACGTACGGCACGACGTTCGTGGAGAGCGCCGAGGACGACGTCCTCTCCGGCACCGACCCGATGCTGTCCCCCTTCCCGTTCTGGAACGAGATCTCGCGCGCTCAGGAGCCCGGCGGCAACGTGAAGACCACCATCAATGCCCGTGCGCAGGAGGCCGCGTACTCCGGGCTCGGCGGCAAGAAGGGCGCGGTCGCGGCGATCGACCCGTCGACCGGGAAGATCCTGGCGCTGGTCTCCACCCCGTCGTACGACCCCGGGCGGATCGCCGGCACCGACTCCTCCTCGACCGAGGCGTGGGCCGAGCTGAACAAGTCCGATGAGCAGCCGATGCTCAACCGGGCGCTGCGCCAGACGTATCCGCCGGGCTCCACGTTCAAGGTGGTCACGGCGGCCGCGATCCTGGAGAACAACGTGGTGAACGGCATCAACGCGTCGACCGACACCCCGTCCCCGTACACCCTGCCGGGCACGACGACCCAGCTGACGAACGAGTCCGCCTCCGACGCCTGCACGGACGCGACGCTGGAGTACGCGCTGCGGGTCTCCTGCAACACCGTGTTCGCCAACCTGGGGGTGAAGACCGGGCTCTCGGACATGGTGAAGATGTCGGAGAACTTCGGCTTCAACGACAGTGGGATCAAGGTCCCGATGGCCGCCGCCAAGTCGAACTTCGACACCGACATGAACGACGCGCAGCTGGCGCTCTCCTCGATCGGGCAGTACGACACCGCCGCCACTCCGCTGCAGATGGCGATGGTGTCCTCGGCCGTCGCCAACGGTGGCGCGCTGATGCAGCCGCACCTCGTCGACAAGACCACGACGGACGACGGTGACACGGTCTCGGAGACCGGGAGCGACACGTACAAGCAGGTCATGTCCCCGTACACGGCGACGCAGTTGCAGCAGATGATGGAGGACGTCGTCTCCGAGGGGACTGGCACGGGGGCGCGGATCTCCGGCGCCACGGTCGGGGGCAAGACGGGGACGGCGCAGCACGGCGAGAACAACGAGGGCACGCCGTATGCGTGGTTCATCTCCTACGCCAAGGAGAAGGACGCGGCCACGCCGGGGGTGGCGGTCGCGGTGGTCGTCGAGGACGCGGCGGCCAATCGGGCGGATATCAGTGGTGGGGGTAGCGCCGCGCCCATCGCCAAGTCGGTGATGGAGGCCGTGCTGGGGTCAGATTGACTTGCCCGCCTCCACGGCCTCCTCCACCTCCGCCACCCGCTCCTGCTCCTCCACCGCGAAGCGTTGCGCGTCGAGTTGTTCGGCGATTTCTTCGTCCTGGGCCATGAGCTGGTCGAGGTTGGAGTTGCCCATGTCGAAGACGCCCATGTCGACGTAGGCCTGCTGGAGGCGCTTGCCCCACAGGCCGATGTCCTTGACGCACGGGACGATCCGCGAGAACAGCAACTGCCGGAACATGGCCAGGAATTCGGACTGCTCCGTGTACTTCTCGGCATCGGCCTTGGGGATGCCGAAGTTCTCCAGGACCTCGATGCCGCGCAGCCGGTCGCGCATCAGGTAGCAGCCCTCGATGACGAACTCCTCGCGCTCGCGCAGTTCGGCGTCGGTGAGCTGCTTGTAGTAGTCGCGCAGCGCCATCCGCCCGAAGGCCACGTGCCGGGCCTCGTCCTGCATCACGTACGCGAGGATCTGCTTGGGCAGCGGCTTGTCGGTGGTGTCGCGGAGCAGGCCGAACGCGGCGAGCGCGAGGCCCTCGATGAGGACCTGCATGCCCAGGTACGGCATGTCCCAGCGGGAGTCGCGCAGGGTGTCGCCGAGCAGGGACTGGAGGTTGTCGTTGATCGGGTACAGCATCCCGAGCTTCTCGTGCAGGAAGCGGCCGTAGATCTCCGCGTGCCGAGCCTCGTCCATGGTCTGCGTCGCCGAGTAGAACTTGGCGTCGAGGTCGGGCACGGACTCGACGATCCGCGCGGCGCACACCATCGCGCCCTGCTCACCGTGCAGGAACTGGCTGAACTGCCAGGAGGCGGAGTGCTTGCGCAGCTCGGCCTTGTCCTTGTCGCTCATCTTCGCCCAGTAGGGCGTGTTGTAGAGGGCCAGCGCGTCGTCGGGGGTGCCGAGGGGGTCGTATGGATCGACCTCCAGGTCCCAGTCGATGCGCTTGGCGCCGTCCCACTGCTTGTCCTTGCCCTTTTGGTAGAGCGAGAGGAGACGGTCGCGCCCGTCGTCGTATTCCCAGCTGAGGCGAGCCGAACTGGCGGACGGTACTTGCCAGTTGGACCCATTGGGGGCCTTGGTGTACAGCTCATGCGTCGCCATGCTGGCAGGCTCACACGGTGGTAGACGCGGGGTCAACAAGTCGTGCGGAGTCCTGCGCAAGGGATTGACGGGCTTGCTGACGCGCAGTCTCATAAGAACCGAGGCAGGCGTGACCGCCAGTAACCCGCGATCGCTCGATCAACTCCCGTACGACGAGGTGGGACAGCCATGACAACCATGACGGAAGCCGACGCGCTGGCGGGACTGCGCGACGCGCTCGGTCTGCTCAAGGACCGGGAGCAGGTGGCCGAGCGGCTGCTCGACTCTTCCGCCAAGCACTCCTTCGACCCGGACAAGGAGCTGGACTGGGACGCGCCCTTCGAGGAGGGCAAGTGGTTCTGGCCGCCCGAGCTGGTGTCCCTGTACGGCACCCCGCTGTGGAAGCGGATGGGCGAGGAGCAGCGGATCGCCCTGTCCCAGCACGAGGCGGCGGCGCTGGCCTCGCTCGGCATCTGGTTCGAGCTGATCCTGATGCAGCTGCTCGTGCGGCACGTCTACGACAAGGCGGCGACGAGCGCGCACGTGCGCTACGCGCTGACCGAGATCGAGGACGAGTGCCGGCACTCGAAGATGTTCGCGCGGCTGATCCAGCGCGGCGAGACGCCCTGGTACCCGGTGTCGCCCATCCACCACCACCTGGGCCGGCTCTTCAAGACCATCTCCACGACACCCGGTTCGTTCACGGCGACGCTGCTCGGCGAGGAGGTCCTCGACTGGATGCAGCGGCTGACGTTCCCCGACGAGCGCGTGCAGACGCTGGTCCGCGGCGTGACGCGCATCCACGTCGTGGAGGAGGCGCGCCATGTCCGTTACGCGCGCGAGGAGTTGCGGCGCCAGATGGTGACGGCGCCGCGCTGGTCGCAGGAGTTCACGCGGATCACCTCGGGTGAGTTCGCCCGCGTCTTCTCCGTGGCGTTCATCAACCCCCAGGTGTACGAGAACGTGGGCCTGGACAAGAAGGAGGCCATGGCCCAGGTCAAGGCCAGCGGCCACCGCCGCGAGGTCATGCAGTCCGGCGCCAAGCGCCTGACCGACTTCCTCGACGACATCGGCGTGCTGCGCGGAGTCGGCCGCCAGATGTGGCGCTCTTCGGGACTTCTGGCCTAGCCGGTGGGCCGCATGTGCCGGTTACGCTTCGAGGCATGACCTCGGCTACCGGTACGCCCGCGTACAAGCGGCTCAGCGTCGAGGTGCGGCGGGCGCAGTTGCTGGAATCGGCGCTGTCGTTGTTCGCGCACCGGGCCCCGGAGGAGGTCTCGCTCGACGACGTGGCGGAGGTCGCCGGGGTGTCCCGGCCGCTCGTCTACCGCTACTTCCCGGGCGGCAAGCAGCAGTTGTACGAAGCCGCGCTGCGCTCCGCGGCCGAGGAACTGGAGCAGTGCTTCGCGGAGCCCCCTCAGGGCCCGCTCACCGCGCGCCTGACCCGCGCGCTCGACCGCTACCTGGGCTTCGTCGGCCGGCACGACATGGGGTTCGCCGCGCTGCTCCAGGGCGGCAGCGTGGTGGAGACCTCCCGTACGACGGCGATCGTGGACGGGGTGCGGCGGGCCGCGGCCGAGCACGTCCTCAGCCACCTCGGCCAGGCCGAACCGGGCCGGCGCCTGCGGATGACCGTCCGCATGTGGATCACGGCGGTGGAGGCCGCCTCCCTGATCTGGCTCGACGAGGACAAGCAGCCGCCTCTGGACGAGCTGCGCGACGGGCTCGTCGACCAGTTCATGGCGGTCCTGACGGCGACGGCGGGCCGGGACCCGCAGACGGCGGAAGTGGTGCGGTACGCGCTCGCGCTGGAGTCGCCGGAGGGTCCCGTGGGGGAACTGGCGCGGCGGATACTGCCGGTGGTGAGCGATGCGGCGCGTCTGCTGTGAGCCGCGCGGCGTGACGGGTGTGCGCCGCGTTGCGTGATGGCCGTGCGCCGCGCTGCGTGACACTGGTGGTGTGAAGAGCGAAGACTTCCCCTTTGTCGGCGGGCCCCTCGACGGGCGGGTGCTGCCCGTGTTCGTGACCGCCACCGGCAATCCGCCCAAGGTGTACAAGGTGCCGGTGCCGGACGCCGACGGGGGCCCGGACACCGTGCTCGTGTACGTGCGGGAGGCCGTGGCCGGCGGGAAGCGGGTGCGGCTCGTGGCGCAGTGGCGTTACGTGTTCGTGCCGGACGGGAAGGTCGAGCGGGCGGTCAGGTGGCCGTGGTCGAGGAACCGGCCGCCGCGGGCGTAAAGGCGGCTCGCCGGGCGGGCACCGGACGGGTGGCGGTGTTGCGCCGAAGCGAGCAGCCCGGCGGGTGGGCGGCCCGCCCTTCTGTTCATGTTCACGGTGTGGGGCACAGGGGTTGCCCCGCACCGGAGGTGATCAGGTGTCAGGCAGGCTGGTGCGGTGGGTGTGCACGGTGGCCGTCACGGGAGCGCTGCTCACGCCGCTGCCCGCGAGCGCGGCGCCGGGTCCCGAGCCACGCCCCGGTCCCGGCGGGACGCGCTCCGTCGCCGACCTCCTCTCGGATCTCCAGCGCCTGTACCAGGACGCCGAGGCGGCCACGGAGACGTACAACGCGACGGAGGAGGAGCTCAAGGAGCGCCGCAGGACGGCGGACGGCCTCGCGAAGAAGCTGGCCGCCGCGCGGTCGTCGCTGCACAGCAGCCGGACCGACGCGGGGCGGCTCGCACGCGAGCAGTACCAGGGGCGCAGCGAGTTCTCCCCCTACCTGCGGCTCCTGCTCGCCCGCGATCCCCAGCGGGCGCTCGACGAGGGCCATGTGATGCGGCGGGCCGCGCGGGAGCGGCAGGCCACCGTCGAGCGGCTCACGGGGCGGGAGAAGAAGGCCGACGTGCTGGCGACGAAGGCCAGGGGCGCGCTGGACGAGCAGTTGCGTCTCGCGGAGCGGCAGAAGAAGGAGCGGGACGCGGTGCAGGACCGGTTGAAGGAGGTCGAGCAGTTGCTCGCCTCCCTCACCGCCGATCAACTGGCGGATGTGGCGCGCCTGGAGGCGCAGGGGGCGACGCGGGCGCAGGAGGCGTTCATGGCGTCCGGGGCGCTGAGTTCGACGGGTCGGGCGCCGTCGGAGGCGGGCGACGAGGCGCTCTCCTACGCCGTCCGCCAGATCGGTAAGCCGTACGTCTGGGGTGCGGAGGGGCCCGACTCCTTCGACTGCTCGGGCCTCACGTCGCAGGCGTGGGCCCATGCGGGGCGGGTGATTCCGCGGACTTCGCAGGAGCAGTGGGCTTCGCTGCCGCGGGTGCCGATGAGTGAATTGCGCCCGGGGGACCTGGTCATCTACTTCCCCAAGGCCACGCACGTGGCGATGTACCTGGGCGACGGCATGGTGGTCCAGGCCCCACGCCCCGGCACCCGCGTCAAGGTCTCCCCCATCGCGGCGAACCCCCTCCTCGGCGCGGTCCGCCCGGACCCGGGTGCGCCCCCGATGCCTGATTACCGACCCCCGACCCTGCCCGAGGGCGCGAAGTCCGGGGACGATGCGGGGTACGGGGCGGCGGGGGCGCCGGGGGCCGGGTAGGCGTCACGCGGCCCTGCGGCAGTGGGCGGCACCGGGGCCCCAGCCACACCACGCCGCGCAGCACCGGGGGCCGTGGGCGGCACCGGGGCGGGGCCGCGCCGCACCGAGCCCGCCGGCCGCACCGGGGCCACGCCGCGCGGAGCCGGATACCGGCGCCCTCCCGGGATCGACGCACCAGCCGACGCGTGCCCGGCACCGCCCCCTCCCCGGCTGCACCGCCGCTCCCCGCTCACCTCCCACCCACCCGCCCCCTCCGGGGGCCTCGGTCGTCCCGGGGCCCGGCACCGCACCGGGCTCGATGCCCTGAGCCAAGACGGACGCAGCGTCAGCCGTTTCGCATGGGCGGTCGGCTCGGCAGGCGTCCGCCCCGTGCGGGCGGCCCGGCTGCCGCAAAGGGGGAGCCGGGCTTGGTCGAAGCGAGGCGGGCCCACGTGACCGGGTGGGGTTGGGGATACGGCGTGCCGATCGACAGGCGTACCGGACGAGCCCGCGGAGCGTCACTCGGCGTTCCTGCCCCGCTCACCCTCAGGGAGCGGCAGGGACTGAGGCGTCGCCCCAGGGACCGACCCCGGAGCGGGCGACCGAAGCCCCCGGCCCGGGGGCTTCGGACCTGAGCCCCCGGAGGGGCGGGCGGGTGGGAGATGGGCGAGGGAACCGGGCGTTCGAAAACCGCAGAAGCCCGCCGCCCCCGCGAACCGCGCCGCGCCGATCCCCCGCCCCGCGGAGCGGTTACGCGCCGGTCAGCGAGGCCAGGTACGCCGCCGTCTTCTCCGGCTCGTAGAAGAAGTTCTCGAAGTCGGACGGGTCGTTGAAGCCGTTCGCGAAGCGGTCGGCGGCCGGCTGGAGCTGACCGGCCGCACCGATCAGGTTGAGCACATGCTCCGGCGGAGCCTGCAGCATCGTGTTCGTCCACTTCGTGACATGCTGCGCCGTCTCCCAGTACCGGTCGAACGCCGACTGCATCCACTCCTCGTCGAACGGCTTGTCACCGTGCTCGACGATGGAGGCCAGGTACGACGCGGCGCACTTGGAGGCCGAGTTGGAACCCTGACCGGTGATCGGGTCGTTGGCCACGACCACGTCGGCGACGCCGAGGACCGCGCCGCCGGAGGGCAGCCGACCGATGGGGTTGCGGACCGTCGGGGCGTAGCGTCCGGCCAACGTGCCGTTGGCGTCGGTCAGTTCGACCTTCGTGGCGCGCGCGTACTCCCACGGCGTGAACTTCTCCATGAGCTCCAGCGTGAGCGCCAGGTGCTCGGAGGGGTCCTTGATGCCCTTGAAGGCGTCGAGCGGACCGCCGGGGATGCCCTCCCAGAAGAGGATGTCCGCGCGGCCGGACGTGGTGAGCGTGGGCATCACGAAGAGTTCGCCGACACCGGGCACCAGGTTGCAGCGCACCGCGTCGAAGTCCGGGTGCTCGGGGCGGACGCCCATCCCGTGGACGTAGGCGACGGCGAGGGCCCGCTGCGGCTCGGTGTACGGGGACCGCGACGCGTCCCGGCCGAACATCGAGACCAGCTCGCCCTTGCCGGCCGAGACCAGCACCAGGTCGTACGTGCGCGAGAAGTAGTCGAGGTCGGAGACCGCCGCGCCGTGGATGACGAGCTGCCCGCCGCGCTGCGCGAACGTCTCCATCCAGCCGGCCATCTTCACGCGCTGGTCGACGGACTGCGCGAAGCCGTCGAGCCGGCCCACCCAGTCGATGGCGCGCTGCGTCGGACCCGGGTCGTGCGAGCCGGGCGCGGCCACCGAGACGCCGAGGCCCTCGATCCGCGGGGCCTGCGACTCCCAGAAGTTGAGCTGGAGGTCACGCTCGTGCTGGAGCGCCGTGTGGAACATGCACTGCGTCGACATGACCCGCCCGGAACGGATCTCGTCGGCGGTGCGGTTGGACATCAGGGTGACCTCGTACCCCTGGGTCTGCAGGCCGAGGGCGAGCTGGAGGCCGGACTGACCGGCTCCCACGACGAGTATCTTCCGCGACATATGAGACTGCCTTAACTGCCGTAACTAATGTGTGGGGGGGCGGGGCTTGACCACTATGCGGCCACGGCGGACGCGCGACTACTCGGGGGTCGCGTCCAGGGCGTGGCCGACCAGCGCCAGAAGCGTCTCGATCGCCGCGATACGGCGCCGCGCGTCCATGATCAGCACCGGTACGTGCGGCGGCACGGTGAGCGCCTCCCGTACGTCGTCGGGCGCGAACTCCGCCGTACCGTCGAAGTGGTTGACGGCCACGACGTAGGGAAGTCCGCAGCTCTCGAAGTAGTCGAGCGCCGGGAAGCAGTCCTTCAGGCGGCGGGTGTCGGCGAGCACGACCGCACCGATCGCCCCGCGCACCAGGTCGTCCCACATGAACCAGAACCGCTGCTGCCCCGGCGTGCCGAACAGGTACAGGACCAGGTCGTCGTCGAGCGTGATGCGGCCGAAGTCCATGGCGACCGTGGTCGTGGACTTCTCCGGCGTCGCGGAGAGGTCGTCGGTCTCCTCGCTCGCCTGGGTCATCAGCGCCTCGGTCTCGAGGGGCTGGATCTCGGACACGGCCGACACCAGGGTCGTCTTGCCCACGCCGAAGCCGCCCGCCACGATGATCTTCGTGGCGACGGGGGCCCGGGTTTTGTCGGTCTGCCAGGCCTGCAACTGCTCTTCTTCTATGGGCAGTTCGTCGAGCAGTTCAGAGGCGGCGGAGTCCACTCAACACCCTTTCGAGGAGCGCCCGGTCCGGCTGTCCGGGCCCGTGGCCTGTTCCGTATACACGGATCTTTCCCTGGTCGGCGAGGTCGCTGAGCAGCACGCGCACCACGCCGAGCGGCATCTTGAGGAGCGCGGCGATCTCCGCGACCGTGCGCATGCGGCGGCACAGCGCGACGATGGCGCGCATCTCCGGCATGATGCCGGCGAGCCCGCCCTTGCCCAGCTCGGGGCGGTCCTCAGGACCCTCGATCGCCGCCGTACTGGAGATGAACGTCTCCACGAGCAGCACATGGCCGAAGCGGGTGCGGCCGCCGGTCAGCGAGTAGGGGCGCACACGGGCGGGCCTGCGGTCCGAACCGCGCACGGGAAGCCTGCTCGCGCCGTACGTCCTGCTCGTGCCGTTCGTACTGTGTGCACTGCCTGAAGTGCCCGGTGTCATCGGGTGCCCTCCATCGACTGGCGCAGTTCGCTGCGGAGTTCGGGCGTCAGGACATGCCCGGCACGGCCTACGAAGAGCGCCATGTGGTACGCGATGACACCCATGTCGCAGTCCGCGGAGGCGTGCACACCGAGCAGGGAGCCGTCGCTGATCGACATGACGAAGAGGCTGCCCTCGTCCATCGCGACCATCGTCTGCTTGATGCCTCCGCCGTCCATCAGCTTGGCGGCGCCGATGGTCAGCGAGCCGAGCCCGGCCACGATGGCCGCCAGGTCGGCGCTCGACCCTTTGGGGCCCGCGCTCGGGTCCGTCGCCGGGGCCGCGTCGTGCCGGCCCGGGTCGGAGGAGAGCAGGAGCAGTCCGTCGGACGAGACGACCGCGACGGACTGCAACCCTGGCACCTCCCCGACCAGGTCGGTCAGCAACCAGTGGAGATTGCGTGCCTCGCTACTGAGACCGTTCATTCCCTTTAGTCCGTTGAGTGCAGGGGTGGGCGCAGTCAACTGCTTGCCTCCTCGGCTGTGTCCCCCTCATTTTCACTTCTACGTCCAGGGTTCTCGGCGAACTCCGCCGTCACGTCACGGCGTCCGGCGGTGGCGCCGCGGTGGAATCCGCCGAGCTTGCGGCGCAGCGCTTCCGCGTCCACGGAGCCGGTGCGCGGCTTCGGGGCGGAGGCGGGGGCGGCCACCTTCGGGGTGCGCTTGGGCAGGCCCTTGGCGGTGACGCGCTCGGCCGGTTCGGGCTCGGGCGCGGGTTCCGGGGCGGGCTCCGGCGCGATCCGCTGGTCGAGCGGCTCGGGGTGTCCGGCGGGCCGGTCGTGCTCGTCGTACTCGTCGTGCCCGTCGTGCGGCGCGCGGGGGTGCGGCACCTCGGCGACGGGCTCGGGGGCCGGCGCGGGCTCCGGGGCCCACTCCGGTTCGGGCTCGGGGGTCGGCTCCGGCGGGACCGGCGTGCTCAGCTCCATGGTCGTTTCCGCGGGGGCCTCGACCGGCTCGACCGGCTCCGCCGACTCGCGCACCGCCTGCTCGGCCGCCTCGATCAGCGGGTCACCGTGCGCCGGAAGCGAGTGCTCCGGCTCCGTACGCCCGTACAGCTCATTGGAGTTGGCCTCCGCCTCGGATCCTGCGAAGCGGACCGCGGGCGCGGCGCCGGGCACCAGGACGGCGGGCGGCACCGAGGCGGCGGGCGCGGCGGCGAAGAGCGAGGCGGGCAGCACGGCGACCGCCGCCACCCCGCCCTGCTTCTGCTCGCGCAGCCGTACGCGCACCCCGTGCCGCACGGCGAGCCGCGCGACGACGTACAGGCCGAGCCCGAACCCGTCGACGTCCTCGGGGTCGTGCGCCTCCTCCGCGGTGAAGGAGGAGAGCCGCGTGTTCAGCTCGCGCATCCGCTCGTCGGTCATCCCTATGCCCTCGTCCTGGACGGAGAGCATGACCGAACCGCTCTCCAGGAGCCAGCCGGAGACCTCGACGGAGGCGTCCGGCGGCGAGAACGACGTGGCGTTCTCCAGGAGTTCGGCGATGAGGTGGCTGAGGTCGTCGGCGGCGAACCCGGCGAGGTGGGCGTGCGGCGGCAGCGCGGCGATGCGCACCCGCTCGTAGCGCTCGATCTCGGAGACGGCGGCGCGCACCATGTCGACGAGCGCCACGGAGCCGCCGTGCTGCGGTCCGCGCTCGGTGCCCGCGAGGACCAGGAGGTTCTCGCTGTGCCGCCGCATGACGGTGGCGGAGTGGTCGAGCTTGTAGAGCGTGGCGAGCCGGTCCGGGTCCTGCTCGCGCTCCTCCAGGCCCTCGATGATGCCCAGTTGCCGCTCGACGAGCCCGAGGGTGCGCAGCGCCAGATTGACGAACGTCCCGTGGATCGAGTGCTTGACCCGGTCCAGCTTCCGGGCGGTGTCGGCGAGTTCGCCGCGCAGCCGGTCCCGGTCGTCGGCCATCCGCTGGCGCTCGCCGACGAGGTGCTTGCGGTCGGACTCCAGGGTGCCGATGCGTCCGTGCAGCCCCACGGCGTGCGCGTGCAGGGCGTTGATCGAGTCGACGACCTGGGCGAACTCGTCGTTCCTGCCGGTGAACTTGACCGGGTCCTCGGCGGCGGGGTCGCCTGCGACGCGCGCGGAGCCGATGCGCAGCGCGGCGAGCGGCCGGGTCAGCGAACGGGCCGTCGCCATGGCCACGCCGACGGCGGCGAGCAGACAGACGCCGACGAGCGCGATCCGGATCTCCAGCGCCGTCACGTCGTCGTCGCGCAGCTGCTCCAGGCGCTTGACCCGCTGGTCCCCGAGCGCGGCCTCGGCGCCCCGCATGAGGTCGATCCGGGCGGTGAGGGCGTCCTCGACGTTCTTGGAGTTGTAGCGGAGCTCGCTCGCGCTCAGCGTCGGGGCGTCGGCGAGGTTCTTCAGATACGTCTCGGCGCGCGTGGCGTCCGGGCCCGTGACGGTGGAGTCGTACGCGTTGACCGCCGCGGTCGTCCCCGAGTCGTGGAAGTCGTCGAGCGCGGCCTGCTCGCGGACCCTGGCCCGCTGGCCCGCGGCGCTCAGGGCGTCGCGCTGGCCGCGGGCGGTGGAGGACTCGCCGACGACCGCCTTGCGCAGGCCGGTCGCCGGGTCGATCTCCGTGGTCGTGGTGCGCGGCACGGCGAGCGCGGCGAGCAGCAGGCCGCGCGCGGCGGACGCCTGCTCGACGGCGCGGTCCAGGTCCGCGAGGGCGTACGCCCCCGAACCCGCGCGCACGGGTATGCGCTCGGCCAGATCCTCGGCGCGCGCGTGCAGTTCGCCGATGGAGCGCGAGTACGCGGTGTGGGCCTCCAGGGCGGAGCCCTTGCCGGTGAGGGCGGAGCGGCGCACGGCGGCGACGTCGTCGAGGGTGCGGCGCAGCGCGGCCGGCGCGTCCACGCGCAGCTCGTCGACCTGCCGGTCGACGCGGGCCCCGCGCTCCTCGCTCAGGCCCTGGCCCTTGGACCGGCCGGCGGCGATGAAGCGGGTGACCTCGTCCCGCTCGTCCGCGAGCGCGTGCGACAGGGCGAGCGAGCGCTGGGTCTGCTGGGCGTCGTCGACGAGGGTCTGCGATTCGCCCACGCGGTCGGAGGCGCCGACGATCACCGGCGCCCCGGCGCCGACGACGGCCGCGGCGACCACGGCCACCGCCACGATCAAGCGGCTGCGGACCCGGGCGCGCTTGCCCCGGCCGGAACCCGTGCGGCTCACCTCGGGCGCCTGGTCCGGTGCGACATCACCCGACACACCCAGCCCACTGGCCCCATTACCGCCGGAGGTGTTCCCCACTGATGCTCGCATTCCTGACTCGTCCTACCCCATGGGTCCGGGTGACGCTGCGTCAACACTCGTGACCCTCCTGGCCTGGCCCCTGACCCTTCCAGTGCCGGTGAGCAGGGGGCGCCCATCACCTCGCCCGCCACCCGAAGGAGTGAACATCGAGCGGGAGTTGGGGAGCAAGTTCCCGCGCCGCGATCACCCTCCGTCAACCGCGCGCGGGTTGGACGTCTTCGGCGGCCTTTGGCAGGATGCCCCGCCACACCCCCGACGGAAGTGATCATTCCGTGCAAACCCGGCGCTCAGGGGCTCCTTCGGGCCGCTGCGGGATCTGCACAGAATCCCTACGGAACGGCTCGGCCCAACTCGCGGCGTGCCAGCGCTCCGTGAGGGTGCCTCATGCAGACTGACCGCATGCGCATCGAACTGACCACCGAGCCGGGCGCCGCCGAGCGGCCGAACGAGGACTACGTATCGATGGCCGCACCGGCCGCCGGGCACGGTGGATCGCTCGTCGTCCTCGACGGGGTCACTCCCCCGGCGACCGACGTCGGCTGCCGGCACTCCGTCCCGTGGTTCGCCGCCCACCTCGGCGGCGCACTGGCCGAACTGTCCGTTTCGCGGCGCGATCTGAGCCTGGCCGACGTGCTCGGCGCGGCGATCGCCCGGACCGCGGACGCCCACCGGGACACCTGTGACCTTTCTCACCCGCGTACTCCGCAGGCGACCGTCGTACTCGCCCGCTGGGACGCGGAGCAGGTGGAGCATCTGGTGCTGTCCGACTCGGCGTTGCTCGTCGAGGCCCCCGACGGCACGGTCACGCCCCTGCTCGACGAGCGCCTCGACCGGGTCCCGCGCGCCAACCTCGTGTCGAACGAGGTGGCCGACGCCACGGTGCGCAACAAGGAGGGCGGCTTCTTCACGGCCGCCGCGGACCCGTCGGTGGCGCGGCGCGCGGTGACCGGCACGCTCCCCCGGTCCGGGGTGCGGGCGCTCGCGGCGATGACGGACGGCGTGACGCGCTGGGTGGAGAAGTTCCACGAGGGCGACTGGACGGACCTGTTCACCCTCGTACGCAAGGAGGGCGCGGAGGCGGTGGTGTCGCGGGTACGGGCCCTGGAGGACGCGGATGCGGAGACCCGTACGTATCTGCGCCGCAGTAAGACCCACGATGACGCAACGTTGGCGTACGTAGAGCTGTAACGCCTCGGGGCTCCGCCCCGGACCCCGCGCCTCAAACGCCGGCGGGGCTGTACTTGGCAGAACTATTCGGCGCCGGCGTTCAACTGGTGCAACAACCTCGCCAGCTCCGCGACCTCACGCCGATCCCACCCGTCCAGCTGCCGCACATACCGCATGCGCCGAGCATCCCGCACACGCCCGAAGTGCTCCCGGCCGGACTCCGTGAGCGAGACCAGCCACGCCCGGCCGTCCGCGGGATCCGGCTCGCGGCCGACGAAGCCGAGCTCCTCCAGGGCCCGCAGCT
The DNA here is from genome assembly GCF_054871485.1 of Streptomyces sp. UC4497. Lineage (NCBI taxonomy): Bacteria > Bacillati > Actinomycetota > Actinomycetes > Kitasatosporales > Streptomycetaceae > Streptomyces > Streptomyces sp. UC4497. The sequence goes on along the minus strand of NZ_JBTYHB010000041.1, from coordinate 5,579 downwards.
GGCGGCTCATCGTCGCCTTGCCGACGCCGATGTACCCGGCGAGCTCGGTGGCCCGCTGCGCCCCGCACTCCTCCAGGCGCACAAGGAGTCCGTACGCGGCCGGTTCCAGGTCGGGGTGGACCTCGCGGGCCATCTCGCCGGAATTGGCCCGGGCCCGGCGCAGGAAAACGGTCAACTCGCGTTCCAGGGCGAGGAATTCGCCGTCCACAGCCGTCGGCGCGGCGGCGGTTCGCGGCTCGGATTCCGCGCTCCGCCGCCCGCCGTTTCCGTCTTCGCGCACGTCAGCACCTCTGAAAGTTTTCACCCATCACGGTCATCACCGCAGTTCCACCAGTATTTCGCAGGAGTAGACCAACGGCACACACCGGCCCCTCTTCCCGCCACGGGTCTACGTGCGTAGCGTTCTTACCGCTGCCAGTCGTGGCATGCACACACCATCAAGCGCACCGGCGCCACCGCACGTCACCCACGTCGTACTCGGAGGCCGCTCATGCCCGTGCACAGACCTGTCACCACCCGCCGCAGACGCGGCAGCACCCGCCTCGGAATCGCCGGCACCCTGCTCGCGGCGCTCTCCCTTCTCCTTGCCCTGCCGGGCGCGGCGCATGCCGCCGACGTCCCCGCGCGCGGTGAGGCCCACATGGGCATGGGGGTCGCCGCACACGACGGCGTCGGCTCCCTGCCGCCCAGCAACGGCGTCGCCGCCACGCAGACCGAGGGCGTCGACGTCTCCAGCCACCAGGGCAACGTGGCCTGGTCGACGCTCTGGAACAGCGGCGTGCGCTGGGCCTACACCAAGGCCACCGAAGGCACGTACTACACGAACCCGTACTTCGCGCAGCAGTACAACGGCTCGTACAACGTGGGCATGGTCCGCGGCGCGTACCACTTCGCGACCCCTGACACCACGAGCGGCGCCACCCAGGCCAACTACTTCGTGGACCACGGAGGCGGCTGGTCCAAGGACGGCAGGACGCTGCCGGGCGCGCTCGACATCGAGTGGAACCCGTACGGCGCCGCCTGCTTCGGCAAGACGCAGAGCGGCATGGTGACCTGGATCCGGGACTTCCTGAACCAGTACAAGGCCCGCACGGGCCGCGACGCCGTCATCTACACGGCGACCAGCTGGTGGACCCAGTGCACGGGCAACTACAGCGGCTTCGCGGCCAACAACCCGCTGTGGATCGCCCGCTACGCCTCCACCGTCGGCACGCTGCCGGCCGGCTGGAGCTACCAGACCATGTGGCAGTACACGTCGACAGGACCGACGGTCGGCGACCACAACAAGTTCAACGGCGCCCTCGACCGCGTCGTGGCCCTCGCCAACGGCTGAGCCCTCAAGAGCGGACCAACAGTCGAGCAGACGGCGGCCGGGCTCCCCCCTCCGGTGAGTCCGGCCGCCGCCGCGTTCAGGTGGAGCCGGTCAGCACCTGCCGGCCGGCCTGTCGCGCTTCACGAGGTTCGTGTAGCCGGTGGTGCCGTCGAGCCACAGGACGCGCTGCCCCTCGTCGGCGGCGGCGTACGCCTGGTCGCCGCGGTTGCAGGAGACGCGCTGCGTGCCGCCCTTGCCGTCCGGTGCCACCTGGACCAGCTTCGGCAGCGTGTCGTTGGCCCAGTCCGTGGCCGGCGGCAGCGTGGTGACGCTGACCGCGTCGTCCGAGGCCGTCAGCGAGTAGGCGTACAGCGAGCCGTCGCCGGACTCCGGGGTGAGGGTGAGCGGGTTCTTGCCGTCGAGGTCCGCGCGGCGCACCGCGGCCTGCCCGGTGTCGGTGGCGTCGTTGTCCTCGATCCAGAAGACGCCGTCGTCGGTGATCGCGGTCTGGCCGATGCCCACCGTCTTGGTGGCGTCGGCGACGGGCATCGTCGTCTTGGCGCCGGTCGCCCCGTCGAGGACCTCGACGCCGACCGTGTAGTTGCCGTTCGCGTCGGGAGCCACCTTGGCGTAGGCGATCTTGCCGTCCTTGATGGAGGCCAGGCCCGAGATGTTGTACGGACGGCCGCCGTCGACCAGACCGGTGGCGCCGGTCTTCATGTTGACGTACCGGACGTTCGTGACGCCGAACTGCGGGTTGAACGCGGTGTAGGCGAGGTAGTCGCCGTCCACGACGAGCCCGGAGACGTCGCTGCCGATGCCGTCGACCTGCTTCGCGACGCCGCCCTTGACCGGGCGCGCCATGATCTTGATGCCGGTGCTGCTGTAGTCGGCCCACACCACCGTCTTGCCGTCGGTGTCCGCGTAGACGTTGTAGTCGCCGTTGTTGGCGCTCATCAGCTGGGGCGTGCCCTTGCCCGAGGTGTTGCCCAGCCACACCGAGTACGGCTCGCTGCCGTCCTCGTTGGAGTTGGAGACGGCGTACTTGCCGCCGCCCGCGCCGACGCCGGTGTTGTAGATGTTGACCTTGGACAGGATCGTGTCGGTGTCGACGCCGAGCGCCTTCTCCCAGCCGGGGGCGATGCCGTGGGCGTCGAACGACCGCTTCACGACGGCGAGTTGGGCCTTGGTGACGCCCAGTTCCTGCGCGGCGGCGACGACCGCGGCGCGCCCCTCGGTGAAGCCGTCGAGCGGGGTCATGTACGCGGACAGGGCGCGGTAGACGATCTTGTCGGCGAGGTCGCCGCCGAGGTCCTGGCGGATGTCCCACAGGGCGCCGGAGAAGATCGTCGAGTTGAGGTGCACGCCGCCGTTGTCACCGCGGTAGGTGACACCGATGAAGTCCTTGGACGTGGTCTTGCCGTCGTTGAGGTCGCGCAGGGCGCACTCGCGGGGGCTGAGCGTGGTGCACAGGTCCTCGCCGAGCAGGCCCGCGTCCGGGTCGTCCATCGACTGGCCGTTGGCCTCCAGGTCGATGGCGTTGCCGAAGTAGTCGGCGAGGCCCTCGTTCATGGCGCCGGACTGGCCCGCGTAGACGAGGTTCGCGGTGTGCTCGACGACGCCGTGGGTCATCTCGTGGCCGACGACGTCGGTGTCGGCAGAGAAGGTGCGGTAGTCGCCGCCACCCTGGCCGTACACCATCTTGGTGCCGTCCCAGAAGGCGTTGTTGTACGGGCCGCCGTTCTGCGTCACGCCGACCAGGGAGTAGATGTAGCCGTCCTTGCCGTCGAGACCGGCGCGGCCGAAGTGGTTCTTGTAGTAGTCGTAGACCTTGCCGGCCGCCCAATGGGCGTCGATCGCGCCGGAGTTGGTGAAGTCCTCGCCGAGCTCGGGCGTGGCCGACTGGAACGTCTTGATGCCGGTGGGCCAGCGGCCGGACGCGGAGGCGACCTCGCGGCCGCGGGCGTCGTAGGTCGACAGCATGGGGCCCTCGTACGGGGAGTCCGCGGCCCGCCTGCCGTAGTCGATCATCTGGTAGACGCCCTTGGTGTCCTTGTACAGGTTCACCTCGGTCTTCTCACCGTTGTAGCGGGTGCCGGTGCCCTTGACGACGAGCTGGTCGGCGGCGGTGGTGGCCGCGTCCCCGTCCGTGGGCGCCTCGTCGGTGGCGCCGGTCGCCGTGCCCGTGGCGCCGAACGTCTTGATGCCGCTGTACTGGAGCAGCGGGAAGCCGGAGCGGGCGTCGACGTAGACCTCCTGCTTGACCGGCGAGCCGTCGGCCGGGCTGACGCCGGTGACGGTGATGTGCCGGGTGAGCACGCCCGAGCCCTGCGGGAGGATCGTGACGCCGGTGGCCTTGCCGGTGAGCGCCTTGTCCCCCTTTGCCGGGGCGGTCAGCAGGCCGCCCCCGAGCTGCGTGCCGACGGCGGCGACCGCGCGCTGGACGGCGGTCTTCTCGGAGACCTTCGGGTCGACCGTGGCGAGCTTCAGCTCGGTGAAGTACTTGCCGGAGGTGCCGGTGACGGTCCGCTCGCCGCCCTTCTTCTCCATCCGGACGACGTACTCACCGCCGAGCACCGTGACGCCCCGGTACTTCTGCTGGAGCCGAACGGTCTCCCGACCGCCCTCGCTCTGCGTGCTGACGGTCGTCAGGTCCTTCGGCGACGTGTCGGCGATGTGGTACCGGCTCTTCTTCGCCTTGAGATGCCCGCGCGCCGCGTCGGCCGCGCTGCCGCCGCCGGCCGCCTCCTCGTGCAGATCGGTCACGAGGGCCGGGGTGTCCGTGTCGGTCCCCGCCACCACGGACGTGTCGTCGGCCGCGGCGGCGGTGGCCGCCTGGGCGGCCGGCACCCCGGTCACCAGCAGTCCGGCGACGGCGAGCAGCGCCGCGACGCCCTGGCCGACGGATATACCGCCGCTCCCCTGCCCCGATGTGTTGCCGGGTCTGCCTGATCCGCTGCCGGTTCTGCCTGATCTCCTGCGTGCTGCACTCCGCACGGTGCCCCTCCGGTGTCACTGACGCGTGAACGGATATCGGATGCGGCCATGCAAGTACCGGAGCGGGGGTGCGAACAATGCGTTCCAGGTGCCGACTTGTGTACGTGCCCACTTGTGTGGCCTGCACGGATCAACCGAAAATCCCCTGGTGACATCGGCTGGGCACGACGACGCGCAGTGGCAGGCCCTCGGTCTCGGCGAGAGCGAACTGAGGGTCTACGAAGCGCTGCTCGGAGGCGGTGACTTCGCCTCGCGGGCAGCGCTCGCCCGCGCGACCGGGCTGCCCGCGCGCCGCGTCGCGGTCGCCCTCGACCACCTCGCGGAGCGCGGCTGCACGCTGCCGTCGCCGCGCGGCGGCGCCCTCCCGCTCGCGGTGCCGCCCGCCACGGCGCTGCGCAACCTGATCCACCGGCACCAGGCGGAACTGCTGCGCCGCTCGGCCGAGTTGGAGGACCTGACGGGGGCGGTGGACCGGCTGGCGGCCGGGTTGCTGACCGCCACGCCGGCGGACGTCCGGGCGATGGGGATCGAGACGGTGCGCGGTGGCCGGGCCATCGCGGAGCGCGTCGCGGCGATGCTGGCCTCCGCCACCACGGAAGTGGCGCTGCTCGACCGGCCGCCGTACGCCTCCAGCCAGCCGGACGGCATGCCGGCACCGCTCGACGTGGCGGCCCCCGTACGGCGCGGGGCGCGGGTGCGGGTGGTGGTGGACCGGGAGGGCCTCACCTTCCCGGGGCGCGTCCGGGGCCTCAACGACCTTGCCACGCAGGGCGTTCAGATCCGGGTGGGCAAGGACCTGCCGACGAAGCTCTTCACGGTGGACCGCAGGGTGACCCTGCTCCCGCCGACGGACGCGGCGGACCCGACGGCCTCGGCACTCGTCGTCAGCGACTCCCTGCTGAGCCACGCCCTCGTCCCGCTCTTCGACGCGGTGTGGGAGCGGGCGGTGCCGATCGGCGCGGACTCCCCCGACGAGATCACGGACGAGGACCGCGAGCTGCTGACGCTCCTCGCCTCGGGCCTCAAGGACGAGGCGATCGCCCGCCGCCTGGACGTCCACGTCCACACGGTGCGCCGCCGCATCACCCGCCTGATGACGATGCTGAACGCGCAGACGCGCTTTCAGGCGGGTGTGCGGGCGACGCTGAGGGGCTGGCTGTCGGTGTAAACGGACGCCCGCCCCTGCGGCGCTCCAGCGCTTTGAAACGCCCCCCACAGCGCGAGAGACAGCGGCGCCCCGGGCCACTAAAACCCCAGCGGCGAATGTGCA
>NZ_JBTYHB010000040.1:0-80501 GCF_054871485.1 Streptomyces sp. UC4497 | reverse complement strand
GTCGCCCGCGGCGCCCAGCGTGCGCCGTTGCCGACTACGGGTGTCTTACCCCCGCCACCCCCCGTGGTGGGAGAGGGAAGTCTGGGGGCGGGGGCCGCCCCCCGCCGGGGGCCCGCCCCCGGCCGAGGAGGCGCAAATTACGCGGCGTCGCCGCAGAGGTAGTAGCAGGCCGTGGTCAGACGGATGGGCCCTGCCTTGCGGACAGAAATCTTCTTCATGGTGTTCCCCCTTCCGGGGCATCGGAGTTGTGCGAATTCCGGAATCGCGGTGCTGGAGCAAGCTTTGACATGCGAATTCGGGCATGTCAACGCGGAATTGAAGCATCCGTACATAATTTCCGGAACTGTTTTCGCGGCCGCTTTCCCGCTGTTTTCGGGCAGGGGGAAGCGGCACTCCTCACACGGGGAAAAAAGAAAGCAGAGTTCACTTGGTAAGCAAGGAGAAGAGATCGAAACGGGCGCGGCGCCTTCGGTCGGCCGCGCCACCCGTGATCAGCGGTGCGCTCTGCGTGCCATCCGTACCTCCCGCACGGCCCCCGTAGCAGCCCGGTGCGCCCCGGGCTCAGTGCAGGATACGGAGCGGGGTGGCACAGCGTTCAGCACTCTTTGCCCTGCGGTCAGCGCCGAGCCACGATGTTGGGCCCCGACGCCGTCGACCCCCGGACCACCAGCTCCGGCATGAACACGAACTCCGTGTGCGGCGCGGGAGTCCCACCGATCTCCTCGAGCACCGTGCGCACCGCCGCCTGCCCCATCGCCTGGACCGGCTTACGGATCGTCGTGAGCGGCGGGTCCGTGAACGCGATGAGCGGGGAGTCGTCGAACCCGACCACCGAGATGTCGTCAGGTACCTCGAGCCCCCGCTGTCGCGCCGCCCGGATCGCGCCGAGCGCCATCATGTCGCTGGCGCACACGATCGCCGTGCAGCCGCGGTCCATGAGGTCGCAGGCCGCGGCCTGTCCGCCCTCCAGTGTGTACAGGGAGTGCTGGACGAGCTCGCGCTCGATGTCGTCGGGGGAGAGGTCGAACCGGTCGCGCATCGCCCGCACGAAGCCCTCGATCTTCCGCTGCACCGGCACGAACCGCTTCGGCCCCAGCGCCAGGCCGATCCGCGTGTGGCCCAGCGAGCCGAGATGGGTGACCGCCAGTTGCATGGCCGCCCGGTCGTCCGGCGAGATGAACGGCGCCCGCACCTGCGGCGAGAACCCGTCCACGAGCACGAACGGCACGCCCTGCGCCCGGAGTTGCTCGTAGCGACGCATGTCCGCGGTGGTGTCCGCGTGCAGTCCCGACACGTAGATGATGCCGGTGACACCACGGTCGACGAGCATCTCCGTCAGCTCGTCCTCGGTCGAGCCGCCGGGGGTCTGTGTCGCGAGGACGGGTGTGTAGCCCTGGCGGGTCAGGGCCTGGCCGATGACCTGGGCGAGCGCCGGGAAGATCGGGTTCTCCAGCTCGGGCGTGATCAGGCCGACGAGCCCCTCGCTGCGCCGGCGCAGCCGCACGGGACGTTCGTAGCCGAGCACGTCGAGCGCGGCGAGGACCGACTGGCGGGTGGCCGCGGCGACGCCCGGCTTGCTGTTGAGGACCCGGCTCACCGTCGCCTCGCTCACCCCCGCCTGCGCCGCGATGTCGGCGAGACGCGCGGTCGCGGGCGGAGCCGGGACCGCCTTGCGGGCGGCCTGGGCGGGCAGCTGGGTCATCGCACTCCTTGTGGGGGCCAAGAGCTGAGGGAGCTTGCAAGAGTCCCGATGATCCCTGTGACGCGCCCCCGTGGCAAGAGCTTGCAGGCCCTTGCAGCGCCACATAGGCCCATGTAACGGGCGATAACCACCCGCTATGTGCCGCAACTTGGAGGTCACGAAGCCGTAACCTCCGCCCATCTCTGCAATATTTTTCAGCAAGGTCTTTCCTCGGGCTTGCAGCGCTGTTACGTTCACGTCGCTCAGTCGGGCCCAACCCTCTAGGAGTTCTCATGCGGCGTGGCATTGTGGCCACCGCGGTGGTGGCGTCCCTCGCACTCGCGGCGACGGCCTGCGGTGGAAGTGACGACAGCGGCGACAAGGCGTCGGGCCCGGTCACCATCACGTGGTGGGACACCTCGAACGCGACGAACGAGGCACCCACGTACAAGCAGTTGGCCAAGGACTTCACCAAGGCCAACCCGGACATCAAGGTCAAGTACGTCAACGTGCCCTTCGACCAGGCGCAGAACAAGTTCGACACGGCGGCCGGCGCGAGCGGCGCCCCCGACGTGCTGCGCGCCGAGGTCGGCTGGACCCCGGCGTTCGCCAAGAAGAGCTACCTGCTGCCGCTCGACGGCACCGAGGCGCTCGCCGACAAGGACAAGTTCCAGGCGTCGCTCATCAAGCAGGCCCAGTTCGACGGGAAGACCTACGGCGTCCCGCTCGTCACCGACACCCTCGCCTTCGTCTACAACAAGGCCCTCTTCAAGAAGGCGGGCATCACCGAGGCGCCCACCAGCTGGGACCAGTTGAAGAAGGACGCGGCCAAGGTGAAGGCCGAGACCGGCGCCGACGGCTTCTGGGGCTCCACGGCCGGCTACTACGCCGAGCCGTTCCTGATGGGCGAGGGCACCGACACCGTCGACCCCGCGGGCAAGAAGATCACCATCGGCTCCGCCGCCGCCAAGAAGGGCCTCACCACCTGGAAGGGCCTGTTCAGCGGCAAGGGCCTGCACAAGGCCGACGCCACCGCGGACGCGTACGCGCACATCCAGGACGCGTTCGTGAACGGCAAGGTCGCCTCGACCATCCAGGGCCCGTGGGAGATCACGAACTTCTACAAGGGCTCCGCGTTCAAGGACAAGAAGAACCTGGGCATCGCCACCGTCCCGGCAGGATCCGGCGGCAAGCCGGGCGCCCCGACCGGCGGCCACAACCTGTCCTTGTACGCGGGTTCGGACAAGGCCCACCAGGAGGCCTCGCTGAAGTTCGTGAAGTGGATGACGTCGGCGAAGACGCAGGAGCAGATCGCCCTGAAGAACGCGACGCTGCCCACCCGCCAGGACGCGTACACCGCGAAGGTCACCGCCGACCCCGGCATCGCCGGCTACCAGAAGGTGCTCAGCAGCGCGAAGCCGCGCCCGGAGCTGCCCGAGTACAGCTCGCTGTGGACGCCGATGGACCAGGAGCTGCCGAAGGTCGCCACCGGCAAGGAGTCCCTGGACCAGGGCGTGAGCAGCCTGGAGACCTCGTTCGCCAAGCTGCTGCCCGGCTTCTCCAAGTGACCCGCTAGCAACGGCCGGTTCGCGCCCCGGAGGGGTGGGCGCGAACCGGCACAGCCCTGTCGCAGCCCTGCCGCAGCTCGATTCAGAAGGTGCCCCGCATGACCCTTGCCGTCGACCGCCCGGCCGCGAAGAAGCGCGCGCCGCGCCCAGGCCCGATCCGGCGCTTCAAGGACTCGTACCGCACGTACTGGTATGCGTACGCGATGATCACCCCGGTGGTCGTCGTGCTCGGTGTCCTCGTTGTCTACCCGCTGGTGCGCGGCTTCTACCTGACGCTCACCGATGCCAACAGCCTCAACTCGGCCCGCACCATCGGTGTCAACCAGATCGAGGCCACCTACAAGTTCATCGGCCTCGACAACTACGCCGACATCCTGTGGGGCCCCTCCTCGTACGACCGCTTCTGGTCGCACTTCGTGTGGACCATCGCATGGACGGCGATCTGCGTCGCCCTGCACTACTGCATCGGGCTCGGCCTCGCACTGCTCCTCAACGAGAAGCTGCGCGGACGCACCTTCTACCGGCTGATGCTGATCCTGCCGTGGGCGGTCCCGACCTTCGTCACCGTCTTCGCGTGGCGCATCATGCTCGCCGACTCCGGGATCATCAACGTGGCCCTCGGCTCGCTGCATCTGCCGCAGCCGAGCTGGTTGGAGGACCCGACCTTCCAGCGGATCGCCGCGATCCTCGTCAACACGTGGTGCGGTGTGCCGTTCATGATGATCTCGCTGCTCGGCGGGCTCCAGTCCATCGACGCGTCGCTGTACGAGGCCGCCGAGATGGACGGCGCGACCGCCTGGCAGCGCTTCCGGCACATCACGCTGCCGGGCCTCAGGCCGGTCAGCTCGACCGTCGTCCTGCTCGGCATCATCTGGACGTTCAACCAGTTCGCGATCATCTTCCTGCTCTTCGGCAACACGGCACCGGACGCGCAGATCCTCGTCACCTGGGCCTACCGCCTCGGCTTCGGGCAGCAGCCGCGCGACTTCGCGCAGTCCGCCGCGTACGGCGTGCTGCTCCTGTCGATCCTCACCGTCTTCACGTCCTTCTACTACCGCTGGTTGAAGCGCAATGAGCAGCTCGCCGTCTGAAGCCGCAGGAGCCGACATCATGAGCACCACCACCACCCGCTCCGCGTCGCGGATCCCCGCACAGCGCCCCGCGACCGACGCCGCTCCCACGAACAACCGGCGCGTACGCAGGCGCGGTGAGCGCAGCCCGCTCGCGAAGGCCCTCACGCACGGCGTCCTCGCCGTGGCGAGCCTCATCGCGCTGTTCCCCGTCGTCTGGCTGGTGTATCTGTCGCTGGGGCCCGACAAGGACGACTATCTGCACCCGGGCAACATCCTCAGCAAGGCGACCCTCGACAACTACGGCTACGTCCTGGAGCACACCCAGTTCTTCTACTGGGCGGCGTCGACGCTGATCGTGGCGCTCGGCACCACGCTCGTCGGCGTGCTGTTCGCGGCGACGACCGGCTACGCCGTCTCCCGCATGCGTTTCCCCGGGTACCGCTCGCTGATGTGGGTGCTGCTGCTGACGCAGGCCTTCCCGATCGCCGTGCTGATCGTGCCGATCTACGAGATCTTCTCGGAACTCGGCCTGATCGACACCTACCAGGGCCTCATCCTCATCAACTGCACGACGATCGTGCCCTACTGCACCTGGCTGCTGAAGGGCTACTTCGACACCATCCCCGCGGAGATCGACGAGGCGGGCCGGATCGACGGGCTCAGCCCGTTCGGCACCTTCTGGCGCCTCATCCTGCCGCTCGCGAAGCCGGGCATCGCGGTCGCCGCGTTCTACGCCTTCATCACGGCGTTCGCCGAGGTCGCCTTCGCCAACACCTTCCTGCTCAGCGACACCAAGTACACCTTCGCGATCGGCCTGTCGAGCTTCGTCAGCGAACACGACGCGCAGTGGAACCTGATGGCCGCGACCGCGGTGTTGATCGCCATCCCGGTGACCGCTTTCTTCTACCTTGTCCAGAAGCACCTGGTCACCGGCCTGACCGCCGGCGGGACCAAGGGCTGAACCCGGCTACGCAGCAAGGACATCATGAGCCAGCACTCCACGGACGAGCCGGTGGCCGCCGCCACCACGACCCGCCGGGCCACCGACTGGTGGCGGGACGCGGTCATCTACCAGGTCTATCCGCGCAGCTTCGCGGACAGCGACGGCGATGGCACCGGTGACCTCGAAGGCATCCGCCGACGCCTGCCGCATCTGCGCGAGTTGGGCGTGGACGCGGTGTGGCTGTCCCCCTTCTACGCCTCGCCGCAGGCCGACGGCGGCTACGACGTCGCCGACTACCGGGCCGTCGACCCCATGTACGGCACCCTGCTCGACGCCGACGCGGTGATCCGCGACGCGCACGCGCTCGACCTGCGCATCATCGTCGACCTCGTGCCCAACCACTCCTCGGACCAGCACGAGTGGTTCAAGCGGGCGGTCGCGGACGGCCCCGGATCGCCGCTGCGCGACCGCTACCACTTCCGCGCCGGCAAGGGCGCCAACGGCGAACTCCCGCCCAACGACTGGGAGTCCATCTTCGGCGGCCCCGCCTGGACGCGGCTCCCGGACGGCGAGTGGTACCTCCACCTCTTCGCGCCCGAGCAGCCCGACCTCAACTGGGAACACCCGGCGGTCGCCGACGAGTTCCGCTCCATCCTGCGCTTCTGGCTGGACATGGGCGTCGACGGCTTCCGCGTCGACGTCGCCCACGGCCTCGTCAAGGCGGAAGGGCTGCCGGACATCGGCGGCGGCGAGCAGCTGAAGCTCCTCGGCAACGACGTGATGCCGTTCTTCGACCAGGACGGCGTGCACGAGATCTACCGCTCGTGGCGCACGATCCTCGACGAGTACGACGGCGAGCGCATCTTCGTCGCCGAAGCGTGGACGCCGACCGTCGAGCGCACCGCGAACTACGTCCGCCCCGACGAGCTGCACCAGGCCTTCAACTTCCAGTACCTGGGCGCCCCTTGGGACGCGGAGGGCCTGCGCGAGATCATCGACAGCTCCCTCGACGCGATGCGGCCCGTCGGCGCCCCGGCCACCTGGGTCCTCTCCAACCACGACGTCACCCGGCACGCCACCCGCTACGCCAACCCGCCCGGCGGCACCCAGATCCGCACCCCCGGCGACCGCGAACTCGGCCTGCGCCGCGCCCGCGCCGCCACCCTGCTGATGCTCGCCCTGCCCGGCTCGGCGTACATCTACCAGGGCGAGGAGCTCGGCCTCCCGGACGTCACCGACCTGCCCGACGAGGTCCGCCAGGACCCCTCGTACTTCCGCGCCGAGGGCCAGGACGGCTTCCGCGACGGCTGCCGAGTGCCGATCCCGTGGACCCGCACCGGCCCCTCGTACGGCTTCGGTGACGGCGGCAGCTGGCTCCCGCAGCCCGACAGCTGGGCGGAGTTGAGCGTCGAGGCGCAGACCGGCGACCCGGACTCGACGCTTGAGATGTACCGCTCGGCGCTCGCGCTGCGCCGGGCCACACCGGGCCTCGGCGCCGGCGACGGTGTGAAGTGGCACGGGGACGCGCCGCAGGGCGTGCTCCACTTCGAGCGCTCCGGCTTCGCCTGCACGGTCAACACGACGGACGCGGCGGTGCGCATCCCGGCCCCCGGCACGGTACTGCTCGCCTCGGCGCCGGTCACGGTGACGGACGGAGACATCGACCTGCCCGCCGACACGACGGTCTGGTGGGAAATCGCCTGACCCCCGGCACGGCACGCGGAAGGGGCGGCACCCGGCCGGGTGCCGCCCCTTCCTTCGTGTGGAGGTCGCCGCACGGCGAGGCCGTGCACGGAATCGTGCACGGCCTCGCATCGAAGGGGTACCGGTGTGCCTACGAGGTGTGGAAGGCCACCGCGCTCTTGGCCGGCACCTTGAGTTCCACCTTGCCGCCGGAGACCGTCACCGAGCCCTCGCCGACGACGTTGTCGTACGTGCCGTCGGGCACGCTCGTCGTGTACGTGTGCGTGTTCTCGGCGGACGAGTTGTTGATGGCGACGAAGCCGGTGTCACCGCGCCCGAAGCCGATCACGTTCGAGGCCGGTGACTGCCAGTCCGCCACCGCCTTGCCGGCCGCCGCGTTGTGCCAGCCCACCATGCCGGTGATCGCCTTGTCGCGGTCCAGGCACGCCCAGTCGCCCGAGCAGTCGGTGCCGGTGACCATGCCGCTGCCGTCGTTCGGCGGCGCCTGGTCGCTCTGGTCGAACTTCCAGGCCGCGTAGACCGAGGGTCGCCCGTAGCCGCGCGCCAGTTGGAAGACGTTGGCGAGGGTGGCGGTGGCGCCGTCCTTGTAGCTGAGGGTGTAGCCGTTGCGCTCGGTGTCGTGGTTGGTGACGAAGGTGTTGGAGTGCTCCTCGTCGGCCAGGCCCCAACTGCTGCCGAAAGACGACAGGTTGGCGATGTCACCACCGCCGAACTGAGACTTCATGGCGGCCGCGTACGTGAAGTCGAGGACGTCACCGTTGCCGTAGTAGTCGCCGAGGGCGGGCGGGTTGCCCGGGTAGACCTCCTGTGTGACGTACGGGGCGTCGCCCGCGGTCGTGGTGTGCAGGGCGCCCACGATGGCGTTCAGGTCGCCGGTGGGTATGTGCTTCGCGGCGTCGACGCGGAAGCCGTCGACACCGAGGTCGATCTGCTTGTTGAGGAAGCCCGCGATCTTCTCGCGGACGCCCGACTCACCCGTGTCGAGGTCGGGCATGCCGAGCAGCTCGCAGTTCTGCACCTCCTGCTGGTCCGACCAGTTGGCGATCGTCTTCTTGCAGTCGTCGCTGTCGGCCGGGTCGTAGTCGGGGGTGTCGTACTGATTGCCGATGGTGGTGCCTGCGTAGCCGGTGCCGGTCTGGGCGGCCGTGTGGTTGATGACGGCGTCCGTGTAGACCTCGATGCCGGCCGAATGGCAGGTGTCGACCATGGACTTGAAGTCGCTCGCGCTGCCGAAGCGGCTGTCGAGCTTGTACGAGTACGGCTGGTAGACGTCCCACCAGTAGAGGTCGGCCTGCTTGAGGGACTCCTCGGGCGGGGCCACCTGGACGGCTCCGTAGCCCGCCGGGTCGAGGGTGTCGGTGCACTCCTTGGCGACCGAAGTCCAGTTCCACTGCCACAGGTTGGCGATGACATCACCGTTGGGTGTGCCGGTGTCCGCGGCGGTCGCGGTCGGGGCGGGCAGGGTCACCATGCCGCCGAGAGTGAGGGCGCCGAGGGCCACCGCGGTGGCGGTGCGGCGTCGCCGACGAGGGCTTTTGGGTGTGAGGGGTGTGTCGTGCTGCATGTGCGGCTCCTGAATGTGGGGTTCTGGTGGCGCGTCGTGAGCGTGGGGCAGACGAGTGGGCCCCGTCAATGGGCTGGTTGAAAATTCTTGCTACATCTTTCGCAACTCTTGCAGTCGTGTTCCGGCAGGCGTTACGGTCACGCGGCGGACCGGCCCGACCTCCCCACGCGCGTGGCCGGTCCGCCCCAATACGCCGCATCCCGCGAGGAGTTCATGACGTGAGCCGCAGCCCGATTCGCGTACCGCACAGACGCGCCGCCGCGTACACCGCGGCCGCCGCGCTCCTCGTGACGCTGGCCCAGCCCCTGGCGGCCCGCGCCGCCGCGCCGCCCCCGCCGCCGTCGGACGCGAAACTCGCGGCCGAGCCGGCCCGCCACGACCTCACCCGCGAGCAGTACTACTTCGTGCTCCCGGACCGCTTCGCGAACGGCGACACCGCCAACGACAAGGGCGGGCTCACCGGTTCGCGCCTCGCGACCGGCTACGACCCCACCGACAAGGGCTTCTACCAGGGCGGCGACCTCAAGGGCCTGACGAACCGGCTCGACTACATCAAGGACCTCGGGACCACCGCGATCTGGCTGGCCCCGATCTTCAAGAACAAGCCCGTGCAGGGCGAGGACAAGGACGCCTCGGCCGGCTACCACGGCTACTGGATCACCGACTTCACGCAGGTCGACCCGCACTTCGGCAGCAACGCCGACCTCAAGAACCTGATCTCCAAGGCCCACGGCAAGGGCATGAAGGTCTTCTTCGACGTCATCACCAACCACACCGCCGACACGGTCGACTACACCGAGAAGAAGTACGGCTACCGCCCCAAGGGCGCCTACCCGTACCTCGACACCAAGGGCCGACCCTTCGACGACGGCAAAGGTGTCAAGGCGAAGGTCGACGCGGACTCCTTCCCGTACACACCGAAGAACACCGGCGAGATGGTGCCGTCCTGGCTCAACGACCCGACGTTGTACCACAACCGGGGCGACTCGACCTGGGAGGGCGAGTCCACGACGTACGGCGACTTCTCCGGCCTCGACGACCTGTGGACCGAACGCCCCGAGGTCGTCTCCGGCATGGAGAAGATCTACGAGAAGTGGGTGCGGGACTTCGCCGTCGACGGCTTCCGCATCGACACCACCAAGCACGTCAACATGGACTTCTGGACGCAGTGGGCGACGGCGCTCGACAAGTACGCCGCCGAACGCGGCCGCAAGGACTTCTTCATGTTCGGCGAGGTCTACTCCGCCGACACCGACGTGACATCGCCGTACGTCACCCAGGGCCGCCTCGACGCGACGCTCGACTTCCCGTTCCAGGACGCGGCCCGCGCCTACGCCTCGCAGGGCGCCTCCGCCGACAAACTCGCCAAGGTCTTCGCCGACGACTACAAATACGCCACCGACAAGGCGAACGCGTACGAGCAGGTCACCTTCCTCGGCAACCACGACATGGGCCGCATCGGCACGTTCCTGAAGGCCGACAACCCCAAGGCGTCCGAAGCGGAACTCGTCCAGCGCGACAAGCTCGCCAACGAGTTGATGTTCCTCTCGCGCGGCAACCCCGTCGTCTACTACGGCGACGAGCAGGGCTTCACCGGTGCGGGCGGCGACAAGGACGCCCGGCAGACCATGTTCGGCTCGAAGGTCGCGGACTACGTCGACGACGACGAGCTCGGCACCGACCGCACGCACGCCGACGCCGCGTACGACACGAAGCACCCGCTGTTCACGTCCATCGCCGCGCTGTCGAAGCTCCGCAAGGACAACCCGGCGCTCACCGACGGAGCACAGAAGGAGCTGTACGCGAAGGACTCCGTGTACGCCTTCTCGCGCACCGGAGACGACCGCGAGTACGTCGTCGCCGTGAACAACGCGAGCGAGGCGAAGACGGCCGAGCTGCCGGTGGAGTCGGCCAAGTTCCGTTCCATATACGGTGATTCGAGTTCCGTGGCGGCGTCCGACGGTCGCGTGAAGGTCACCGTGCCCGCGCTGTCGTCGCTCGTCCTGCGCGCCTCGTCGAAGCTCCCCGCCGCTGCCGCGAAGCCCACGCTGGCCCTGAAGGCCCCCGCCGCCGGAGCCACCGGCACGCTCACCCTCTCCGCCGACCCCGGCGACACGGCCTCGGCCCGCGTCGTCTTCGCCGCACAGGTGGGCAACGGCAAGTGGCGCACGCTCGGTTCCGTCGACCACGCCCCGTACAAGATCACGCAGCACATCCCGGAAACGGTGGCGGCAGGAACGGCCCTGCGGTACAAGGCAGTTGTGGTCGACCGCCCCGGACGCACCGCCGGCGCCCTCGCCGACACGGTGGCGGGCCAGGCGCCCGCGCCCGAGAAGCCCACAGCCGTGGACCGGGACTACGCGGTCGTCCACTACAAGCGTGCCGACGGCGACTACGACGGCTGGCGGCTCACGTCCGGTGACACCTCGGCCGAGTTCGTGGGCCGGGACGCCTACGGAGCCTTCGCCTGGGTGAAGGTCCCCGACGGCGCGGAATCGGTGTCGTACACGATCGACAAGTCCGGCACGGCCGACGGGCCTCAGCGCACCATCGACCTCGGGAAGACCGGCGAGGTCTGGGTCGAACAGGGCAAGGACGCGCAGTCCGCGACCAGGCCCGACGGCGCCTACCCGCCGCAGGACGCTAACAAGGCCGTCATCCACGTGCACCGCCCCGACGGCGACTACGACGGCTGGGGCCTGCACACGTGGACCGGCGCCGCGAACCCCACCGACTGGTCGAAGCCGCTGCAACCCACCGGCAAGGACGCGTACGGCGTGACCTTCGAGGTGCCGCTCGCCGACGGCGCGACCTCGCTCAGCTACATCCTCCACAAGGGCGACGAGAAGGACATCGCCACGGACCGCTCGCTCGACTTCGCCACATACGGCAAGGAGGCATGGCTCAACTCCGGTGACACCAACTACCTTCTCCCGTCCGTGGGTTCGGGGGCGGACCTCGACCTCTCGAAGGCCGAGGCGCAGTGGATCGACTCCGACACCGTCGTCTGGAAGGTGAAGGCCACCGCCGCCACCAGCCAGCAGCTGGTGTACGCGCCGGAGGGCGGGATCGGCGTCGATGACGGCGCGCTGACCGACGAGGGGCAGTGGCTGCGGCTGAACCCCGGTGCGTTGAGCGACGCACAGAAGGCCAAGTACCCCCATCTCAAGGACTATTCGGCGTTCACCGTCGACCCGCGCGACCGCGACCGGGTGCGTGAGGTGCTGCGCGGGCAGCTGATCGCCACGCAGCGGGCGGCGAACGGGGCGCTGCTCGCGGCGACCGGCGTACAGACGGCGGGCGTCCTCGACGACACCTACGCGGACGCCGCCCAAAAGGCCGACCTGGGCCCGGTGTTCAAGAACGGAAAGGTGGCCCTGTCGGTGTGGGCGCCGACCGCCCGTGAGGTGTCCCTCGAACTCGACGGGAAGACCCTGCCCATGCGCCGCGACGACGCGAGCGGCGTCTGGTCGGCGACCGGGTCCGCGTCCGCGTGGCGCGGCAAGGAGTACCGGTACGCCGTGCGGGTGTGGGCGCCCAGCGTCCAGAAACTCGTCACGAACAAGGTCACCGACCCGTACTCCGTGGCGCTCACCGCGAACTCGGAGCGCAGCCTCGTCGTCGACCTCGACGACAAGTCCCTTGCCCCGCAAGGATGGTCGGGCCTGACCAAGCCCAAGGCCGTACCCATGAAGGACGCGCAGATCCAGGAACTCCACGTCCGGGACTTCTCGGTCGAGGACGAGACGACACCGGCGAAGGACCGCGGCACGTACCGCGCATTCACCGACAAGAACACCGACGGCTCGAAGCACCTGCGCAAGCTCGCGAAGTCCGGTACCTCGTACGTGCACCTGCTGCCGGCCTTCGACATCGCGACGATCCCCGAAAAGAAGTCCGAACAGGCCGCCCCTGGCTGCGACTTGAAGTCGGCGGCCCCCGACAGTGACAAGCAGCAGGAGTGCGTCGGCAAGACGGCCGGCAAGGACGCCTACAACTGGGGCTACGACCCGTACCACTACACGGTCCCCGAGGGCTCGTACGCCAGCGACCCCGACGGCACCGGACGCACCGTCGAGTTCCGCAAGATGGTCAAGTCGCTGAACGAGGACGGCCTGCGGGTCGTCATGGACGTCGTCTACAACCACACGGCGGCCAGTGGCCAGGACAAGACATCCGTCCTGGACCGCACCGTGCCCGGCTACTACCAGCGGCTCATGGCCGACGGCTCGGTCGCGAACTCCACCTGCTGTGCGAACACGGCGCCCGAGAACAAGATGATGGGCAAGCTGGTCGTCGACTCGATCGTGACCTGGGCGCGCGAGTACAAGGTCGACGGCTTCCGCTTCGACCTGATGGGACACCACCCGAAGGCCAACATCCTCGCGGTCCGCAAGGCCCTCGACGCCCTGACCCTCGAGAAGGACGGTGTCGACGGCAAGAAGATCATCCTCTACGGGGAGGGCTGGAACTTCGGCGAGATCGCCGACGACGCCCGCTTCGTGCAGGCCACGCAGAAGAACATGGCGGGCACCGGCATCGCCACGTTCTCCGACCGGGCGCGGGACGCGGTGCGCGGCGGCTCGCCCTTCGACGAGGACCCGGGCGTGCAGGGCTTCGCCTCCGGCCTCTACACCGACCCCAACACCTCGAAGGCGAACGGCACTTCGGCCGAGCAGAAGGCCCGGCTGCTGCACTACCAGGACCTCATCAAGGTGGGCCTGTCGGGGAACCTCGCGGCCTACGAGTTCACGGACACCGGCGGCCGCACGGTCAAGGGCTCCGACGTCGACTACAACGGCGCTCCCGCCGGCTACGCGGACGCCCCCGGCGACGCCCTCGCCTACGCCGACGCGCACGACAACGAGTCCCTCTACGACACGCTGACGTACAAACTGCCCGCGACGACGAGCGCGGCGAACCGCTCCCGTATGCAGGTCCTCGCGATGGCCACGGCGGCCCTCTCCCAGGGACCGGCGCTCTCCCAGGCCGGCACCGACCTGCTGCGCTCGAAGTCACTCGACCGCAACTCGTTCGACAGCGGCGACTGGTTCAACGCGATCCACTGGGACTGCCGTGCGGGCAACGGCTTCGGACGCGGCCTGCCGATGGCCGCCGACAACGAGGCCAAGTGGCCCTACGCGAAGCCTCTGTTGGCGTCGGTGAAGGTACCGGGCTGTGCCGAGATCGAGGGGACGTCGGCCGCGTACCAGGACCTCCTGAAGATCCGCACCACCGAGCCCGCCTTCCGGCTGCCAACGTCCGCGGAGGTCCAGAAGTCCCTCTCCTTCCCGCTCTCCGGCAAGGACGAGACACCAGGTGTCATCACGATGCGGCTCGGTGATCTCGTGGTGGTCTTCAACGCGACGCCCGACCGGCAGAAGCAGAAGGTCGCCGACCTCGCGGGGAAGGGGTACCGGCTCCATCCGGTGCAGGCCGGCGGCTCGGACGAGGGGGTGAAGTCGGCCTCGTACACGAAGGGCTCGGGCACCTTCGAGGTACCGGCCCGTACGGTGGCGGTGTTCACCGCGAAGTAGCGGCTTGACTCTCACACCGTGTGAGCCCGTGGACTGGGAGACATCATGTTCACCATCGGAGAGTTCGCCCGGCACGGGCGTGTGTCGGTCCGCATGTTGCGTCACTACGACGCGACGGGACTGCTGCGCCCTGCCCATGTCGACCCGGCCACGGGCTACCGCCACTACACCGCCGCCCAGCTCGCACGCCTCAACCGCGTGATCGCGCTCAAGGGCCTCGGGTTCACGCTCGAACAGGTCGGGGAGCTGCTGGACGAGAAGATCGACTCCGGTCAGCTGCGCGCCATGCTGCGGATGCGGCGCGCGGACCTGGAGGCGGAGATGGCCGCGGCGGCGGCCCGGCTGACCGGCGTCGAGGCGCGGCTCCGATCGATCGAGAGCGAGGGATCCATGCCCACCGACGACGTCGTCATCAAACCCCTGCCGGGTGTACGCGTGGCCGAACTGACCGCCGTGGCGGCCGACTTCGAGCCCGGCTCCATCAGCCCGGTCATCCAGCCGCTGTACGGGGAGCTGTTCCAGCGCCTCGAAGCGGCCGGGATCCGTCCCACCGGGCCCGGCATCGCCCGCTACGAGGACGCGCCCGGCGGCGGCATCCTCGTCCACGCGGGCGTCGAGGTGTCCGCCGAGCCGCGCGAGGACGACGGGCTGCGCATCCTCGATGTGCCGTCCGTCGAACGCGCCGCGACGATCGTCCACCGCGGCTCCATGGACGCGGTGCTGCCGACGGTCCAGACCCTGGCCCGCTGGATCGACGCGCACGGGCACCGGTCGGCCGGCTATCCCAGGGAGATCACCCTGGAGTGCCCCGAGGACCGGGAGGATTGGGTGACCGAGTTGCAGGAGCCGCTGGCCTGAGCCGAGCACCCCCGCCCCGACCTGCCCGTTTCCACCGTTTCTCACTCGATCGAATGAGAACCCCATCCACGCACCCGTCGGTTCCGTATTCCCCATGTGACAGCAGAGGGAAGTGATCGACGCGGGACGCGGCTCCGCCGTGCGGTGCGCGGCGCGGTGGCCGGGCTCGTGGCCGGGGCTGCCGCGCTGGCGGCCGCCGAGCCGGTGGCCGCCCTGGTGCGTCCGCAGACGGCTCCGCTCACCGTCGTGGGCGGCGCGGCCATCGACCGTGCGCCCACACCGGTGAAGGAATGGGCGATCCGCACGTTCGGCACCGACGACAAGCCGATGCTGCAACTCGGCATCGTGGCCGTCCTGGTGGTCCTCGCGTGCGCGCTCGGTGTCGTCGCGGTACGGCACCGGCGGGTCGGTTCGGCGGGCGTGCTGCTGATCGGTCTGGTCGGGGCAGCCGCCGCGCTGACCCGCCCCGACGCGGCCGGTCTACTGGACACCCTGCCGTCGCTGGTGGCGGCCGTGGTGGGCGCGCTGGTCCTGTACTGGCTGAGCGGTCTCGCGGCGAGGGACCGGGCGGCGGAGGCGGGGGTGTCCGCACCTGCGGATGAGGCGGCACCCACACCCACGCCCGCACCCACCCCCCGGAACCCACTCGCCCGACGCCCCTTCCTGCTCGCCGTAGGTGGCACGGCCGTCGGCAGCGTCGCCATCGGCGCCCTGGGCCGTGGTCTGGCCGGATCGCGCGGCAGCGGTGCCCGCGCCTCCCGTGAGGCGCTCACCCTCCCCGCCCCGGCCTCGCCCGCGCCGCCCGTCCCTAAGGGGACCCAGCTGCGCATCCCCGGCGTCAGCCCCTTCCGTACGCCGAACAGCGACTTCTACCGCGTCGACACCGCCCTCGTCGTCCCCGAGGTCGACGCCGGTACTTGGCGGCTCCGGCTGCACGGCAAGGGTGTGGCACGTCCCATGACCTTCACCCTCGACGACCTGCTCGGCCGCGATCTCATCGAGCGTGACATCACCCTGACCTGCGTCTCCAACGAGGTCGGCGGTCCCTACGCCGGAAACGCCCGCTGGCTCGGCGTCCCGCTCGCCACGCTGCTGCGCGAGGCCGGAGTGCGCCCACCCCAAGACGGTGGCCCCGCCGACCAGTTGGTGGCCCGATCCGTCGACGGCATGACCATCGGCACCCCTGTCGACGACGTCATGGACGGCCGCGACGCCCTCCTGGCCGTCGGCATGAACGGGCAGCCGCTGCCCTTCGCGCACGGCTTCCCGGTGAGGATGGTGGTGCCGGGCCTCTTCGGCTACGTCTCCGCATGCAAGTGGCTCACCGACCTCGAACTGACCACGTTCGACGCCTACGACCCGTACTGGGTGAAGCGGAAGTGGGCCCGCCGCGCGCCCATCAAGACGCAGGCCCGTATCGACACACCCAAGCCGTTCGCCCACCCGAAAACCGGCACCGTGATGGTCGCCGGAGTGGCCTGGGCGCAGCACCGCGGCATCGACAAGGTCGAGATCCGCGTCGACGACGGGCCCTGGGAGGCCGCCGAACTGGCCGCCGAGGACTCCAGGGACACCTGGCGCCAATGGTCGTACGCCTGGCGTGCCACCAAAGGCGGTCACACCCTGACCGTCCGCGCCACCGACCGCACGGGCGACGTCCAGACCGCACAACGCGCCGGGACCTTCCCCGACGGGGCGTCCGGACGACACACGGTGGTGGTCACCGTGGACTGACCAAAGCCCCAAAGCCCCAATCCCCAAACCCCCAAGTCCCAAAGCCTTTTACCCACACCGTCACCACCAGGAGACAACGATGAACACCCTCCGTACCCGCCGCGCCGCAATCGCCCTCGCCGCGGCCGCCGTGCTCCCGCTGGCCCTCAGCGCCTGCTCCAGCACGGACACCAAGGACAGCGCCTCCGACACCGCCAAGAAGTCCAGCTCCAAGGCCTCGCCCTCCGAGGACATGTCCTCGAAGAGCAAGCCCTTCGGCCCGGGGTGTGCTTCGGTGCCCAAGGACGGTGCCGGTTCCTTCGACGGCATGGCCAAGGACCCGGTGGCCACCGCCGCGTCGAACAACCCGGCGCTCTCCACGCTCGTCACCGCCGTGAAGAAGGCCGGTCTGGTCGACACCCTCAACAACGCCGAGAACGTCACGGTCTTCGCGCCCACCAACGACGCCTTCGCGAAGATCCCCAAGGCCGACCTCGACAAGGTCCTGAACGACAAGGCCCAGCTGACGAAGATCCTCACGTACCACGTGGTGGGTCAGAAGCTGGAGCCGAAGGACCTGGAGAAGGGCTCGTTCGAGACGCTGGAGAAGTCGAAGCTGACGACCTCGGGCTCCGGTGAGTCCTACAAGGTCAACGACTCCGCGAACGTCGTCTGCGGCAACGTGAAGACGGCCAACGCCAACGTCTACATCATCGACAGTGTGCTGATGCCGAAGAGCTGACGCGCGGATCGCGTGGTCGGGCGTGGTGGGCCGGACAACGGTCCACCACGCTCAGCGCGTCGCGTCGCGCGCCACCTTGCGCGCCCACAGCACCAGCGGGATCTGCAGCGGAACCCGCGCCTGGACGGCCCGTCGCAGCGGCGCGGGGCGGTCCTTCCAGTCGGCCGCCATCTGGATGTTGGCGGGCACGACGGCGACGAAGAA
This sequence comes from Streptomyces sp. UC4497, assembly GCF_054871485.1. Classification (NCBI taxonomy): domain Bacteria; kingdom Bacillati; phylum Actinomycetota; class Actinomycetes; order Kitasatosporales; family Streptomycetaceae; genus Streptomyces; species Streptomyces sp. UC4497. The sequence goes on along the minus strand of NZ_JBTYHB010000040.1, from coordinate 62,914 downwards.
CGCGGCAGCCGCGGTGGCGGAGCGGGCCCGGGTGCGCGGCACGGCGATGCCCGCCGCGAGTGCCAGCTCCACCACACCGCTGGCCTGCGTCCAGAAGCGCGGGGAGCCGGGAAGCCGGCGCGGCACGATGGCGTCGAACTGCTTCGGGATCAGGAAGTGGGCGACTCCGGCCCCGGCCAGCAGGCCGGCGAGGAGGTCGGAGGAGCGGGCGCGACGCAAGGGTGCCTCCTGGCTGCGGGGAGCGGCGTGCGGTGCGGTCCGCCTGATCTTACTCAGCGGTAACCATTGACGTCGAGGGCCACACGGACACCAACAGGTGCATCCCCGACGCGCCGATCACCCGAAAGGATGTTGAGCGGCCCGGCCAATCCACGCACGCCCCCGCTCCGGATCACAGGTGAGAGGCCCGAGCGGGGCCGGTCGGGAGGAGCACGATGTCAGGCGGGGCGAGGCGGCACACGGCCGTCATCGGCAGCGGAGTGGCGGGTCTCACGGCGGCGCACATTCTCGGGCGCAGCCACCAGGTCACCCTGTACGAGGCCGACGACCGGCTCGGAGGCCACGCGCACACCCATGACCTGGCGTCGGCTGACGGCCGGGTGCACCAGGTGGACTCCGGGTTCATCGTGCACAACCGGCGTACGTACCCCAACCTGCTGCGTCTCTTCCGTGAGCTCGGCGTGGCCACGCAGGAGTCGGAGATGAGCATGTCCGTGCGCTGCGAGGGCTGCGGCCTGGAGTACGCGGGTGCTCGCGGGCCGCGCGGACTGTTCGCCCGGCCGCGCAGCGCGCTGCGGCCGTCGTACCTGCGCATGCTGGGGGAGGTGCCGCGCTTCCACCGGGCGGCCCGCCGACTCCTCGCGGAGGCCGGGCAGGGTGAACTGCCACTCACGCTCGGCGAGTTCCTCGCCCGCGAGCGCTTCTCGCCCTACTTCGTCGCCCACTTCATGACACCTGTCGTCTCCGCGGTCTGGTCGTGCGACGGGCACACCGCGAGGCAGTACCCCGCCACCCACCTCTTCCGGTTCCTCGACCACCACGGGATGCTCGCGGTGTCCGGCTCGCCGGTCTGGCGCACCGTGACCGGCGGCTCCCACCGCTACGTCGAACGCGTCGCCAAGAACCTCGACGCCGTGCACACCGGCACCCCGGTGCGCGCCGTGCGGCGACACACCACGGGCGCCGATGTCACCACTGACCGCCTCGGCACGGTCACGTACGACTCCGTGGTCCTCGCCACCCACCCCGACCAGGCGCTGCGCCTCCTCGCCGACGCCGACGACTACGAACGCGCGGTGCTCGGCGCGTTCCGCTACTCCCGCAACCCGACGCTCCTGCACACCGACACCCGCGTCCTGCCGCGCAGCCCGGCCGCCCGGGCCTCCTGGAACTACCTGATGCCGTCGTGCGACACGGACGCGGCGGGCGTCCGCGTCAGCTACGACATGAACCGGCTGCAACGCCTCGATGCCCCCGAACGGTTCCTCGTCACCCTCAACGGAGCCGACCGCGTCGAGGAGTCCAACGTCCTGGCGCGCATGGTCTACGAACACCCCGTCTTCACCCCCGAGTCCGTGGCCGCCCAGCGCCGCCTGCCCGAACTGAACGGCCCCGTCACGGCGTTCGCCGGCGCCTACCACGGCTGGGGCTTCCACGAGGACGGCTGCCGGTCGGGCGTCGCGGCCGCCGCCGCGCTGGGGGTGACGTGGTGAGGTCCCCGACGGCCGGCACACCCGCCCTCTACCCCTGCACCGTCGCGCACGTGCGTACCGGCCCGGTGCGTCACACCCTGCGCCACCGCACGTACCTGTGGCTCATCGACATCGACCGGCCGCCCCGACTCCCGTACCCCCTGCGCTGGTTCGCCCGCTTCGACGCCCGCGACCACCTCGGCGGCGACGCACCCACCCTGCGCGGGCGCCTGGACACGTTCCTCGCGGCGAACGGTGTCGACCTCGCGGGAGGCCGGGTCGAGATGCTCGCCCACGCCCGTGTCCTCGGGCACGTCTTCAACCCGCTCACCGTCTACTGGTGCCACGACGCCGACGCCCCGGAAGGACCGCCGCGCTGCGTCGTCGCCGAGGTCCACAACACGTACGGCGAACGCCACTGCTACCTGCTGCACCCGGGCGCCGACCACCGGGCGCGCACGGACAAGGAGTTCTACGTCTCGCCGTTCTTCGAGGTCGAGGGCCGCTACCGGATGCGGCTCGCGCCACCCGGTGCACGGCTCGACCTGATGATCCGTCTGGAGGGCGGCTCTGCACCGCCGTTCACGGCCACCGTCCGCGGCCTGCGCCGCGCCGCGACCCCGCTCGGGATCGCGCGCACCGTGCTGCGCCACCCGCTTTCCACGCGCGCGGTGTCCGCCGCGATCCGGTGGCACGGCGTACGGCTGCTGCTGCGCGGCCTGCGCATCGTGCCCCGCCCCCGCCACCAGCCGCAGAAAGGCATGCAATGAGGCTCACCCCGACCGCGACCCCGGCCGCCGCCCCGCTCACCACCCGCGCCGAGGTGGACGCGGCGCGCTGGCCCGACGTCGCCGCGCTGCCGCCCGCGTCCCGGGCCCGGACGGCCGTCGCCGCGACCGTGGTCCGCTCCGCCCTGCACCGACTCCCGTTGCGCGTACGGTACTTGAGGGAGAAACCGGTGGGCCTGGGAGGCCCCGTGCTGGACGTACGCGATCCGGAGGCGTTCCACCGCAGAATCGGCGCCCGGGGCCTCATCGGCTTCGGCGAGTCGTACCAGGCGGGGGAGTGGGACGCGCCCGACCTCGTCGGCGTGCTCACCGTTCTCGCCCAGCACGTGAGCACCCTCGTGCCCGCCCCGCTGCAACGGCTGCGCGGACTGTGGGCGCAGCGCCAGCCCGATGCCCGGCGCAACACCGTGCAGGGCTCCCGCGCGAACATCAGCCACCACTACGACCTCTCCAACGACCTGTTCGCCCTGTTCCTCGACGACACGCTCAGCTACTCCTCAGCGATCTTCCGCGGCTTCCCCGCCGACTGGTCCGTGCTGGCCGCCGCCCAGCACCGCAAGATCGACCGGCTGCTCGACCTCGCCGAGGTCGGCGCAGGCACCCGCGTCCTGGAGATCGGCACCGGCTGGGGCGAACTCGCCCTGCGCGCCGCCGCCCGCGGCGCCCACGTCACCTCGCTGACGCTCTCCGCCGAGCAGCAGGAGCTCGCCCGCCGACGCATCCAACAGGCGGGCCTCACCGACCGGGTGAGCGTCGAGCTGCGCGACTACCGCGAGAGCACGGGCACGTACGACGCCGTGCTCAGCGTCGAGATGGTCGAGGCCGTCGGCGAGGAGTACTGGACGGGCTACTTCCGCACCCTCGACGACCGGCTCGAGCCCGGCGGCCGCGCCGCCGTCCAGGCCATCACCATGCCGCACGACCGGATGCTCGCGACCCGGGACACGTACACCTGGATCCAGAAGTACGTGTTCCCCGGCGGGCTGCTGCCGTCCGTCGAGGCCGTCGACCGGATCACTCGCGACCACACCCGGCTGCGCACCGCACGCCGTGACGCGTTCGGACCGCACTACGCCGAGACGCTGCGGCTGTGGCGCGAGCGGTTCACCGAGCGGGCCGACGAGGTCGCGGCCCTCGGTTTCGACGAGACGTTCCGCCGCATGTGGACCCTCTATCTCGCCTACTCGGAGGCCGGGTTCCGCTCCGGGTACCTCGATGTCCAGCAGTTCCTGTTCACCAAGGAGAGTGCGCGCCGATGACCCCGAAGCCCACCCGGACAGGCGCCGCGGACCGGCTCGCCGCACTCGCCGAGGAAGCGCTCGGCGGTCCGCTCCCGCTGCGCCTGCGTGCCTGGGACGGCAGCGAGGCGGGCCCGACCGGCACCCCTGTGGCCGTGATCCGCACCCGCCGCGCCCTGCGCCGCCTCCTGTGGAATCCGGGCGAACTCGGCCTGTCCCAGGCGTACATCACCGGCGACATCGACGTCGACGGGGACCTCGGCGAGGCCCTGCGCACGATGTGGCGGGCGGCGCGGGAGCGGTCCGTGCACGCGCCGCGCGTCACCCTCGCCGTCCGCGCCCGCGCCGCACGCACGCTGCTGCGCCTCGGCGCCGTCGGACCCCCGCCCGCGCCCCCGGCAGGCCAGGCCCGGCTGCGCGGCACACTGCACAGCAGGGCCCGCGACCGCGCCGCCATCAGCCACCACTACGACTTGTCGAACGCCTTCTACCGGTTCCTGTTGGACGACACGATGGCCTACTCGTGCGCGTACTGGCCGGACGAGGCACTACAGGACGCCCAGCCCGCCACCCTGGCCGCCGCCCAGCGCGCCAAGCTCGAACTCGTCTGCCGCAAGCTCGACTTGAAGGCCGGCGACCGCCTCCTCGACGTCGGCTGCGGCTGGGGTTCGCTCACGCTGTACGCCGCCGAGCAGCACGGCGTGCACGTCACCGCGGTCACCCTCGCCGCGGAACAGGCCGCCCACGTAAGGGAACAGGCGACGGCGCGAGGCCTGGACGAGCGCGTCGAGGTGCTCTGCCAGGACTACCGCGAACCCGCGGGTGGCCAGTACGACGCGGCCGCCACCATCGAGATGGGTGAACACGTCGGCGACGCCGAATACCCGGCTTTCGCCGTGCTGTTGAACGACCGGGTCAGGCCCGGCGGCCGGATCCTCGTCCAGCAGATGTCCCGGCAGCACACCGCGCCGGGCGGCGGCGCGTTCATCGAGGCGTTCATCGCCCCGGACATGCACATGCGCCCGCTGGGGGACACGGTGACGCTCCTCGAACAGGCGGGCCTGGAGGTCCGCTCCGTCGAGGCACTGCGGGAGCACTACGTCCGCACGGTCGACGCCTGGCACCGGACCCTGGAGGAGAACTGGGACGACGCGGTGCGGCTGCTCGGCGAGGAGGGCGCGCGGGTGTGGCGGCTGTACCTCGTCGGCGGCGGGCTCGCCTTCGCGGAACGCCGGATGGGCGTAGACCAGATCCTGGCCGTGCGCCCCGACCCCACGGGCGGCACCGCGCTTCCGCTGCGCCTCGGCACCTGGAGCGGTCATGAGTGAGCTGAACTGGGGCGCGTTCGGCTGGAACGTCGCCGTCAGCGCGGGCGTGGTGCTCGCCGTCGTCCTGATCGCGTTCCTCATCGGCGTACGGACGGGGAAGCACCGGGGCGTCGACGTGGCGTGGGGTGCCGGGTTCGCGGCGGTCGCCGTCGCCACGTACGGGGTCTCCGCGGGCGAGGGCGACGCGGCGCGACGGCTGCTCGTCACCGCGCTCACCGCGGTGTGGGGTGTGCGGCTCGCGGTCCACATCGGCCGGCGCTCGCGCGGGCACGGCGAGGACCCGCGCTACGAACAGCTCCTCGCCAAGGCGCCCGGAAACCGCCAGTGGTACGCGCTGCGCATGGTGTACCTGCTCCAGGGCGCGCTCATCGTCCTGGTGTCGCTGCCGGTGCAGATCACCGCGTACGCGACCCGGCCGCTGTCCTTCCTCGCGGTCGCCGGAGCGGTGGTGTGGGCCGTGGGCCTGTTCTTCGAAGCGGTCGGCGACCACCAACTCGCCCGCTTCAAGGCCGATCCCGCGAACCGGGGCCGCCTCATGGACCGCGGCCTGTGGAGCTGGACCCGCCACCCCAACTACTTCGGCGACTTCTGCGTCTGGTGGGGCCTGTTCCTCATCGCATGCGAAGCGGGCCCACTACCTGCCGTGCTCGCCGTCGTCTCCCCGATGACCATGAGCTACCTGCTGATCGGCGGCAGCGGAAAGGCACTGCTGGAGCGGCACATGGCACAGCGCCCGGGGTACGCCGAGTACGCGGCCCGGACCAGCGGTTTCTTCCCGCGTCCGCCCCGCCGTGACTGAACCCCGGCCGTCCGCAGGACGGCCGGGGCCCCGCATGTGCCTACGTCGGCAGTGACATCAACGCCAGTGGCTTGGACGTCGGCCGGTCCGAACCACCGGCCGGCTCCACCGTGATCCCCATACCGGTCGAGTCGCCCACCGCGCCGGCCATCAGCACCGTCTGCGACTCGCGCCCCGGATCCATCAGGCCGGCCGAGCGCATCGTGCCGCCGTCGTCGAACCACAGCTGGTACGCCTTGCCGCGCGGCGGCGCCGTCATCCCGGACGCCACGAACACCGCCTTGTCCTGCTGCTCGGAGACCACGACGGTGCCGTTCGCCCCGCTGCCGAGCGACGCGGTGCGCACCTTCGCGTCGGGCGCGGCGAGGACCGCCGCCACCTCGTCCGTGCCGGCCTGCGCGGTGCGCGCCCGCTGCTGTGCGTCCTGTGCCTCCTGGTACTGCCACACCGTCGTACCGCCCAGCGCGACGATCCCGGCGAGGCAGGCGGCCAGCGTCCAGCGCGGAACACGCCGCGCCCGCCACGACAGCCGGGCCTTCGGGGTGTCCGGGGAGGTGCGCGGCGCCTCTTGGCGGACGGTCGTGATCCGTTGCAGCACCTGGTCCCTGAATCCGGCCGGGGGCACCATCGAGAGGCCCAGGCCGAGCCGGTTGGCCGTGGCGGACAGCTCCGCCACTTCCTGCGCGCAGGACTCGCAGGGGCCGAGATGCCGCTCGAACTCCTCCCGCTCGGCCTCGGTGAGTGCGTGCAGCGCGTACGCGCCCGTCAACGTGTGCAGATCCGCGGCGCTCACACGCTCACCCCCAGGCAGTCACGGAGCCGGATCAGACCGTCGCGCAGCCGCGTCTTGATGGTCCCCAGCGGCACCGACAGCAACTCGGCCACTTCGTGGTAGGTCAGACCCCGGTAGTACGCCAACGAGACGGACTCACGCTGGAGTTCGGTCAGCATGCGCAGACAGCGGCGCACCTGCTCGCGCTCCAGACGGGCCTCCACCTCCTCGGTCACCTCGTCGAACTCCGGTGTCCGGTCGAGCAGCGCCGCCTTGTGGTCCCGGGCGGCCGCGGCCTCCACCGAGCGGACCCGGTCGATCGCGCGCCGGTGCGCCAGGGTCAGCACCCAGTTGATCGCGGTGCCGCGGTCGGGCCGGTAGCGCGCCGCCGTCCGCCACACCTCGACGAGCACCTCCTGCGCCACCTCCTCGGACTGCGCACGGTCGCGCAGCACGCTGCGCACGACGCCGAGCACGGACCCGGCGACGACGTCGTACACCGACGCGAAGGCCTCCTGGTCGCCCCTGGCCACGTCGGCCATGAGTTCTTGCAGATCGGGCCCGGGTGCCGGGCCCGGGCCGATGTGGACGGCTTCCTTCACGTTCAGGTCCTCCAAGGCGCTGTACCGGTACGCGCGTGATCGCGGGTGCAGAAGTAATCCGGAGCCGAAGGCCCGACGGATGGGCCGGACTTTCTCGTACCTCATCACCTTCACGCGGGGGCGGTCCCGCGGATGCGCCGCCACGACCGGGACGGACCGACGTACTCGGCAGGAAAACTGTGCAGCCCAGGTTGCACAGCCTGGGCTGTCGATCTACCGTTGAGGCATGACCGACGACAGCGCACCGATCGAGGAGCTCGCGGCCCGGGCCACCGACGAGGTGTGGGTGATCATCAGCCGGCTCCGCCGCAAGCTGATGGCGCTCGACGTGGACCCCGAGGGTGAGCTTTCGCCCGCCCAGGCGTCCGTGCTCTCCCGGCTCGACAAGTACGGGCCCTCCACCGCCAGCGACCTCGCGGCGATCGAGAACGTGCGGCCGCAGTCCATGGCCAAGCACGTCATCGCCCTGGAGGAGCGCGGCCTCGTCGAGCGCCACGCGGACCCCGAGGACGGGCGCCGCCGCGTGGTCGCGCTCACCGAGGCGGGGCGCGAGCGACGTCAGGGTGTGCGCCGGGCGCGTCAGGCGTGGCTCGCCGGGCAGCTCGTCGAGCGCGGCAGCGAGGAGCAGCTGCGCGCCGTGATCACGGCGATGGCGCTGCTCGACGAGGTGACGCAGGCGTGAGCGGCATAGCCGAGCGCGTCCGGAGCGGGCGGAAGCGGGGCGCGGGCGACGGGTTCGACCGGCGCCTCGTCGCGCCGATGATGTTCGGGTCGATCCTGAACCCGATCAACTCCTCGATGCTCGCGGTGGCGCTCGTCCCGATCGGCCACGCCTTCGGCGTTCCGCCGTCCCGGACGGCCTGGCTCGTCTCCGCGCTGTATCTCGCCACGGCCGTCGGCCAGCCCGTGATCGGCCGGCTCGTCGACGCGTTCGGGCCGCGCAGGCTCTATCTGCTCGGCACCGCGCTCGTCGGTGTCGCGGGCCTGCTCGGCGTGCTCGCACCGAGCTTCTGGGTGCTGATCGTCTCCCGGGTGCTGCTCGGCTTCGGCACCTCCGCCGCGTACCCGGCCTCCATGTATCTGCTGCGCACCGAGTCCGAGCGCACCGGCATGAAGAGCCCCAGCGGCATCCTCGCCGCGCTGTCGGTGTCCAACCAGGTCATCGCCGTCATCGGCCCGACCCTCGGCGGCGTGCTGATCGGCCTCGGTGGCTGGCACCTCATCTTCGCGATCAACGTGCCGCTCTCCCTCGCCTGTCTCGTGCTCGGCGCGCTGCGGCTGCCGAAGCACGTCAGGGCGGGCCGCGAAGCCGACGCCACCACCTCCGCGGACGTGCCCGGCATGCTGCTGTTCGCCGGGTCGCTCACCGCCTTCATGCTGTTCCTCACGTCGCCGGGGGCCGCGCACTGGTACCTGCCGGTGATCGGCGCGGTCGCGGGCGCGGTCTTCGCCCGCAGGGAACTGGCCTCCGCCGACCCCTTCATCGACCTGCGCGTACTGAGCGGCAACACCCCGCTGCTCGCCACGTACGCGCGCCAACTCCTCGCGTACACAACGTCGTACGCGTTCCTGTACGGCTACAGCCAATGGCTCCAGGACGGCCGCGGCCTCGGCCCCGAACAGGCGGGACTTCTGCTGCTCCCGATGTCCCTGATGGCCATCGGTGTCACCGTCCTCACCGGGCGCCGCCCGCAGGTGCGCGGCAAGCTGTTCGTCGGCGGCATCGCCCAACTCGTCGGAGTGGCAGCCCTGTTGGGGCTGAACTCCAGCAGTCCGATCTGGCTCCTCGTCGTCATCGGCGCGGTCTTCGGCATCCCGCAGGGCCTCGTCGGCCTCGCCAACCAGAACGCCCTCTACGCCCAGGCCGACCCGGAGCGCACGGGCGCGTCCGCCGGACTGCTGCGCACGTTCACCTATCTCGGCGCGCTGCTCGCCTCCGCCGGGAACGCCGCGTTCTTCAAGACCGGTGCCGACACGGCCGGGCTGCACGAACTGGCCTGGATGCTCGTCGTCGTCTCCGTGCTGCTGCTCCTGGTGACCGCGGCCGACCGGGCGCTGCGCCGGGTCGGCCGGGACTGACGCCCCCACTCTTCTGTCAAGACCGTTCAACACTGCTCGCCCCTAAGGAAGTTCACGTGTCTCTCACCACCCTCGACCCCAAGACCGCCCTCGTCGTCGTCGACCTTCAGAAGGGCCTCATGGGTGTGTCCGGCGCGCCGCACGCCGTGTCCGACGTCGTCGACCGCAGCGCGCGCCTCGCCGACGCCTTCCGCGGGGCGGGGCTCCCGGTCGTCCTGGTCCGGGTCACCTTCTCCGTCGACGGCTCCGACGCCACGCCCGGCCGCACCGAGACGCCCAGCGGTGGCCGTGCCATGCCCGAGGGCTGGGACGAGATCACCGACGCGCTCGCCGGGCACCCGGAGGACATCACCGTCACCAAGCGGAACTGGTCGGCGTTCTACGGCACCGACCTCGATCTGCACCTGCGCCGCCGCGGCATCACCCAGGTCGTCCTGACCGGGGTCGCCACCAGCATCGGCGTGGAGTCCACGGCCCGCGCCGCCCACGAGCACGGCTACCACGTCACCCTCGCCACCGACGCCATGACCGACCTCGACCCGGAAGGGCACCGCGGCAGCGTCGAGCGGATCTTCCCGCGCCTGGGGGAGACCGGCACCACGGACGAGGTGCTGAAGCTGCTGGCCTCGACTCACTGAGCCATGTCCGGTCCCTGACACTCCGTCGGCCGCCCCGTACGCTTCGAGGTGTTCGAAGCGGTCGACGGAAGGTAGTTGCGGGGCATGGGGTTTCAGGAACGTACGCGGTTCGGGCGATTGGGCCGGTCGGCGGTGCCGGCCGCGCTCACGGTGCTGTTGCTCGCGGGGTGTCAGGGGGTCGGCAGCGGGTCCGACGACCCGGCGCAGGGCGCCGAACCCTCGACCTCGGCGAGCGCGACCACCGGCGCCCCCGCCCAGGAGGGCACCCTCCCCGGCGTGCCCAGCGCGGACGAGGCCCGCGACGAACTGGCCGAACTGAAGGTGGCACCCCACGGCTCCATGTCCGGCTACAGCCGCGACAAGTTCCCGCACTGGGCGGAGCAGGGCGACAACTGCACCACCCGCGAAGCGGTCCTCAAGCGCGACGGCAAGGACGTGAAGACGGACGACGAGTGCCGCGCCGTCTCCGGGAACTGGGTCAGCATCTACGACGGCGAGAAGTTCACGGACTCCGGGGACCTCGACATCGACCACACCGTGCCGCTCGCCAACGCCTGGCGCTCCGGCGCCGACCAGTGGACGCAGGAGCAGCGCAAGACGTTCGCCAACGACCTGGAGCACCCCCAACTCCTGTCGGTGTCCGCCCACTCGAACCGCTCCAAGGGCGACCAGGGGCCCGACGAGTGGCAGCCGGACGCCAAGGACTACTGGTGCACGTACGCCCGTTCCTGGGTGTCGGTGAAGTCGACGTACGAACTGACGGTCACCGACGCCGAGAAGGCCGAGCTGACCACGATGCTGGGCACGTGTTCCGCATGAGCGGGGACGACATGAGCGGGGACGGGAAGAAGGCCGAGACCCTCACCGGCGATGTGCACGCGGGCCCCGGCGGCGCCATGACCGACGAGGTCGGCGTGGTCACCGGGGACCTCACCGTCGCCACCATCCAGGAGGCCGGGGGCCGGGCCCGGATCGCCGTCCAGTACACCGGCGCCGACGAGTGGTACACCCTCACCGGCAGCCCCGCGACCGTGCCGCCCGACGGACTGGCCGCCCTCCACGCGGAGGTGCTGCGCAGCGTGGAGCGCGGGGGAGGCGCGGTCAGCCCCTGAGGCCGCCTTGTCTTCAGGACCTAACTCTCGAAGTGGCGCCGCGGGTTCGCCCGCAGGATCGTGTCGATGTCGTCCTTGGACACACCCTTGTCGGCGAGGGCGGGCAGTACGTCCTCGCTGATGTGCCGGTAGTTCCAGTGCGGGGCGATCTCGGCGCGGTCGATGTCGCCGAACCAGTCGATGAGGCACGCGGCGTCGTGCGAGATCGTGATCCGGTCGGTGTAGCCGCGGCGCACCAGCTCCGCGATGGTGTCGACGCGCTGTTCGGTGGTCAGTGGTGTGTCGAGCCCGAACCGGTCCATGCCGAGGTACGAGCCGGCGTCGGCGAGCCGCATCAGATAGTCCAGGTCGGCGGTGTCCCCGGAGTGACCGATCACGACACGCGTGAGGTCGACGCCCTCCTCGGCGAGCACGCGCTGCGCGACGAGCCCCGACTCCGACGCGGGGTGGGTGTGCACGGTGATCGGCGCCCCGGTGCGTACGGACGCCTGACCGACCGCCCGCATGGCGCGCTCGACGCCGGGGGTGAGGCCCTGTTCCTCGATGGCGCACTTGAGGAACGCGGCGCGCACACCGGTGTCCGCGATGCCCTCCGTCAGATCCTTCACGAACAGGTCGATGAGCGGATCGGGGCCGCCGAACAGGGTGCCGGGCCCGTTGTAGTGGAACTGGAACGGCAGATCGTTGTACGTGTAGAGCCCGGTCGCGGGGACGATGTTGAGGTCCGTGCGCGCGGCGATCTTCTGGATGCGGGGGATGTACCGGCCGAGACCGAGCACCGTCGGATCGAGGATCGTGTCGATGCCGAGCCCCTTGAGCTCGTTCAGCTGGGCGACGGCGTCGTCGACGACGGCCTGTTCGTCCCACTGCGCGTAGTTCTGCCGGAACTCCTCGCCGACGATGACGACGTGTTCATGGACGAGTACGTTCCCGAGTTCGCTGGAGTCGATCGGACCTCGGACCGTCCAGACCTGCGTCATCGGCGCACCTCTCGATGTGGACGTCGGAGTTGACGTCGGATTCAAGGTGAGCCGAGCGTCCCGCCGGGTGCCCGTGGGCGTCAAGGTGTGCGACGGGTGTGATCGCAAGAGGGCCCGTCGGCGGAGTCTCCAGGGCGTTGGGGGCCGCCCCGAAGTCCGGCCGACGAGCGACTCACAGGCGGCGGATCCAGGCGGCGGCGCCGTGGCCCACCACGAGATAGATCACCGCGGGCAGTGCGTTGTTGAAGAAGACGCGCAGCCCCTCGGTGTCCATGGTGAAGATGTCCTGCGACCAGCCGGCGAGCCAGTCGGCCATGCCGTGCACGAAGTCGACGAACACGTTCGACTGGTTCGCGTCGAGCAGGTACAGCAGGATCCAGAGACCGAGGAAGACCGCGGCGATGTCGGCCAGCGTGTGCACGATCAGGGCGAAGCGGTCCGCGCCACGCCCGCTGCGGTTCCGCACCGGGCGGCCGGAGGGGGTGAACCCGGCGTTCTGGCCGTAACCGGTCTGAGGGACGGGTTCGTACGGGACGTTCGGGTCCTGGCGGTAGGCGGGCGGCGGAGGACCGTCGTACGCGGGGCGTTGGCCACCACCGTGCATCGGGGCGCCGGGACCACCGTCGTACGGGGCACCGGGACCGCCGTCGTACGGGGCGCCAGGACCGCCGTGCATCGGGGCGGTGTCTCCGCCTTGTGCGGGATAAGGGCCTCTATATGGAGGCCTGTTCGGGCTGGAACCGTATGGGGCATTGTTCGGAATGCCGTCACTGGGGTGAGTCACGGGCGGCATGTTGCCCGTGCCGAGCAGCCGAAACCCGCTTCACCGTGACTTCACAGACACCGCGCATCACGGGCTTCCTGTCGGGAGGAAGTGACGTCGGTGGCCAGGCTGGACAGATGGTCCGGTGGGGCGACGGTGCGTGAGTCGAAGACTGGGCCAATGGCCCAGCGATTCCGGGCACTGTTGAACCACAGGCCCCCCAGGTGCTGAGATGGGCCTGTCGATGGCGCTGCGGACCCCGGGAGGGTCTCCGCGGCGCCTTTTCCATGTCAGGGGACGGACGCGGTACGGAAGGGGCGGGGCACGTTGCTGAAGAGGGCGTTCGTGGCGGCGGATCCGGGACGGATGCGGCTGCGGTTCGCGACGCGGGCCGTGCTGGGGATCGGGCTCGCCGTCGCACTGTGCGGCGCGGTCGGACAGTCGCTGACCGGCGCGATCACGGGCGGCCTCGCCGCGCTGCTCGCGCTGTTCACGGTCACCGACACGACGGTGCGCGGGCAGGCCGTCACGACGGCGCTGCTGCCGGCCGTCGGACTGCCGGTGCTCGCGCTCGCCGCGGCCCTGCACGACATCCCCCTCGCCCGCGATCTCGCCTTCCTCGCCGTCGTGGGGGCGGGCGTGTACGCGCGGCGGTGGGGGCCGCGCGGGCACTCCCTCGGGGTCTTCGGGTTCATGACCTTCTTCGCCGTGTCAAGGGCGTCGCGGGCGTTCAGCCCCGCATAGCAGGTATTAGGGCTGGTCGGAGCGAGGTTCAGGCAGATTCGGTGCGTCGCGTGTGTGGTCGGGTGTTGTCGGGTGAGTCAGGGTGCATGCTGACGGCTTGCTGACTTTCCTGACGTGCCGTCAGCCTCTGGCTTCGGTGGGTGTGGCGCGGCCGCGCGGGTTGGTCGTACGGGGCGGTGGTCGAGTGCGGTGGTCATGGCGAGGGGCCCTGAGGGTGTCGATGGCTCCCCGGCCGGTAGTCGTCGCCTGTCCGTCGACTCCTCGATATAGAAATGGCCGCGCGGTTTCTTTGTGGCCCGTGAATACTTGTGTGACGGAAGTTGTTCGTGTGGCTTGAGTCTCCGTAAAGGTTGGCTCGAAATCCCCATCGGGAGTAGTGCTCTCCCTGCCAGACTCGCCTCGTGAATTTATCGGCCACTCGGTTGGTGCTCTCCCCAATTACCAGCCTGAAGGCGCTGCGTATGGTGCGGGACTCTGGTTGGTCCTTGTCGTTCGATGCGGCGTGGCGTGTCGCGAGGGTTGCGACTCGCCCTGATGAGGCCCCCTATCAACACCACGGTCACCGCCCCGTAGACAAGGTCGGTCCTTCGTCGGTGCAACCCTTACCTCAAGAGCCGGGCGAGGGGGAATGAAGGATGGCGTTGCGGTCGGCCCTTGGGAATCGAACTGGCTCTCGCAACCCTTGTGCGCGGTAGTGCTGATAAACGGGTTTTAGCCACGATCGCAGAGTTGGATGTAGTCGTCGACTTAACACCTGTATGAATGAAGCTGGTTGTGTATCCCACCTAGGGCGAGGGGGGCTCGTGCCCGATCCGCTGGATCTGTCGATGGTCGTGAGTAGCGCGTTGCCGGCAACCTTTACGTTCCTGTACGAGCGTCTCAATGTGGCTCTGCAGCGACGGCGTAGCGACCGGGAAGCAGGCCCCGACGCGGCGCCTGATATTCCGGACGTACTGGTGGGAGATCTTGCGCTGCCTCTCCGGATCGACTCCGACCGACTAACGAGCCACGCCCCGGTGCTGGAGGCTCTGGCTCTTGCCATGGCGCCGTATGAACGTGACCGAACCATGATCGTTTCCGACGAAGTAGCCGTGAGGCAGATCCTTGGCCGGGTCCGGGACGTACTGGAGAACATCTACGGTCAGCGGTTCACCTTTCAGGGCGAGACGCGCGCGCGATCAGGGCCGTTCAGCGAGCAGCATTACGACGTCGTGGCAGGCGAAGTGACCGGCATGGAGGCGCAGCAGGCTATCCGGGGCTCCGCCACGAGCACCATCAGGGCGAAGAGCGTGGAGCCCGGCGGAAGGGTGGTCGGCATGAAGGCCCCCGTAATCGAGGATCGGGACTGACACCGAATCTTGTGCACCGATCTGCCGGTGCACCCATCGCATCGTGTCGCACAGCTACGTCAAGAGGAGTTTGTGCATGCCTGAGGGTCCCTCCGCGGCCAGCGCAACGCCGTTCGTCGGCCCAGTGCCGCAGCTGGGAAGTGCAGTTGACGCAGAGCAGGAGCGTCAACCCGGCGCTGGTGACGTGACGTCAGTAGGTAACGCCGATGCAGACACTGGTCTTGATGGGCTCGCACAGCCCGAGACTGTCGGCGGCGACACGGATCCAGGCGGGACCGACGACAGTAGCGGTGCCCCTGCGCCCGATACCTCGGCTACAGGCGGGGCCCCCAGTGCCAGCGTCCACGCGGACACCAATCACGGAACCCTGATCGGCCAGTTGTTTGAAGCGGTGCAGCGCCACAGCGGGGCGCCGCTTCCTCCGGCCGTGGTTGATCAGGACTTGGCCGACTATGTGTCGGTCCTTAATGAGGACCGTCTAGCGCAACTTCTGGAAGACAACCGCGTCGTAGTCTTGGTCGCGGATCGCCTCGGCAGCGGTCGGTGGACCACAGCGCTGAGGCTCTTGACCACTAGGCCAGGTGACTCCTTGACTCTGCGGCGGATACGTCGGGAGTCGGGGGACGCCTTCAACATGGAGGGGCTCAAGGGGCACAAGCGAACGGGGTGGATTCTCGACCTGCGGGCCGCCGAGGAGGCTCTCCCGGCCTCCTGTGACTTCGGGTTGGAGCTCCTGCACTCCGATGATTTGCGCGCGGACGGCTCGTACCTCGTCGTCGTGGTGGGCACTGCGTTGTGGCGTGACGTCAGGGGGGTAGCGGGAGATCTTGCACGTCCTCCTCAGCCGCCCGATTCTGTGACGCTGTTTCAGAAGTTCCTGCAGTCCGCGAAGCTCGCCAACCCAGAGGCCTGGGCTGCCGATACACGCATTGGCGAGCAGCTCAGCGGACTGCTTCCCGGGCAGGTTCGAGCCTGGGCCAAGACATTCGTGCGGACGGAGTCCGAGTACCGCGTTGCCACCGGCCACAGTACGGCCCCCGGATCCAAGGGGTTCGATGCAGTCATCAAGGCCGCCAGCAATGCAGTGGCGGGGTGGATGGATGTTCTGACCAATTGGCACTCCCACCCAGGACGCACCAGCTACGACCGCAACTACCTGCTCCTAGCCGCGGTGTACGACGGAGAGCCGGTCGACAGCATCCACGAGAAGATCGCGTCTCTCTCGCGTGCTCTGGGAGAGAAGAACGACGAGGTACAGCGTCTGAGCGGTCAGCAAGGGCCGGGCCTGATCCAGCTCGCCAACCAGGCTGAGTCGGAGGTTCTCCCCGACGGCAGATTGCGTTTCCCTGGCCCTGGCTTCGCAGAGGCCGTGGTGCGGTACTTCCTGCTGGACCGACCCGAGCTCATTGAGCGATTCACGACGTGGACGGCGCAGCTGTGTGTCGACCTGCCCGCACCAAAGGCCGAGAAAGTGGCGGAGCGGTTGTCCCCGTGGATCTTGCATCACGTCCAAGTGGCCCGCTCCATGCGGGTACTGCTTGGCGTAGCCGCTAGCTGGTCCGCGGACAAAACTCTGAGGAAGCACGCTCACGCACTGCTCGTGACTGCCGCGTTGGACCCGGAGGTCGGCCAGCTCACGAGAAACGCCACCAGTAAATGGATCGAGAAGGAGAACGCTCCTCTCTTGCAGACGCTGGCTCAGGTCTTCCAGAGTGTCACTCCTGCGCATCCCGTACAGATGATTCGCCGCCTCGGTGACCTGGCTGGTTCGCTCGACAGGCGAGAACGGCTCGATGCCAAAGAGAAGTTGGACGTCGCGAACGCTGTAGGCGCGGCCATCGACGCTCTCTGGGAGGACGACAAGCTCCGCCCGCAACTACGCAAGACGTTGAACTCGTGGTTCACCAGTGGTCATGAAGGGCAGCGGCAGGCCGCGGCGAGCGCTTTCATGTACCTTGCCATGCAACAGGAAGGCGCCTCGGGAACGCCTACGCTCCTGTGTGGGGCCGCAAGTTCGGTAGAGGACTGGGTGGTCAGCGGCTGGCGCATCGCGCTCGAGGTAGAGGAGCCGACTTCACTCACCCGGCAAGCTTGCGCTGCCTGGCTGGACACGGCCACAGCACGCCCCAGTGCGTCTGACCGGATCCTCAGCGTTCTGGTGCGAGCGGTCCACGACACACCAACCGATCACTTGCGTGGACAGCGCTTCCTCAACCTGGTCCGAATCGCCGAGTATTGGCTTGAGCGTGGGGAAGTCGGAAACCGGCAGGACCGCAATCGATTCCGGTCCGTCCTAATGCAGCGTGCCCAGCAGGCAGATCCTCACCAGCCTCGTGTACACGACGAAGCTGAGACATCTGGTGTTTAGACCTTGGCCCTTGCCAGCGCGACGGGGCGGGTTTTCCATCGAATTCACCGCCCCGAGTGCTGATGACGGTTTCCGCTTCACGGTACAAGCAGAGGGACGGTGGCGTACTAGGTGGGGGCATCATGCCCCGGAGGCGCCTGCGGCATCCTTCGCTCTCGAGGAAGTCACGAGGATTGCGGCTGCCTGCCCGATTCTGGTTCCGGCGCAGCTGCAGAGCCGTGCCAACACGCGTCTGGGAGAGCCCGTACGCCTACCGGACCAGGGGATATGCGTCGACTGGGCCACTGTGCACGTCCACGTGCCTCCAGTCGATCTTCGCATTGCCGAATCGGACATGCGTCGTCGGGCTCGAGCGAGAACCGAGTGCGAGGTCAAGCAACTTCGCATCGATCAGGCGTCGATGTACCACGACCAGCTTCGCAAAGACCCCACACTTGTTCTCGCGCAACTCCTCCTCGACTCGCCCAACACCCTCACCGAGCAACTCGACGCGATCGTTCCCAAGGTTGCTGAGCAGGTAGCCGCCTACGCGCCGGGAGCAGAGTGGGTACAGACAACCCATCTGCTGAGAGAGTGGTTCGGGCCGTTGGCTCCGGACGCCAAACAGTTCGTTGTGGATCGGTTCTGCACTGTGGCCACTGAGTTCGGGGGAGACCGGGTTGCTCAGCGATTGAGGGAGGCCCACCAGGGCAGCCCCCGCTCGTCCTCGTCGGAAGCCATTGAAGACACAACCGATGATCCGATGACCTCGGAGCCAGGTCCCTACTTGGCCAGCGGCCAGTAGTACGTGTCTCAGAGGCGAGGCGTATCCCGAGAGGACCTACCGCCGGCGCCGAAGACAGTCCGCACTCGGCCGCCTGACCCCGGTCGAATACGAAGCCGTCATGGCCACACCGGCCCTACAGACCGCATGACCAACCTGTCACCCAAACCCGCTCCCAGCCCGCCGACCAGGGCTGGTCACCCGCCTTGACGTGCCGCTTCGTCCGGTCCGACTCGTCGGCGGTGTGCAGCATCCCGGGGTGGGCGAACGCCGCCCGCGCTCTCGCTGCGCTCCGCGCTGTCCGTGCCGGACGCTCGCTGCCGGCGGCGGTCGAGCATGCGGGTGCGAGCAGAGAGCTGTGCGCGGATGGGGGGCTCCTCGTACGTGGCGGGGGGTCTTATGCACGGGAGACGGCCGGGGCGGCCACGGGATAACAGTTTTTGCGGTGCCCGGCCTCCCTCGCCCCCCGGCCTGGCCTCCCTTGCCCCTCACGACACCTCCTGCCTATGGTGAATGCGCTTTCATTCGCCGCTCAGGCCATGCCGGGCTGTCACAGGACTCGGGGACCCCAACCGTGAGCACAGCTCCCACCGTGTACGACGTCGCCGAACGTTCCGGTGTCTCCATCGCCACCGTGTCACGGGTCCACCGCACCCCCGACTCGGTCCGCGCGCAGACCCGCGAGCGGGTCCTCGCAGCCGCCCGTGAGCTGGGCTACGTACCCAGTGGCAACGCCCGCGGACTGGCCAGCCGTTCCACCGGCGTGCTCGGACCGTGCTTTCCCGACTACTCCGACCCGGACGCCGAGTCCGCGGCGGAGCGCGGCGCGGACGACGATGCCGCGATGCTCTACTCCGACCAGATCATCCGTGGCATGGAGCGCGCCGCGCGCCGCCACGGTTACGCGCTGCTGATCGCGGCCTCCCTCAAGGGCGGCCCGGAGAGCCAGGTGGCGAAGGTGGCGGGGCGCGTCGACGGGTTCGCGGTACTGGCCCGCACCGTCCCCACGGAGGACCTGGAGGTCATCTCGCAGCGGCAGCCGGTGGTCATGCTCGCCGGGCCGCGCGACCCGGAGGGCCCCGACCACCTGGACCACATCGAGGTCGCCAACGCCGACGGCCAGCGCGAACTCACCCGGCACCTCATCGAGGACCACGGTCTGCGCCGACTCGCCTACGTCGGGTCCGCGGAGGAGTCGCCGGACGTGCGGGCCCGTTTCGGCGGATACGTCGACGCCTGCCGCGCCGCCGGGATCCCCGTGCCCGACGAACCCGATCTGCGCGTCGACATGATGACGCAGGCCGAGGGCGCCCGCGCCGCCGACGCCCTGCTCGACCGCCCCGGCGAGCGCCCCGAGGCCCTGCTGTTCGCCAACGACCAGTTGGCGGTCGGCGCCCTGGAGACACTGGAACGCCGGGGTGTGCGGGTGCCGCAGGACATCGCGGTCACCGGCTTCGACGGCATCGCGCTGGGCCGCCTCGTGCGCCCGGCCCTCACCACCGTGCGCCAGCCGATGCGGCAGATGGGGGAGGAGGCGGTGGAGCTGCTCGTGCGCCGCCTGAGTTGGGGGCAGGACAGCGAGCCGGTGTCGATGATGCTGCCGGTGTCGCTCGCGCGCCGGGGCAGTTGCGGCTGCGGGGGGCCGGAACCGGAAGTAGTCCCCTCCCGGCACCGGAAGTAGCTCCCTCCCAGCACCGGGAGCGGTCCCTCCCGCAACGGGATGGGCCGCACGTCGCTTCAGCGTGCGGGCGAAGAACTCGCCGACGGCCGCGTCGAGTTGGGCCTGCTCCGCCTACGTACCCTCGTATTCGAAGTGCCCGGCTTCCAGCACCTTCAGCTCATGCTCCCCGGCCAGCGCGTTGTATACGGCGAACTGGCCCGGTGGTGGCACCGAGGGGTCGAACAGCGCCGCGGCCACGAGCACCGGCCGGTGCAGCTGGCCCGCCGCCGTCGCCGCGTCGAAGTAGCGCAGCACATCGACGACCTCGGGATGGTCCGCGTGGTACCGGCGCACCGCGGCCCCGCTGCCGACGCAGTCCAGGGGCAGCCGCAGCGGGTGGTTCCCGAACGTCGGCACCGTCAGCTGCCCGGCGGCGAACCCGTCGCCCCAAGGCAGCGCCAGAGCGCCCGGCCCGCCGCCGAAGCTCACCCCCAGGGCTTGGCGGATGCCGTCGTCTACATCGCCGCTATGAACACAAGCCTGACCACTTCCTTGCCTTTGTCGGCAAGGCCGCCGCTCTCGTCTGTCACGGGCATCTCACCACATGAACGGTGGAGAGGTGTTGTGGCGTCGGTGGAATCAGTCGGTGGTGAAGCTGGACAGTATCGCGGCCGGGTATCGGCTGCCCGCCGAGCCGTGGGGGAGGATCTCGGTGATGTGGGCCATGTCGGCGTCAGTGAGCTGCACGCTGTCCGCGCCGGCGTTCTCCTCGAGACGCTTGGCGCTGCGGGTGCCGGGGATGGGCACGATGTCCTGGCCCTGGGCGAGGAGCCAGGCCAGCGCGAGTTGGGCGGTGGTGATGCCCTTGGCCGCGGCGAGTTCCTTGAGCTGTTCGGTGGCGCGGAGGTTGTAGGTGTAGTTCTCGCCCTGCCAGCGCTCATCCCAGCTGCGCATGTCGTCCGCGGGGTATTCAGTCGCGGGCTTGACCGCCCCGGTCAGGAAGCCGCGGCCGAGCGGGGAGTAGGGCACCAAGCCGATGCCGAGCTCCCGCAGGACGGGAAGGATCTCCTCCTCCACCTCCCGCTCGAAGAGCGAGTACTCGTACTGGAGCACCGAGAGCGGGGTGACGGCGTGGGCGCGTCGGATGTACTGGGGGCCGACGTTGCTCAGGCCGAAGTACTTCACCTTGCCCTCGGTGATCAGGTCGCCGACCACGCCCGCGACCTCCTCGACCGGAATGGTGGGGTCGGAGACGTGCTGGTAGAAGAGGTCGATGTGGTCGCTCTGCAGGTAGCGCAGGCTGTTCTCGGCGACCTTGCGGATGTTCTCGGGGCGGCTGTTGAAACCGGAGCCCAGCGGCTGGGTCGTCATGTCGAAGCCGAACTTGGTGGCGAGGGCCACCTCGTCGCGGAAGCCGCGGACTGCCTTGCCCAGGAGGATTTCGTTACTGCCGGTACCGGCGCCGTACAGCTCGGCGGTGTCGAAGAAGTCGATGCCGATTTCGTGGGCGCGGCGGATGGTCGCGATGCTCTCGTCGTCGTTCGAGGCGCCGTAGGCCATGGACATGCCCATGGTGCCCAGGCCGAGCGCCGAGACGCGCAGACCCTGAGAGCCCAGATAGCGGTGCTGCATGAGTTCACTCCCTCGGGATTTCGTCAGTTTCACGCACAGAGACCAAACCGAACTGTTCCGTTTGACTGTACGCGCCGACCATCCCGACTGCCAAACCGAACGGTTCGGTGCTCTATCCTGGGCCTATGTCCCAGTCCCGCGACTCCGGCCAGACCGCAGCGCCCACCGCCGGCGGCGACACCACGCGCGAGCGCATCCTTGCCGCTGCCATGGAGGAGTTTGCCGGCCACGGCATCGCCGGCGCCCGCGTGGACCGCATCGCCAAGCTCGCCAAAACCAGCAAGGAACGCGTCTACGCCTACTTCCGCAGCAAAGACGCGCTTTATGCCGCTGTTGCTGCTCGGGAGTATGTCGTCATCGCCGAAGCCACCCAGATGGACCCGTCCGACCTCCCTGGCTACGCGGGCCGCCTGTTCGACTACTTCGTCGCCCGTCCAGACCACCACCGCCTGATCACCTGGGGCCGCCTCGAACGGCAGGGCACCACGGCCGGTGCCGACGATCCCGACCAGACGGTGATCGCCCGCAAAATCGACCAGCTCCGCCAGGTGCAGCAGATTGGACAGCTCGACCCCGCCTGGGACCCGGCCGACGTCCTCGCCCTGGTCAACCAGATCGCCATGACCTGGGCGTCGCAACCCGAACTCAGCAAGGCCGCCGCCGTGCACGCCGTGGACCCCACCACCGCCGCCCGCCGTGCCGCGGTGGTGGCCGCAGTCGAGCAGCTATTCCCCCGAGCGGTCTGAGTAACACCGGTTTCGGGCAGGGGCCTGCCCGAAACGGGGTACGTGCGCTCGTGACAGGAATCAGGCTCAGGATGCTGAGCCCTCCGGGCGTCCCTGCTTGCCAGCACTACCACCAACGGAACCTCAAGGGGATCCGTCCGACACCGTTCAGCGAGCGATCACGCCATTAGAAGCGACCTCTAAGCCAGCGGGACTATTGAGGCGACCGGTCGGGCTGAAGTGTGTTCGGCGTTACGGTGTGTGCTTTGCCGCGGTTGAGGGCGACGAGCGCGAGCGCAGCGATAAAGACGAGAGCGGACACAAGCACCATGCCGCCTGTGAACGAGCCTGTTGCGTCGTAGAGGGCGCCGGTCGCGTATGGGCCAACGAACCCGCTCAGGTTGCCGATCGAGTTGATGAGCGCGATCCCGGCAGCGGCTGTGCTCGCGGACAGGAAGCGATGCGGCAGCTGCCAAAAGAGTGGCATCGCGACGTAGAGACCGGCCGCCGCGACGGACAGCAGCGCGATGGCCGCCACCGCGTTCCCGACGAGGGGAGCGGCGGCGAGTGCGCAGGCAGTGCTCACGGCACCGGTGAACACGTGCCAAACCCGCTCGCCCGTGCGATCCGAGTGCCGGGCAGTGAAGTACATGACTGCCAAAGCAGTGATCCACGGGATGGCGGTGAGGAGTCCGACCTGCATGGTTGTGATGCCGGCACCGGTGCTCGTCTCCATCGCCTGGATGACCTGAGGGAGGAAGAAGTTCAGCAGGTAGCTGCCCGAGTTGATGCCGAAGAAGATCAGAGCGAGTGCCAGGATCGGAGGTGACTTGAGCGCGGAGAGCGGCGACGGGCGGGATGCGTCGGGGGTCTCCGCGCGTTCCCGTTCAAGTTCGGCTTCAAGGAATTGACGCTCGGAGGCCGACAGCCAGGCAGCATCTGCCGGCCGCGAGGGGAGCAGCCAGAAGACGAGGACCCCGACCAGAACGGTGGGGAACCCGAGCAGGAGGAACAGGATCTGCCAGCTCCGCAGTCCGAAAGTGTTGTCCAGATGCGTCAACACCAACGACGCCAGCGGGGCCCCAACCGCGCTCGCGATCGGGGCGGCCATGATGAACAATGCCGTGATCCGGCCACGGACAGCGCGCGGCACCCAGTAGGTGAGGTAGAGAAGCACACCAGGGAAGAACCCGGCCTCGGCGACTCCGAGAAGTGTGCGAGCCGCATAGAAACTGTATTCGCCGACTACGAATGCGGTGGCGGCTGTTACCAGCCCCCAGGTAATCAATATCCGGGCGAGCCAGACTCGCGCGCCCACCTTCTCCATGATGATGTTGCTGGGTACCTCGAAGAAGAAGTATCCGACGAAGAACAAGGCGGCCCCGAGCCCGAAGGCGGTCGTCGTCAGGCCGAGGTCGTCGTTCATCTCCAAGGATGCGAATCCGATGCTGACCCGGTCCAGCCATGCCAGCAGGTACATCAGCATGATGAGCGGCACGATACGAAGGAAGATCTTCCGGTACGCGGGGTGCATCGGCTCCGAAGATGTGACGCCGTGCTGCCTCGGCGCGGCCATGGGCAAGTCCTTCCTGTAAGTACTCGCCGCCCCTCGAACATGGCACGGATCCGCGAGTGCGCCCGTGTGGCTCCGCAGTCCTGGGGCCCCCACCCCGCCGAGCCTCGTCGCCGTGTGCAACTCGAGGTTGGGTGGGGCGACAAGGCCGGCGATGGTGAGCAACTCCCGTTTAGGGGGAGGCTTGAACGCCTGATTACTGCTGGATCAGTCGAATCGATAGGGCTCGTGCGGCCCGACCGACGGCAGCGGCCTGGGCCGCTCGCAGGTGCTCTCGATCTCGATGTGCCGGCCGAGCTCCGACGACTTCTCGAAGGCCAGAAGTACTTCGAGCACATGATAGGAGAAGGGGCCGCCGGTTCGGGGCTCGAGACCGTTCCGGATCGCGTGGCCGAACTCGGCCAGGGCGATGCCCCGGTACGCGTCGTCGCGGTGCGTGATGGGTGTCTCGCGCCAGTCACCGCCGCCGGGCGGAGTCATGTCGAGGGCGAGGTCACGGGGCTCACCACGGCGCAGGATCGGTGCGCCCGAGAAGTGGTCCGGATTGGGCGCGGCGATCGACCCACTCGTGCCGTAGATCTCGAGGTGCGGAAGGTTGTGGTTCCAGACGTCCCAACTCACGATCACCGTTGCGGTCGCTCCGGACTCGAAGTCGATCGTGCCCGCGACGTGCGTAGGTGTCTTGATGTCGATGACGCCGTCGTAACCGCCGCCCTGAGTGGGACGGGGGCGGGTCTCGGAGGACCGCGGTGCGCTGGCCGAGACCCTCTTCACAGGTCCGAAGAAGTTCACCAGATTGGTGATGAGGTACGGGCCGATGTCGAGCATCGGGCCGGCGCCGGGGCTGTAGAAGGGATCGATGTTCGGGTGCCAGTGCTCGTAGCCGCGGTTGGCGAACGAACCGAAGGCCGTGACGGGTTGGCCGATCCAGCCGTCGTCGATGAGCTTGCGGCTGGTCTGCATGCCCGACCCCAGGAAGGTCGTGGGCGCGGAGCCGACCTTCACGCCCGCTGCCTGGGCGGCGTCGAGGATCTGCTGCGCCTCCTCGAGGGAGATCGCGAACGGCTTCTCCGAGAGGACGTGCTTCCCGGCCGCGACAGCCTGAAGTGTGACCGGAGCGTGCAGCGTCGGCGGGGTCAGGTTGAGTACCAACTCCACGGTGGGGTCCGCGAGCAGTTCGTCGGGAGTCAGGGCCTTCGGTACCGAGTACTCCGCCGCACGCTTGGCGACGGCCTCGGCGTTGACGTCGGCGAGTGCGACGATCTCGACGTCGGGATGGACTCCGATCTTGTCGAGGTACTGGTTGAGCACGTTTCCGACGCCGATGACGCCGACTCGAATGGGATCCACTTGTCTCACTTCGTTTCTTGGTACCGATGCTTCTGGCCGAAGTCTTGCTGCCGAGGGCGGACGTTCACGGGTGCGATGTACTGTCGTCGCACCCGTTATAGGCCCGCCCTGTGACGTCGGCCTGTGCCAGATTGGGACACGAGCCAGGTGGCGGGTGTCGCTGTCGGTGCCTGGCTAGTGGGCCGCCGCACGGTCGCGGCGCAGCTTCGCTGTGGCGGTGTCGTTCACGACACCATCCTTGATCACGACGCCGTAGACCTGGAGCGCAGACTCCTCCGTGATCCGGCTCTCGTGCAGGTCGTTGAGCACTGCTTCCCCCTCCCGCTCAAGGGGATCGCCATACCCGCCACCACCGGGCGTGATCGACACGACCTTCTCGCCGCGGAGCATGTCGTACCGGCCGACCACCGGGATCTCCTTGCGGCTTCCGTCGACGCCTTCCACCCAGGCCTGCGGAACAGCACCTCCGGTGCCACCGCGAACGCCCTTCGGCGGGTTGAACTTGCCCTCGATCCCGTACGTGATGGTCACGTCGTCATCGCGGGCCTCCATCGTGACGCGCGTCGCGAGCCCACCGCGCTGTCGGCCCGCGCCGCCCGAGTCGGCGACGAGCACACGCTCGTGGATGTAGATCGGGTAGCGCTGCTCGTCGACCTCCACGCTGTCGTGGTAGAGCAGAGCACCGCACACCGGGCGCTGGTAGGTCGGCCAGCCGTCGACGTAGGGCGTAGCCGGTCCGCCGACGCCGCCGACCAGGATCTGGTTCACGTAGGCGTTGCCGTTGCGCTCGTCGATGCCCGAGACCACCGACTTCGCCGGCGCCTGACCGGTCGCTCCTTCGGCGGTGCCGTAGCCGTCCTCGATCTGAGAGAACGCGGACTGCACGATGTTGACCACGCGGTCCGCCAGATTCGTGGTGCCGGACGAGCACGAGTAGGGATGCTTCGGCACGCCGACGGCGCAGCCTTCGCGCAGCAGCACCTCGAAGCGCCGAAACGTGCCGGCGTTGCTGGGCAGGGACTCCGGAAGACCCGACAGGATGCCGGCCAGGGCGGCGCCGGTCGCCGTAGCGCGCGTGAGGTTGAGTCCGTTCGGCAGGTTGTCAGGGTTGTCGCGCAGATCGATCGTGACCCGGCCGTCGGCGGGCTTGACGGAAATCGTGGCCTGAAGAGGGACCCCGTCGGGATCGGTGCCGGGGAAGGGGTCGTGGGACGTCGAGCCGCTGAGAATCCGCTCCGGCAGCGTCTCCACCGCGCTCGTGGCGAGGCGCTCCGAGTAGTCGAACCATGCGTCGACGAACTCGACGAGCGTGTCGGCACCGAATTTGGCCGCCAGCTCCTGCACACGACGCTCCGCGATGCGCGAGGCGCCGACCGATGCCAGGTAGTCGCCGTACCACTGGTCGGGGACGCGGATGCGCGCCCGACACATGCGAATGATGTCGTCCAGGTCGGTGTAGTCGCGCTGGATCCGCACACAGGGGAAGATCAGCGCGCCTTCCTCGTAGACGTCGCGCGCTGTGGCGTAGAACGTCGTCGGAAGGGAGTTGCCGCAGTCGGCCTGGTGGGCCTTGGTGACGGCGGTGAACAGATGGCGCCCCTCGACGAAGATCGGCACGAGGATGCAGTGATCGGCCGCGTGCGAGTTGCCCATGTAGGGGTCGTTGTGCAGAAACGCGTCGCCCTCGCGGATGTCGTCGTGCAGCGCGACCATGTCCTCGCCGAGAGGACCGGCGCCGAACACGTGCACCGGCACACCTTCCGCCGCGGCGAGCAGCTGGTTGTCGGCAGTCAGCACGGCGCAGGAGAAGTCGCGCGCTGTGTTGATCACCGAGGAGCGAGCGGAGCGGAGCAGTCCGCTGGTCATCTCACGAACGATGCCGTCGAAGGCGTTCGCCAGTACCGAGAGCTTGACGGGGTCGAATTCACGCGACATGTCACGCCTCCTTACGAGTGAGGTAGATGTTGGAACGGTCGTCGAGGGCCGCGTCCCACTCCGGCGGGACGACGATCGTTGTCGTGGGCTGGTCGATGACGGCCGGGCCGACGACCTTGTCGCCGGGGCCGAGCGTCACCCCCCGATAGCGGGTGGTGTCGAAGCTCTCGCCGCCGAACGTCATGGGATCGATGCGGTGCACCTCGGGCGATCCACCGGCGGCGACCGTGTCCTTGAGCTGTTCCGGCCGAGGCACCTCGACGCGCACACCCCAGGTGATGATCTCCACGCGGCTCTGCGCGTCATGGGTGCCGTTGCGGCGGTCGTGCTCTGCGTGGAACGCCCGCTCGATGACCTGGGCGGCGTCATCGCGGACGTTCGGTACTCCTTCGAGGTGCACGCGCAGGTCCCATGCCTGGCCGGGGTAGCGCGCGTCGACGAAGTAGGTGACCTCGGGCTCGGCTCCGACGCCGTGGAAGCGGTCCCCGAACTCGGCCGCCTTCACCTTGAGTTCCTCGACGGCCCGTGTCGCCGACCCGACATCGAAGGCATGAGTGTCGTTGTGCAGCGGCGAGAGGAACTCGGTGGCGATGGGCGCACGGTGGGCGCCGTAGGCCGCGAGCACCCCCGCGGTCGCGGGGATGAGCACCGTGTCGGCTTCCAGCAACATGCCGATCGCTGCGGCGACCATGGCACCGGCTCCGCCACCGGCCACGATGAGCGCCCCACGCGGGTCGACGCCCTGCTCCAGCGATGCCTGCCGGATCGCCGTCGCCATGTGGTTGGCCGAGACATCGAGGATGGCCTGCGCCGCCTGCCGGATGGTCATGCCGAGGGGGTCGGCGATGCGTGACTCGATGGCACGTACGGCGGCGTCGTGGTCGAGGGTGAATCCGCCCTCGAAGCCGCTGGCGTCGAGATAGCCGAGCGCCACGCAGGCGTCGGTGACGGTCGGCTCCTCCCCGCCCCGGCCGTACGCCGCGGGTCCGGGGGTGCTGCGGGCACTCTGCGGCCCGACGCGCAGCAGCCCGCCGCCGTCGATCCACGCGATGCTGCCACCGCCGGCACCGATGCTCGAGACCGCGACCGACGACAGACCGGTCAGGTGGCCGACGAAAGGCTCACCGAGCCACGCCTCGCGGGTGTGGCGCACGATCCCCCGCTCGACGAGCGACACATCGAACGTCGTGCCGCCCATGTCGCAGACGACGACGGTCTCACGGTCGGGTGCCGCCGCCGCGCCGACGAGCGGAGCCATCGACGGACCCGAATTGAGCAGGAGTACGGGGCGGTTGAGCACGTCGGCGACGTCGAGCACGGCGCCCTCCGAAGTGACGACCAGGAGGTCACCCGCGAACCCGTAACTCACCAGGTCGGAGCGCAGGTTGCCCAGATGGTCGGCCATGAGGGGCTTCAGCGAAGCGTCGATGGAGGCAGCCGACGAACGCCGGTACTCGCGGATGGTCGGGTTGGCCTGGTTGGAGAGCGTGTAAGGGATTCCCGGGAGGGTCTCCTCGATCAGCTCCGCGAGGCGCGCCTCGTGAGCGTCGTTCACGATGGACCACAGGAAGGACACGGCGACCGCCTCGACCCCCTCGTCCGCGAGGGTCTTGAGGGCACCACGCACCTGTTCCTCGTCGAGGGGGACGAGCACGTCGCCCTCGGAGTTGATGCGCTCACGGATCTCGTACGTGAGTCGGCGCGGGATGTACGGGCCGGGGTAGGCGGCCTTCGAGTCGAATGCGTCGCGGCGGCCGCCTTCGCGCAGCAGCAGGGTGTCGGCGAATCCCTCGGTCACCAGCAGCGCGGTCTTGGCGATCTTTCCGGTGAGCACGGCGTTGGTGGCGTGCGTGGTGCCGTAGACGATCACGTCGGCATTGCGCAGCACTTCGTCGCCGCTCCAGCCGACGGACTCGGCCGCGCGGCGGACCGCGGCCTCGAATCCGGTGAATACACGGTCGTAGGTGGTCAGTGCCTTGCCGACGGCCATGTCACCGCTGTCGGAGCCGACGACCACGTCTGTGAACGTGCCACCGGTGTCGACGGCGATGCGGTACTTCGCGTCGCGACCGCTTGAATTCCTCTGGGCCTCGGTCATCTTTCGTCCATGTCTGTCTAGAGCTTGCGGGGAGGGAACGCCCGCGTGGGGTGGGTGCGGTGTCGTGGCGTCAGTACTCGGCGACCCGGTTGCTGAGCACGCCGACGTGCTCCACGTCGATCTCCACGGTGTCGCCCGGCTTCAGCCAGATCGGTGGAGTGCGCTTCGCGCCGATTCCCTGTGGTGTGCCGGTCGCGATCACATCGCCCGGCTCGAGCGTGAGGAAGCTGGAGAGGTAGGAGATGATCCGGGCGATCGGGAAGATCTGATGCCGCGTGTTCGAGTGCTGCAGCTCAACACCGTTGACGCGGGTCACGAGTTCGAGCGCCTGCGGGTCGCCGACCTCGTCGAGGGTGACGAGCGCGGGGCCCCAGGGCGTCGAACCGTCGACAGTCTTTCCGGCCGTCCACTGCGTCCCTCGGTACTGCAGATCCCGGGCAGAGATGTCGTTCAGCGGGGCGAGGCCGGCGACGTATTCGAGGGCCTCTTCTTCCGGCACGTGACGCGCCGTGCGGCCCATGACCACGGCCACCTCGCCCTCGAAGTCGAGGTTGGCGCTGACATCGGCGCCCTGGATCTCATCCTCGGGGCCGATGAGCGTCGAGGCGAACTTCACGAACACGTCGGGGTACTCCGGCAGCGCACGGCCGGTCTCGTCGACATGGTCCTTGTAGTTCAGGCCGACGCAGAGCACCTTCGCCGGGTCAGGAACGGGAGCGGCCAGACGAAGAGCGGAGCGGGCACCGACGCGCGTATGGGGATTCTGGTCGATCAGTCGGGCCACACCGGACGTGAACGACGACAGTTCGGTGCCGTGCACGCTCAGGAAGTCCCGGACGGAGGAGGCCGGCGTCGTACAGGCCGCCTTCAGCAGGCGCTCGAGATCGAACACGGTGTCGTCGAGCAGCACGCCGCCTCGAGCGTGGTTCTCGTGGAGGTAGGAGACGATACGCATGGCTGTTGCCCTCTCTCAGTCCTGTGTGGCGGCGACGGCGAGCACCGCATCGCTGAGGCGGTCCGCGATGTCGTCGACGACCGCCTGGTCCATCGGGGTCGACAGCGACAGCAGGTTGGCCGGTGAGCCGAGCAGGCCGCGGTTGTACGACTCCCACCACAGGCGGTGCTGTGTTGATTCGTCGACCTTCTGGGAGCCGGCAGGAACGGCCCGGAGCAGCGAGCCACGCCCTCGTACCTCCCAACCGACGCTGGAGACGCGGTCCTTGACCGACTCGCGTGCGCCGTCGCCGAGGTCGTTCAGTCGCTTCGCCTCGGACTCGCTGTACAGGCGCAGCGCCGCGGCGCCTGCTGCCATGCTGACCGGGTTGCCGGAGAAGGTTCCGCCGTGCGGCAGGCTTCCGGGCCGTGTCGGGTCGACCTCGGACATGAGCGAGCCGAGACCGACGACCGCGCCGACCGCGAAGCCGCCTCCGATGGTCTTCCCCGTCGTCAGGAGGTCGGGCGCGATGCCGTACTCGCCGCTCAGACCGTGCAGGCCGAGCCTCAGGCTGATGACCTCGTCGATGATGAGAACGATCCCGTAGCGCGTCGCGAGTTCACGTGCCGTGGTGACGAAATCGTCGGAGATCCGCAGTAGGCCGGCCCGGTTCGGCAGGAGGTCGAGGATGATCGCCGCGTACTCGTCGGGTGCTGCCTCAACCGACTGGCGGAGGAACTCGATGTCGTTGAGGGGCACGGCAGTGACATCGTCGATCACCCCCTGCGGTACGCCCCTTGTGTAGGTGGGACCGCCGGGGACGAGGGCGATGTCCGACGTCCCGTGGTAGCCGCCCTTGGTCACGATCACGCGCTCGCGACCGGTGCCGGCGCGGGCGATCCGGATGGCCGACATGACGGCCTCGGTGCCGGAGTTGGTGAAGCGCACCTGGTCGAGGTCGGGCAGCCGCGAGAGCAGCCGATCGGCCAGCTCCCACTCGTTCAGGTTGGGGATGCCCCAACTCGCCCCGGAGGAAAGGGCCTTGGTCGCCGCCTCCGTGATCTCCGGATGGGCATTGCCGTGGATGAGTGAGGTGAAGTTGTTGTTCGCGTCGATCAGTTCGCGGCCCCGGTCGTCCCACACCCGGTAGCCCTCGCCGCGCACGGCGTAGGGACTCGGTGCGCCGGTGTAGTAGGTGGATCGGCCGTAGCCGCCCGGCAGCAACGGATAGCCGCGAGGGCCACGGCGCAGGTGCGGATCCTCCGTAGGGGCAGTGTCTGTGACAGGGTTCGTCTGGATGTTCGTTGACACGTCGGTCTTCTCCACGTCTCAGTTCACGAGGTCGACAAGGGGGCGTCCGGTGAGCGCGAGCCGCGCGCGCTCCACGGCCCCGGCCTGCAGCGCTCCGGTCGAGCGGTTGGAGCGCCAGGCGATGTGCGGGGTGAGGATCGTGTTCGGGGCGGATCGCAGCGGGTGCTCGGAGGCGACCGGCTCCTGCGAGAAGGTGTCGATGCCGGCGCCTGCGATGTGCCCTGACTTCAGGGCCGCCGCCAGCGCCTCCTCGTCGATCAGCCCACCGCGCGACACATTGATGACCACGGCGCCCTTGCGCATCCGCGCGAGCACGCTTTCCGAGACCACGTGTCGGGTGTCGTCGTTCAGGGGAAGGTGCAGCGAGACGATGTCGGAGTCCTCGAGCACGCTCTCCAGGCTGCCGAGTTCGACCGGACCGTCAGTGATGTAGGGGTCGTAGCCGCGCACTCTCGCACCGACCGCCGAGTACATCCGTGCCACGTGCTGGCCGATGCGCCCCAGGCCGACGATGCCGACCTCGAGCTGGGAAAGCACGGGGGTGTCGTAACCGATGACCCCGTTCCAGCCGAACTCGCGGATGGCTGCGTCGCCAGTCGGAAGGCGTCGCGCGAGTGAGAGGCCCATCGCGAAGGCGTGCGAAGCCACTTCTTCTGAGGCAGTGCCCGGGACGATGGAGACCGGGATGTCGGCCTTCGTTGCGGCATCGACGTCGATGTTGTCGTAGCCCATGCCGTAGCGGATCACCGCGCGGCACCTCTTCATCATCGGGAATTCTTCGGCGGTGAGCCGCGCGTAGGGCGTGACCATGACGATCTCGGCGTCCGCCAGTCCTGCGCGGAAGGCATCCACGTCGGCCGCCGCGACGAGTGGGTAGTCGAGCTCATCGGCGAGCGCATGCTCGCGATTCAGGTCCGGGAAGTGGTGAGGGGCCACCAGGATGGTCCCCGGCTCATCGCCGTTCATGTCCTGTCGTCCTGTTCGCGTCGGGATTTCGTCGTCGCCGGAGTGCGGCCGAGGCCGGCTTCCCAAGCCCTTATCGAGGCCGGTCCGGAGAACTGACTCAACTAAAGCCCGATGCGGGCACCACCATCCGTGCCAGATCGAAACACTCGACGCTCCCCCTTCGGACACGACGAACGGCCCGGACCAAGAGGGTCCGGGCCGTTCGTCATGCGGTCAGAGGTCGAAGCCTCGACTGCGGAAGTAGTCCATGCGCCGGTAGAAAGTGGAACGCCCGATCTCCAGCATTTCCGCAGCGAGTCGCCGGTTCCCGTTCGCTTCACGCAGGGCGCTGCGGATCTCGGCCAGTTCGGCGTCCTCGAGGCGCGACAACCGCCCCTTGGTCAGCACTTGGTGGAAGTTCTCGGGCAGATTGTCTTCCGTGACCTCGATGCCTTGCGACCGTTCGACGGCGTCCGAGACGACCTGGCGCAGTTGGGCGATATTGCCCGGCCAGTCTGAGTTGGTGAGGGTTGCGACGAGCTTGCGTGAGAGCCGCCGACTCCCGAGCTCACCGGCGATCGCATGGGCCAGCAGGGGGATGTCCTCGCGCCGTCTACGCAACGGGGCGAGCGGGATCTCAAGCGCCCCGCAGGCATCGGCGATCGCACGGGGCGCGTCATTCCTGACGCTTGCGGCCGTGAAGATTACTGTGCCCCGCGCGCTGGTTCGTAGGCGCAAGGCCAATGTGCGGGAGTCCTCTGGGGGGAGCTCGTCGGCGTGTGCGATGAACAGAGCCGGCTGGGAGTCCGGGGTGGCACCCTCAAACGCCTCATCGATCCGGGAACCGGCGGCGGTGTCGCGCGCGTCGATCCGCATCACATCGCTGCGGAAGCAGGCAAGCGCCTCGGCGAGTCGTGTCTTTCCGCTGCCGGGTTCGCCCACGATGGCCACGGATCGATCCTGCTCGACCGCGGCCCGCGCCGAACCGACGGCTTGTTGCAGGGCGATGCTCCGGCCGTCGAGGTGCTCGAGCAGCTGATCAGCGGACGACAAGACGTCGAGCTGCGGGATTGCCGGCGCATCGAGCGCCCGGCTGTGGCGAGAGAGGGGACGGACGACGGTGACCGCGCCGAAGCCCGAGGCCGTCAGTGCCACGGGCGAGATCTCGATGCTGGCCGGCCCGAAGCCGGCCAGCATCACTTCCACGCTCGTAGTCTGCCCTGAGGACATCACACTCTTGGCGTAGCCATTGATGACGGACAGATCCGAGCCTTGCAGAGATGCGGTTGCAACGGAGTTCATGAAGGAGTGCCTGCCATCGGTCACCACCACCGCGGATTTCCCGCGTCGGCGGCAAACGGTGAGGTACTCACGCAGAAGGGTGCGCTCCCGCGACGACATGCGCGTCTCGATCTCTCGCTCGATCCGCGATGTGACCCCTTCGAGCATCAGAAGCGTGGACGACGGGTCGAGCTCTGGTACCCGGGCGGCGGGCAGCGTCAGCCCGACCACTGCGCGCACTCGATTGTGGAACGGATCTCGGATGAGCGAGGCGAAGCACCAGTTGCCGCGCATGTCTTCTCGGTAGTGCTCCGCGGGCGCCAGCCAGATGGCACGCCCCTCTTCCAGCGCGACGCCTTCACCGTTGCTTCCGCAGCTTGCCTCCGACAGTGAGTAGCCGGCCGCGAAGTCGGCGTCTTCTCTCAGGAAGGGGGGATTGATCAGCGCGCCATTCGGCGAGCTCAGGCTCACGTGGCCACCGATGTCCTCGGCGACCTCGTCGAGCCTTCTCAGATGTGGCTCAGCAATGAGCATGGTGCGCTCGTCGACACGGCCCTCGTCGAAGTAGCCGCGGTCGGCCTGCGAGTCGACGCCCGCAGCGCGACTGCGCCGCCAGGAGCGGGCGACCACCGGACGGAGCGCAGAGAGATCGTCGGTGGCGTGACTCAGGAACAGGTCGCGGATTTCGTGTGTGTGCTGGGGCTCCGACGAAACGGCCCACGAGTGCGAAGCAACTGATGGCATGGAGACCTCCTCGTCG
This sequence comes from Streptomyces sp. UC4497, assembly GCF_054871485.1. Taxonomy (NCBI): domain Bacteria; kingdom Bacillati; phylum Actinomycetota; class Actinomycetes; order Kitasatosporales; family Streptomycetaceae; genus Streptomyces; species Streptomyces sp. UC4497. Next base: position 28,696 of record NZ_JBTYHB010000040.1, on the reverse strand, counting down.
GCTGCGAGTGCAGGGCTTGAGCCTCAGCTGGCAGGATCTAACACAATGCATGGATGCGTCTAGAGGCGATCGCCTGGCGGACACCATTGGTAACACGTTGTGTCCGTTCCCGTTAACCTGCAGGTGGCGGCGGCCGTGGAGCGGGGCGTGGCGAGCACGCCCATGCCGTGAGCGCGTACGAGCGCGGATTGCGTCGCGGTCGGCGTACGCTCGTGACTGGCTTGATTTCGCCCTGCGCAGTCAGTAGCGGAGTCGCCGCAGTAGTAGCTGCAGTCGGTGACCAGGCCGCCCGGTGCCGAGGTGGCTCCAGCTCGGTCAGGCGCGTGTGGTCGGCCGGGCCCGGTCCGGTTTCGCGTCGTCCCGACGGGTCTGCCGGTACGGTCCGTCGATCACCGCCCGTGACCAGTCCAGTTTCTCGGCCTGGTGCAGCTCCGTCAGCAGTACTTGGTGCAGCCGCTGCCACACCCCGGCCTCGTTCCAGTCCCGCAGACGACGCCAGCAGGTCATGCCCGAACCGAAGCCGAGCTCCTGCGGTAGCCACTCCCACTGGATCCCGGTGTGCAGCACGAACAAGATGCCCTGCAGGCATCGGCGGTCATCCAACGGCAGCCGCCCTGGATGCCGCTTCCGTCGCTGCCGGGTCGGCAACAATGGCTCCACCCGCGTCCACAGGTCGTCTGTCACCTGCCAGGGCGGCCCCTTTCTCTTCTCCATTCCTCATCCAACTACAGGACTGGGCAGGGGAGATGAGCCCCGAGCGCCAGCTCCGTGGCAGCTGGAGGGACTAACAGAGTGATCTTGAGCTCGTGCTGTTGCTCAGCCATCGGCGAAGCCCGTACGGGGACTGTCTTCTGCGGAGCCCGCAGTCCGGGCGGGGTCCATCAGTGACGCGAGATGGGTGCTGTCGCGCAGCGGGTCGATCTGGCGTACCTGCATCGCGCAGCTGAAGCCGTCGGTGAGTACCGAGGCGTCGGTGGCGGCATCCATGGCCGGTCGGATCGAGTGCTCGGCCACCTTCATCGACACATCGAAGTGCTCGGCCTCGAAGCCGAAGTTGCCGGCGACACCGCAGCAGGAGGAGGACACCGTGATGTCCGGGACACCCCAGTGCCGCAGTACGCGACGCTGGGCCTCCGAGCCGAACACCGCGTGCTCATGGCAGTGCGTTTGCAGGACCGCGCGCTCCGGGGGCGGTGCGCTCGGCTTCCACCCGTGTTTGAGCGCGTCGTCCATGGCTGTGGCGAACGACTGCACGCGAGCGGCGACTCGCTGCGCCGCGGCGCCGCCGACGAGTTTCGGGCCGTCGTCTCGGATGGCGGCCGCACAGCTCGGTTCGAGTACGACGATCGGCCGGTCGGTGCCGTCGTCGAAGCGAGTGATCAGGCGGCGGAGTCGGCGTCGTGCGCCATCGCGCTGGCCGGTGGAGATCCAGGTCAGTCCGCAGCAGGCGGAAGGAGTGCATCCGGCCGTTCTGCCGCTCTCGCCGAGCACCCGAGCTGCGGCGGGTATCACTTCGGGGCGGAACGCCCGGGTGAAGCTGTCGGCGAAGACCAGGACGTCGGCACGGTCGGAAAACTGGGCCTCACGTATGCGACGCCGTGTCACGCGCGCTGATATGAACGCGGGGAGACGGCGTCGTGCGCTCACTCCGAGACGTTCGCCGATGCGGCGTGCGATCCGGTTGCGTGCCACGAAGTTGGCGAGGGGTGCGACCCGAGTGAGAAGGGGGAGCCACCTCGGCAGCCACCCGATGGAATAGTGGGTGAAGGGACGTGGCTTGCCGCGATAGTGCTCGCTCACGAGCTCGGACTTGGCCTCGGCTATGTCGACACCGGTCGGGCAGTCACTTGAGCATGCCTTGCACGAAAGGCAGAGGTCGAGGGCTTCTCGTACCTCGGGACTCGACCAGCCGGACAGGCTACCACCCTTGGTGCGCGTCAGTTCCTGCAACACGCGGGCACGGCCTCGGGTCGAGTCCTTCTCGTCCCTCGTCGCCCGATAGCTCGGGCACATGAATCCACCGGAGGTCGCACGGCATCGTCCTACGCCGATGCACGCATGGGTGTTCCCGGCGAACGGCAATGTTCCCTCTGGGCCCCGCCCAGGTTCGGGTAGACCTTCGAGTGCAAGAGAGGCCGCGAACGGTGCCGGGTCGACGATGATGCCTGGGTTGAGCAGCTCTGCGGGGTCCCAGCTCTTCTTGAACGCCCGGAAGAGTTCGACCATCTCGGGGGAGTACATGACCTCGAGCAACTCGCTGCGCGCTCGGCCGTCGCCGTGTTCGCCGGAGAGAGTGCCGCCGTGCGACACGACGAGCGCGGCCGCTTCTCGGGTGAAGTTCACGAAGTCCTGGCGGCCGTGCTCGCTGCGCAGGTCGTAATCGAGTCGCATGTGCACACAGCCCGCTCCGAAGTGGCCATACATGAACGCGCTGTAGCCGTACTTGCGCACCACAGAAAGGAGCTCGGCGAGATAGTCGGCAAGCCTCTCGGGCGCGACAGCCGAGTCCTCCCAGCCGGGCCAGGTCTGCACCCCGTCAATGCGGCGTGACGACAGGCCGGCCCCGTCTTCGCGTACCTTCCACAGCTTTGCGCGTTCGTGCGGATCGGTCACGATGGTGTGGTCGAGCACGCGGCCATCGGCACGCAGAGTGTCGAGGAGCCGCTCGCAGTCCGCCGATGCGCGCTCGATCGTGTCGGCTGAGAACTCGACCATCAGGTAGGCGTTACCGCGGGGCAGTGAGTCGACGCTGGCCGCGCCTCGTCGGTGGCGCATGATGTCCACGATCGACAGGTCGAGCCCTTCCACCGCTGTGGGCTTTGCCGTGAGGATGGGCATCACGTCCCGAGCGGACTCGACCGTGTTCTCATAACCCAGGCACAGCAGCGCGGTGGTTCGGGGCTTCGGGACCACAGCGACTCGTGCACGCACAATGATCGCGCAGGTCCCTTCGCTGCCGGCGAGGGCGCGGGCGACGTCGAATCCGTTCTCCGGCAGCAGCGCGCCCAGTTGGTATCCGGAGACCTGGCGCGGGATTCTTCCCAGCTCCGTCCGGATCAGGCCGAGGTGCTTCTGCGTGAACGAGCGCAGTGTGGCGTCGAGTTCGGCGGCGCGTGTGACCGAAACGTGGTCTCGCTCGTCGACGGCCCGGATTCCGTCGCGTCCGGCACGGAGGAACGCCCCGTCAGCGGTGACGAGTTCCACCTCACGCACATGGTGGGACATGCGCCCGTACGCCACGGAGTGATTGCCGCACGCGTCGTTGCCGATCGAGCCCCCGATCGTCGCTCGCGAGACGGACGACGGATCCGGCGCAAAGGTCATTTCTCCGGCCGACTGTCTCTCGACGGCGCTGCGCAGTTCCCCGAGCACTACACCTGCATCGGCCCAGACGGTCCGCGAGTCGACGTCCACCTCCTCCATCGTGGTCATCCACCGCGACACGTCGATGACGACACCCTCACCTACGGCGTTGCCCGCCATCGAGGTCCCCCCGCCCCGGGTCGTGAGAGGAACGCCGTGCTCGGCGCAAAGGCGCACGATCTCGCGGACGTCATGGACGTGCCTCGGGAGCGCCACCGCTGCGGGACGCATTCGGTAGTTCGATGCGTCGTAGGAGTATTCCCATCGACGTCGGGCGGAATCGTCGATGTCGATCGCTCGATCTTGAAGATTCTGCATCAACGATCCCATGCCGGCGGCGCTTCTCGACATCAGGTGTGCTGCTCCAGTTCTTGTGCTGCATCCAAAGCGTATGGGCGTACGCGGGCGGGAACGCCCCAATTCGCTACGTCTCGGGTCGGTGACTGGACAATAAACTTCGTGTCCACTTTCACGTCACCTTCGGCGGGTATTCTCCGGTGACGTGGACGGCCACCTGATTCGGAACTCTGCCCCGGCGCTCGGAGACTTCAGACCCTCTCACGCCCGAGTTTCGCGTAGACCGACGGACGCTTCTTGCGCAGGAAGAGGGCGTAGAGCATGCCGCCGATGAACAGGGCGAAGGTAAAAGCCATGAAGATCACCGTCATGAGAGTCGACCCTCCAATCAGTTCGGAGTAGTTGATGATGGCCAGATAGGTCACGCCCCCCAGAAACAGCATGCTGATGGCCGGAGCAAGCACGGTGTTCCACAGGGCTTCGGGGTTCTCGCGACGCCGCCGAAGGAAGTGGACCAGTACCGCGAGGCTCACGATGAACATCAGCAGCAGCACGCTGAAGGTGCCGCTGCCGCTGGCGATCGGGTAAATGCTGTCAGGGGCGGTACCGGCTACGGCGAACACGACCGTGGCCACGGTCCAGACGGCGCCGATGGTCAACGCCGAGACGTAGGGCGAGCGGTGACGATGGTGCACACGGCCGAGCGTCTTCGGCAGCGCGCCGTCCTGGGCGAGTGAGAAGCTGTAGCGGGCGGCGATGTTCTGAGTCGAGAGCATCGTCGCGAGTACGGACGTGAGCAGGAGCACCGTGACGGCATCGGTGAAGACCGTTCCGAGCAACTGCCCCGCGGAGTTGTTGAACAGCCCGACGGTGTCAGCCCGTGCGGCCCCCTGCGCCCGGTCCGCGCCGAGGAACGCGATGTACGCCCACGCTGCGACGACATAGAACACGCCGATGCCGGCGACGGCCAGGTACGTCGCGCGCGGAATGGTGCGATCCGGGCTCTTGACCTCGTCACGGAAGATTACGGTGGCCTCGAAGCCGAGGAAGTTTCCTATCGCGAACAGGAGCGCCACGCCAACCCCGGAGTCCGTCAGCCACGGCATCGAGAACCCGATCCCGTGAGCGACGCGCTCGTCGCTGGTCGTGAATGAAGCGACGTCATAGGCGACGACGGTCACGACTTCGAGGATCATCGCGACCGTGAGTACCTTCGCCGAGAGGTCGATACGACAGTAGGCGAGGAAGGTGGTGGCGGCGGTGATCGCGATCGCATACCAATACCATGGAATTTCGGGCCCATTGAGGGTGTTCGTGACGAACCCCTGCAGCGTGACCGCGAAGAACGACGGTGCGAAGAAGCCGATACAGAGGTAGCCGATGAGCGCCAGGAACGCGCCTCCGAGGCCGGCTGATTTGCCGAGACCGGCGGTCACGAAGGAATAGAACCCACCGGGGTTCTCGACCGACCGACTCATCTTCACAAAGCCGGCCGAGAAGATGAGCAGCATCACCGTCGTGATGATGTAGATGCCGGGCGCCGTCTTGCCGCTGAACATCAGGAGCACGGGCATGGTGCCCGCCACGGTTGCCAGGGGGGAGGCAAAGGCAAGAACGCTCATTACGAGCTCCCCGACTCCCATATTGCCGCGGAGCCGAAGTCCCTCGGCCGCTGGTATATGCGTCGCTACTTCGACGTTGCCGACCATGTGGGCCCCTTCGTTGAAGGATCTGGGATAGCGTGAAGCTACTGGCGATCCCTCTTGGCTTTCTGTGCCGGAGTGGGACACTCCGACGGGTGGGCCGAGAAACACGAAAGGCTGGTTCGCCCCCGGCGAACCAGCCTTTCGTACAGCGAACTCAGTGCCCGGTCGACGCCGGTGCGGTGGCCCCCAGCTTGCTCAGGTCGACGACGTCGTGCAGCGGTTCGCCGACCTTCCAACGGCGCAGGTTCTCGACGAAGCAATCCACGACGCGACCGCGCCAGCCCACGAGGTCTCCCGATGCGTGCGGCGACACGAGGATGTTGTCGCGAGACCAGAATGGACTGTCGGCCGGCAGCGGTTCCTGCTCGAACACATCGAGTGCCACGGCATCGAGATGACCGTCGTCGACGGCGGTGAGCAGGTCGTCCGCGACCACTACAGCCCCCCGACCGACGTTGACCAGTCGGGCACCCCGACGCATCTGTTTGAGCCGGGCGGCGTCGAACAGGCCGCGTGTGTCCTCGGTGAGCGGCAGGGTCAACACGACGTCGTCCGCTTCGGGGAGCAATGCGTCGAGATCCGTGATGGCCGCGATGGCACCGAGCGTCGGGTCCTGGCGGGCGGTACGGCCCACGACGGTGACATCCATTCCTGCAGCGCGAAGGAGCAGCGCGGTCTCCCGCCCCACCGGGCCGGGACCCGCGACGAGTACCTTGCGTCCCTGGATCGGTTCGGTCTCCCTGTGTTGCCAGCGGTGTTGTTGCTGGAGTTCGATCGTGCGACGCAGGTCCTTGGCGAACATCACCAGCACGCCGAGGATCCATTCCGCGATCGGACGCTCGCAGACGCCGCGCGAGTTGCTGGCGACGACATCGCTGTTCACGATCGGTTCGGTCAGGAGCGGATCCATGCCAATGCTGGAGGTGTGGATCCAGCGGAGTCGTCCCGGTCCCACTTCGCGCAGCAGCGTGCTGCGGAAGTCGTTGAGGAACAGGATCTCGGCGTGTTCCTGAGCGGCCCGCAGCTCGTCAGCCGTGCGCACGACGATGACGTCCGCTTCTGCTTCCACAGCTGCAAGCGGTGGCACTTGGCCTTCCCGAGGCACGATGACGATGACCTTCGGGCGGTGCATATCTTCTCCCCACTTCGTGCGGCGTCTCATTTCCAGGCGCCGCATGTTGTTCATCGGTAGCGGCTACCAGCCGCCTTGCCATCCACTGGTCAGGCCGTACGGGAGGCGCTGCGGCTCCTCGTCCGGCAGCTTCTGCAGGAAGTCGAAGTCGCATCCTTCGTCGGCCTGTGTGACGTGGTCGATGAAGAGTCGGCCGTAACCGCGGCGGTACTTCGGAGCGGGCAGTTCGACATCCGCGAGACGCCGTTCGATCTCCTCGTCCGGGATATCGAGATCGAGCCGTTGACCCTCTACGTCGAGCACGATGGGGTCACCGTCCCGCACGGCGGCCAGCGGTCCCCCGACGGCGGCCTCGGGGGAGACGTGCAGGACGGTGGTGCCGAACGCGGTGCCGCTCATGCGGGCATCCGAGATGCGCACGACGTCACGGATGCCCCGGCGAAGAAGCCGTTCGGGGATCGGCAGCATCCCCCACTCCGGCATGCCGGGCGCACCCGCGGGCCCGCTGTTGCGCAGCACCAGCACGGAGTCCTCGGTGATGGCAAGGTCAGGGTCGTCGATCCGACGCCCGAGGTCGTAGATGTCCTCGAAAACGACGGCCGGGCCGCGATGCTTCAGCAGCTCGGGCGACGCGGCACTCCGCTTGATGACCGCGCCGTTGGGAGCCAACGACCCGCGCACGACCGCGATGCCGCCCGAGGCGTCGAAGGGTTCGTCGAGCTTGCTGATGACATCTCCGTCCGGCTCGGCGGCATCGCGGTAGCCGTCGGCCAGCGTCTTCCCCGTGACGGTGATTGCGTCACTGTGCAGCAGGGGATCGAGCTCCTTCAGAACGGCCGAGACGCCGCCGGCATTGAAGAGTTGCTTGATGAGGTGTTCGCCCGACGGGCGCACATTCACGATCCGGGGGGTGCGCTGCGAGATCTCGTGGAAGCGGTCCAACCGCAACTCGTAGCCGACCCGCCGCGCCAGAGCGAGGAGGTGCACAACCGCGTTGGTCGAACCGCCGACGGCCATGAGCAGGGCTATCGCATTGTCGAAGGCGTCCTCGGTGAGTACCTCGCTGGGCCTGGGCCCCTGCGAGAGCGCCATCTCGACCGCGCGCCGACCGGTGGCCTCGGCCGCCGAAGCTCTGCGGGAGTCCACGGCGGGGATCGAGGCGGTTCCTGGCAGACACATGCCGAGTGCCTCCACGAGTGAGGTCATGGTCGAGGCCGTGCCCATCTCGCTGCAGTGTCCGGCGGTGGGTTTCGCACTCGCCTCAAGCTCGTTGAAGTCCTCTTGCGTGATGGTGCCCGCGCGGAGCTCGTCGGCGTACTTCCAGGTGTCGGTGCCGACGCCGAGCTGACGACCGCGGAAGTAGGCGGGCTCCTGAGGACCACCGGTGAGCATGATCGTCGGAACGTCGGCGCTTGCCGCACCCATGAGTTGTGCGGGAACTGTCTTGTCGCACCCACCGAGCAGCACGATCGCGTCGAGCGGGTAGGCCCGGATCGACTCCTCGACGTCCATGGCCATGAGGTTGCGGAACTGCATGGCTGACGGCTTCATCAGGCTCTCGCCGAGCGAGATGGTGGGGAACTCGAGCGGCAAGCCACCTGCCATCAGTACGCCGCGCTTGACGGCGTCGGCCAGCAGCTTGAAGTGGATGTTGCAGTTCACCAGCTCCGACCACGAGTTCGCGATGCCGACGACCGGCCGGTCCTTGATGGCGAACTTCGAGAAGCCTTCGGCCTGGATCGCGGTTCGGTGGATGAATCCCGTGAGGTCGTGCGGGCCGAACCACCGCGCGCTGCGGAGATTACTGGTGTTCGGGTCGGACATGTGTGTGGCGCTCCTTGAACAGGGCGTGGTGCGGATGGGGTCGCGGGGAGGCGGGCCGGATGCGAGAGGTGGGTCAGGCTGCGGTGGTGCCGCCGTCGACGGCCATGTTGGTGCCCGTCGCGAAGGTGCTTCCGACGGCCAGGAACCAGACGGCCCGTGCGATCTCCTCGGGATGTGCGAGACGGCGGAGCGGGACGGTGGCTTCCTTCTCGCGCAGCGACGCATCGAGTTTGCTCGCGTCGAGCCCGCCACGCAGCATGGGGGTGTCGATCGGGCCGGGACTCACGACGTTGACACGCACGGTTGGCGCGAGTTCGATCGCGAGAGCGCGGCTGAGGCCGACAACACCGGCCTTCGCGGCGCTGTAGTGCGCCAGGCCGGCAGCCCCCATGGTGGCCATGTCGGAGGCGACGTTCACGATCGCGCCCTGACCCGCAGCCCGCATGTGCAGCCCTGCCTCGCGGGAAACGTAGAACGTGCCCGACAGGTTGGTCTCGATCACCTCGCGCCACGCCCCGTCGTCCAGGTCCTCGAGCAGCGAGGCTCTGGCGACGCCAGCGGCGTTGACCGCCACGTCGAGTCCACCGAGCTCCTGGATCGTTGCGCGCACCGCACTGGTTGCCGAGGCGGAGTCGGACACATCGGCGTGGAATGTATGGGCACGGTCGCCGATCTCGTCGGCCACACGGCTCAGTTCGTTGGCACGCCGGCCCAGCAGGGCCACGGTGGCCCCGCGCGCGGCGAAGAGTTTCGCCGTGGCCTCGCCGACGCCGGAGGTGGCACCCGTGATCAGCACGCGCGTGTGCTCGGGCACGATGTGGTGCAGTGGTTCGCTCATGGTCGCCGGAACTCCCTCGTGACTCAGCAGGACCGATGTGAGTCAGTACAGCAGCGCGGCGAGAGCCCCTGGTGTTCCAGATTGACACACCACTTCCCAGGTCGACGTTCCTAGGCTGACGTGCACGACGCCCCCAAGAAGGCCTGCCCGGGAGCGCCAGTTGGAACGTTCACGAGACCTGTGTCAGCCGAAGGAGTCGCTGTGAAGAGTCAAAACCGGGTCGGAGTCGGTCTCATCTCCGTCGGAGTGATGGGGCGGCTGCACGCGCGCTCCTACCTCCAGGCGCAGCAGTTCTTCCCCGAACTGCCTAAGGGGGCCGAACTTGTGATCGCCGCGGACCCGGATCCGAAGGGACGAGCCCACGCTACGGAAGCGCTCGGGTTCCGCGAGACGACGACCGACTACCGCGAACTTCTCGCGCATCCGGACGTGGACGTCGTGTCCATCTGCTCGCCCAACTTCCTGCACCACGAGATCGCGCTGGCGACCATCGAGGCGGGCAAGCACTTCTGGATCGAAAAGCCCATGGGCCGCAGTGCCCGTGAGTCCCGGGAGATCGCGGAGGGCGCGGCCGCGGCGGGACTCTTCACGGCGGTCGGATTCAATTACCGTCACGCTCCAGCGGTCGCCGAGGCGCGCCGACTGATCCGCTCCGGTGAGCTCGGTCGCATCACCAACCTGCAGCTCCGCATGATCACCAGTTACGCGTCCGATCCCAACCAGAGCTTTACCTGGCGGTACGAGCAGGCGCAGGCCGGCTCGGGGGTGCTCGGTGATGTTCTGAGTCACGGCTTTGACCTGGCGCAGTACCTCGTAGCTCCGATCACCTCGGTCAACGCGGTCACCGAGCGCTTCATCCCGAAGCGTCCATTGCCCGGAGGGGGGAATCGGGAGGTCGAGAACGAGGATTACGCCGCCATTCTCGCCCGCTTCGATGGAGGCGCCATCGGCATCCTGGAGTCGACACGTGTCGCCGTCGGCCCGCACGCCGAGTACATCATCGAGGTCTACGGCACCGAGGGTTCGCTGCGGTGGAACTTCGACCGTATGAACCAGCTCGAGGTGGCCGACAACGGCAGTGGCTACCGAACGATCATGACCGGCACATCGTTCGGAGACTTCGGACGCTTCCAGCCCAATGCCGGGCCCGGCATCGGGTTCAACGACCTCAAGACGATCGAGGCGGCGCTGTTCCTGCGCTCGGTGGCCGAGGGCAAGCAGCTCGCACCGTCGGCGGCCGACGGCTGGTCGGCCTCCGAGCTGGTGGATGTGTCCCTGCGTAGCGCTGACTCCGGCAAGTGGGTCGACGTCCCCGCCGTCGACGGAGCCACCACGACGCAGGCGTAGACACCCCAATAGCCGGAAGGGCCGGAGACCCACGGAGTCTCCGGCCCTTCCTTCTGTGCACCTCGTCAGGCGGCGGTGTAGGTCGCATCGACGACGATGTCGCTGCCGCTTACATACGACGACTCGTCAGAAGCGAGGAACACCACCGCGGCCGAAACCTCTGCCGGGCGAGCCCAGCGGCCGAAACGTGAGCTCTCGGGCGGAACAGCGGTGGGGTCGGACCGGAGGAGAGGGGTGTCGGTCTCCCCAGGGCAGACCGTATTCACCCGAATCCCATCCTCCGCGAGTTCGAGTGCGGCGGCCTTGGTCATGCCGCGCACCGCCCACTTCGACGCGACGTAACTGAAGTTGTCCTCGAAGCCGACCAGGCCCGAAGTCGATGAGATGTTGATGATCGACCCTCCGCCGGCTCTGCGCATCGGGCGGAGGACTGCCCGCATGCCAAGGAAGGTGCCCACCTGATTGATATCGGTCACGCGCCGGAAGTCCGCTTCGGTCACGGTCTCAACGCGGTGCGCGGCGGCGACACCGGCATTGTTGACGAGCGTGTCGAGCTTTCCGAACTTCTCACATGTGGCCGCGACGGCGTGCTCCCAATCGGAGGCGGATCTGACATCCCCGTGCAAGACCAGCAGGTGTTCTGCACCGAACTCCTCCGGGAGGGTGGACGATTCACCAGCACTAACGTCGAAAACGGCTACGTCGGCGCCCTCGCGGGCAAGGGCACGGGCGTGACTCAGCCCCATCCCCTGTGCGCCTCCGCTGACAAGCGCAACCTTGCCCCGCAGCCGTGCGGCAGGAAAGTACGTCACTTCGCCCGCCTCACTGCGCTTGAAGTTCGACTGCAGTGCCAGTTTCGGCCGATCGTTGTGCCGCATCGGCGATGAGCAAGGCCGCGCGGCCATCGTCGAAGGTCGGACTGGCTGAGTCCTCGCCGCGCACGAGCCCGATGAACGCTGCCAGTTCGAGCGCATACGCCTCGGCATACCGCTCCAGGAAGAAGTCGACGTAGGGCCGCTTCGTCTCGACCGCCGATGCGGAGGAGAGTCGCACCAGACTGGAGGGCGCGTTGCCGACCTCCAACATCCCCTTCGGGCCGAACGCTTCGAGGCGTTGGTCGTAACCAATGGCGCTGTGCCTCGAGTTCGTGATCGTGACGACGGCGCCGGACGCGGCGCGTAGGGTCACCACAGCCGTGTCGAAATCTCCGTGTTCGCGGGCGCCCGGGTCGAACAGCTGCGCTCCGGTCGCGCTCACCTCGACGATGTCACCGACGAAAAAGCGGGCCATGTCGAAGTCGTGGATGGTCATGTCCCGAAAGATGCCGCCCGAGACCTTGATGTATGCGGCCGGCGGGGGGCCGGGGTCCCGGCTGACGATCGCGAGCTGTTCCAGGTCGCCGATTTCTCCGGCCCGGACCCGGGCATGGACCTCCGCGAAGTCCGGGTCGAAGCGCTGGTTGAACCCCAGCGCGACAGGCACCTGGCTCGAGGCCACCTTGGGCCGCAGCGCGTCGACCCGGGCGATGTCGAGGTCGATCGGTTTCTCGCACAGCACGGGGAGCCCCGCATCTACGCATGCCTCGATCAGGTCCACATGGGTGGGGGTCGGCGATGCGATGACCACGGCGTCCAGTTGTCCGCAGCCTATGAGTTCCGCGGGAGAGTCCGTGACCTTGCCCCCGAAGCGGGCGGCCACGTCCGACGCGCCCTCGACCAAGGGATCTGCGACCCAGGACAGTTCAGACGCAGGGCTCGCGGCGATGCTCGCCGCGTGCACCTGCCCAATGCGTCCGGTACCGACGAGTCCGAACCGAAGGGGTTTCTGTGGCATGAAGCAACGACCTCTCTACTCTGCGGTGAACGCGCCGTCCACCACGATCTCGGAGCCGCTCATGTATGAGGACTCGCTTGACGCGAGGAAGACAACGGCTGCGGAGATCTCCTCGGGGCGGGCCCAGCGCTTGAAGGGGAGCGTTTCGGCCGGTGGCAGCGACCCCCCGGCGGAGCCGAGGTTTTCCCTGATCATCGGTGTGTCCGTGTCCCCAGGACACACCGCGTTGACGCGGATGCCGGAGCTGGCGAGTTCGAGTGCTGCGGCCTTGGTCATGCCGCGCACCGCCCACTTCGACGCGACGTAGGGAAAGATGTCGGTGAAGCCGACGAGGCCCGCGGTGGAGCAGATGTTCACGATGACTCCGCCCGACTCGCGCATGACTGGGATCACCGACTGCATGCCGAGGAAGGTGCCGACCTGATTGATGTCGATCACACGCCGGTAGTCCGCTTCGGAAACGGTCTCGAGGCGCTGAATCGGTGACACACCAGCGTTGTTCACCAGCACATCGAGCCCTCCGAAGTGACTCTGCGCGGCCGCCACGATGCGAGCCCAGTCGGTGGCGTTGGTGACATCTCCGTGCAAGAAGAGCAGCCGGTCTTCTCCGAGTTCCTTGACGAGCGCGGGCCCCTCGCCGTCGTTCACGTCGAACGAAACGACGCGGGCGCCCTCCTGGACGAGCGCGTGGGTATGGGCGACGCCCATACCTCTCGCACCACCACTGATGAGCACGACCTTGTCCTCGAGTCGCATCAAGAATCTCCCTGCCGAATTCGGTCGCTTCTGTTTGATGAGTCCGCAACGTGCTGCGGGGCGCCGGCCGTGCCGTTACTGCCGGCCGATCCTGGCGTAGACGTCCGGTCGACGAGTCCGAAGCGTTCTCGCACAGACCCAGCCGACGACGAACACCAGCGGAACCAGGACCGCGAGGACGGCAGACACGATCGGCCCGGCACCAATGAGCGCGTCGAGGTTCGACACGCTGAGCACGAAGACCGCGGAGATGCCGACCAGTCCCAAGATGGGCGCAGCTCGGGTCCGCCATGCCCCGCCTCGTGGGCCGTCGGCCGGATGCCGCCGGAAGTACATGATCACCGCGAGGCTCACGAGCCAGAGCAGCACCACGATGCCGACGGCGCCGATGCCGTTGGCACGGATGTAGACAGTGAAGGCATTGGAGCCGACTGCCTCGAAGCCAGTGACGGCCGCGATGACGAGCACCGCGAGGATTTCCATCCCTGTCACGAAGAAGGACGCCCGGTACGGCGAATGATGCTTTGGATGCGCCGTACCGAGTGAGGTGGAGAAGACACCATCCCGGCCGAAGGAGTACAGATAGCGTGCCACCGCGTTGTGCTGGGCGAGCAGTGTCGCGTACGTGGAGATGATGACCAGACCGTCTACCAAGCTCGGCATCACCGCCCCCACGTACTGCTTGGCAAGGTCACTGAACATCGTCGACACCTCGGCCCCTTGCTGCGCCTCCGCGATGCCCCTGGAGCCGAGGCCGGTGACCATGGCGATCGCTGCGAGGATGTAGAAGACGCCGATGACGAGCACCGCGACGTAGGTGGCCCGGGTGATGGTGTTGACCGGATCCTTGACCTCCTCGCGATAGATCGCCGACGACTCGAAGCCTCCGAAACAGAGGAAGGCGAACAGCACCGCCAGTCCGAATCCTCCGGTTGTCACGCCGTCGGAGGTGAACAGCTCGGTCGATACGCCATCAGGCCCTCCGTCGAAGAAGATGCGCAGGTTCACGATCAGCACGAGGAGGATCTCGATGCTGAGCGCGACGGCCAGGGTCTTCGCGGAGAATTCCACGTTTCCGTATGCCGATACGCCGGCGAGCGCCACCCCGGCCAACGCGAAGAGGTACCAGGGAAGAGACGGGACACCCAGGTCTTCGACGAAGAAGTGCCTCGCATAGAAGCCGAACGCGGCCCAGGTGGACAGCAGCAGCAGTGAGTAGGTGAACAACGCGACGAAGGCGCCTCCGAGGCCCAGATTCCTGCCCATGCCCGCGGTGATGTAGGCGTAGAAGGCGCCGGGCCGGTCGACATAGCGGGTCAGCGCGTTGTAGCCGACGGAGAACACAAGCACGATCATCATCGTGACGAGCAGGGCCGGAACGACCCCCACCCCCGCAAAGCCGGTCATGGACGGCAGCACGCCCACGATGACAAGCAGCGGGGCCGCCCAAGCAAGCACGGCGAATACGACGCTCCCGACACCGAGGCGCCCCTGAATACGCTGTGGCTGCGTGTCGCCGGGCCCCGACGTGTGTGGTGCGTCGCTCTGAGTGCTGGGACGCTCAGTCATACAGACTCCGTTCCTGGCCCGTTCGCCGGCGCACTGAGAGTCGCACCCCGTCCGGCCCTCCAGGTGTCTCGTTATGAGACATGTCGCGAGCAGGGCTTGGTCAGATTGGTGTCCGGTGGTGTGTCCCCGTGCGACGCCCGCCGAGACGCTCCGTGGTGTCGTGCCAAAGTGGCACAGTCCTGCCCCTTTGGGCGGTGGAACGCTGGCTCCTCGAACGCCTCGGCCGATCACGCCGGCGTTTGACCACGGAACGAGGAGAAGGCATGACTACCACCGCGGCCGTCGACACTGCAGCCGACGCCCCCAGCAAGAGCGTGCGTCGGCGCACCGTTGCGCAGGCGATCGTTGAGTATCTGCAGGTTCAGTACAGCGAACTCGATGGCGAGCGCCGTCGCCTGATCCCGGGGATGTACGGAATCTTCGGTCACGGCAATTCGGTCGGCGTGGCCCAGGGCATTGACGAGTACGGCGTCGATTTCCCGCACATTGCCGGTAAGAACGAGCAGTCGATGGTGCACGCGGCCATCGGGTACGCCAAGGCGACCAACCGGGCCGCGACCCTTGCCTGCACCGCATCCGCCGGCCCCGGCTCGACCAACATGATCAGTGGTGCCTCGACCGCGACCACGAATCGCCTGCCGGTCCTGCTGTTCCCTGCCGACATCATCAACAATCGCAAGGGCGACCCGGTGCTCCAGCAGATTGAGCACCCGGTGGAGCGTGATGTGTCGGCAAACGACGCCTTCCGGCCGGTGAGCCGGTACTTCGACCGCATCACCACGCCCTCTCAGCTGCTGGTGACCCTGCCCGAGGCGCTGCGGGTCCTGACCGACCCGGTCGATACCGGAGCGGTCGTCGTCTGCCTGCCGCAGGACATCCAAGGTGAGGCCTACGACTTCCCCGAGGAGTTCTTCACCCCGCGTGTCTGGCCCATCCGCCGCAGGCCGGCGGCGCAGGAGGAGATCCGGGACGCGATCGAGATCATCCGCCGCGCGCAGCGACCGGTCTTCATCGCCGGCGGCGGTGTGCGCTACTCGGACGCGGCCGATGAACTCGCCAGGCTCAGCGCCGACTTCGGTATTCCCGTTGTGGAGACCTACGCCGGCAAGGGAATGGGACCGAACTCGGAGCTCGGCCTCGGCGGGCTCGGCGTCGACGGCACGATCGGGGCCAACCGGATCGCGGGGCGGGCGGACTGCGTGATCAGTGTCGGCTCCCGGCTGCAGGACTTCATCACCGCATCGCACTCCCTGTTCGAGAACCCTGACGTCCAGCTGGTGCACTTCAACGTCAGCTCTTTCGACGCGCACAAGATGGGCTCCTATCCCGTGGTCGGTGACGCGAAGCTGTCGCTCACCGCACTGCACGAGGGCCTGACCGACGCCGCGTACCAGAGTGTCGCGGGCTACCGCGACGAGATCGCTGCCGCGCGCCAGGCCACGGCCGATGTGCTCGAGCAGGACCTGGAGTACATCGCTGGCGAGAACATGAGCCAGGCACAGGTGATCGACGTGCTCAACAAGCACACGGGCGCCGACGACGCCCTCGTGCTCGGTTCCGGTGGTGTGGTCGGGGGCGTCCACAAGGCGTGGGACACCTCGAACGGCACCAAGGTCCTCTCCGAGTACGCCAACTCCTGCATGGGTCACGAGCTGCCGGCCGGTCTCGGCTATCGGCTGGCCACGCCGGACGCGCCGGGTGATGTCTTCGTCCTGATCGGCGACGGGACGTACTACATGCAGCCGACCGAGCTCATCACCGCAGTTCAGGAGCACCAGAAGATCACCGTCGTGATCATCGACAACAGCGGGCACCAGTGCATCTGGCCGCTGCAGGTCGCCAAGGGCGGCCACGAGTTCGGCACTCAGCTGCGTGAGCGGAGCGCCGAGACCGGACGTCTCGACGGAGCCGTCGTGCCCGTCGACATCGCCGCGAACGCGGCCAGCTTCGGCGCGGTCTCCTGGTCGACCAACACGATCGAGGAGTTCAAGTCGGCCCTCGAGGAAGCCCGCGAGGTCGAGAACCGTCCCGCCGTCGTGGTGGCCCACGTGGAGCCGTGGCGGTACCTCACGGGCAACGGCGCCTTCTGGGACGTCGGCGCCGCGATGACGTCGGAGCGCCCCGAGACCGTGGAAGGCGGCACGAAGCATCGCGAGGCTCGTGAGCGCCAGCGCTACTACGGCCCGACGATCGCTCCCGGCCGCGGGGTCTGACCGGAATCCCGGCGCACACACACCTCGGCTGTCCCGCGGCCTTCCGTCGCGGGACAGCCGTTTCTTCCGGCACACCATCTCCCATGAGCCAAGAAGGCAAGGAGGAAGACCGATGAGCACATTCGCCGTCACCGACCCGTCCACGGGCGAGATCGCCGCCGAATACCCCACGGCGACCGCGGAGGAGATCGAGGCCGCCCTCGTCGCCACCCACGACGTGTACCAAACGTGGTCCCGCCGAACCACGGTGCGCGAGCGCGCCGCTCTCGCGCGGCGCCTCTCCGAGCTCTTCAGCGAGCGCCAGGACGAGCTCGCGAAGATCATCAACCGCGAGATGGGCAAGCCGATCCCGCAGGGGATCGGCGAAGTCCAGTTCGCAGCCAAGATCACTGCTGCCTTCGCCGACAACGCCGAAAGGTGGCTCGCCGACGAGCCGCTCGAGGTCGCCGACGGCCTGCGCAGCTTCTTCCGCTACCAGGGGACCGGAGTGATCCTCGGGGTCATGCCGTGGAACTACCCGTACTACCAGGTCGTGCGATTCGCGGTGCCGAATCTGATCCTTGGCAACACGGTGGTCCTGCGCCACGCCGCTCAGTGCCCGGAGTCCGCACTCGCGCTGCAGCAGCTGTTCCGCGATGCCGGCTTCCCCGAGGGTGCGTACGTCAATGTGTTCTCGACTCATCAGCAGGTCGCCGACATCATCGCCGACGATCGCGTGCAGGGAGTGTCACTCACCGGCTCCGAACGTGCCGGTGCGATCGTCGCCGAGCAGGCCGGTCGTGCGCTGAAGAAGTGCGTGCTCGAGCTCGGCGGGTCCGACGTGTTCCTGGTGCTCGACACGGCTGACGTCGACCACGCGGTCAAGCATGCGGTGGCGGGGCGCATGGACAATACCGGGCAGAGCTGTATCGGCTCGAAGCGCATCGTCGTCATCGACCGGCACTTCGACGAGTTCGCGGCGAAGTTCACCGCCGCGATGGGTGCCCAGTCGTACGAGAACGGCGATTACGGACCGCTGTCGTCCGACTCCGCGACCAAGACGCTGACGGGCCAGGTGCAGGGAGCCCTTGACCAGGGTGCCACGCTCCTTGTCGGCGACAACCAGCCCAGGGGCAACGTCTACACGCCGAGTGTCATCGGCGATATCACGCCGGACATGGACGTCTACAGCGAGGAGCTGTTCGGCCCGGTGGCGCAGCTCTACCGGGTCTCCAGCGATGAGGAGGCCATCGAGCTCGCCAACTCCTCGCCCTACGGCCTCAGCTCGGTTGTGATCTGCGATGACCTGGAGCGCGCCGAGCGCGTCGGTGACCAGCTCGACGTCGGCATGGTGTTCGTCAACGCCGGCCTCCTCGGAGGCCCGGACGTGCCCTTCGGCGGTGTCAAGAAGTCGGGCTACGGCCGCGAGATGGGCAAGGTCGGCATGCTCGAGTTCGCCAACAAGAAGCTCTACCGCTTCGCGAAGTAGAAGGCAGTACTCCTCTGGGGAGGTCCGGGATCGTCGACCGGGCCTCTCCGCCCCTCTCGCCACCATTGATGCCTCGCGTGGTAACCGGCGTAGGCGCTGGGTCGTGTTCCTCGTGGCCTGATCGGGAACACCTCAGCGCCGAGGTCCTCAGCACTTTGCTCGTTGCCGCTGTCCACCTCGATGAGGCACGGGATCCTGACCGGACGATCCCCCGCTGGGGCGGCAAGGTAGTCGAGGTGGCGGGCTCCAGCGTTCAGACCGGCGACATGTACCAGCGCACTGCGGAGCGTTACGTCCGCACCTGGGTCGGTCTCGCGGTGAGTGCGCTCCTGGTTACGAGCCTGCTCGGCTGCGTCCTGTCTTTCCACAACGTGGTATCGCGGTACCTCTTTACCGATGCGTGCGGCGGTACTGTTCCGTCCCTGCTCGGCCGACAGAACCTGCGGCACCGCACCCCGGTGCCGGCCTCTACCCTCCTGGTGATCTTCCTCCTGGTCGTGACCAACTTCCCTGTGTCGGTCGGCGAAGCCGACGCCCACGGCTGATCGTCGGCCGGACCGGTGAGCGCGACGATCCTGGATACCGTCTGCGGCTGCGAGCTGCTCGGTATCTGAACGACACGACTCCCTGCCTACCTGGGCATACGGCCCGGGTGGGGTGTAGATGGCGGTCTACATGGGCACCGCCGGTACCGGCCCCAACCCGTTCGATGAGCGATACATGGACATCCGAGATGCGCTGCCGCCTGCTGAGAGGTTCAACGTGCTCAGCAGGCGGCAGGCAGGGGCCGTGCTCCGGTTGTCAGGGCAGCAGACCGCGGCGGCGCGCTGTGACGACCGCCTCCAGCCGCGTATGGGCGTCGAGCTTGCGCATCGCGCTGCGCAGGTAGGCCTTCACGGTCTCGGGACGCAGGGAGAGCCGCGACGCCGCGTCGGCGTTGCTGCATCCGAGGGCGACTTGGGCCAGGACGTCGGTCTCGCGGGGTGACAGTGGTGCATGAGTGGCCAGCCCCTGCACCGCGCCGAGTCCGGCCAAACGCCTTGTCGCGTCCATGAGCTGCTCGCGCAGAGTGTCGTTGTGCACAGTCTGGGCGAGGGCCCGGAGATCGGCGTGCAGTGCGCGGATCTCCTCGGTGGCGCTGCGGCTCATACCTCGGTCAGCATCGGTCTGCGCGGTCAGGCGCAGCTGTACGCGGCGGTCCACCTCGTCCCGCAGGGCGAGTTCGCCCGCCAGTTGGCGCGAGGCGCCGACCATCACATCGGTCGCGCGCTCACCGACCGAGGTCACGCCGCGCGCCGCGCCGTACAGAACGCCGCGTACCGAACCCGACACGACGACGGGAACGGCAACGACAGAGCGGATGCCTTCCGCGAGCACGGGTGTGTCGTAGTCATGGGTGATGGAGTCGTCCGCCCCGTAATCCGCCACGGTGGTAGGGCGGCGTTCCACGATGACCTGCCCGCCCAGGCCGGTTGAGGCCGCGACGGCGAGTCCGCGCAGGCCTGCCGTGCGAACTCCCAAGTGCTCCGTCAGGCGCAGGACGTCTCCCCGGACGGGGCCGCCGAACGTGATCGGGATGTCCGAGCGCCGCTGGACGAGGCGCAGTGCCTGCCGGATGGCGTCTCCGTCGTCGGGGCGCATGGACACATCTGAAACGGGCTGCATTGCCACTGCCCCTTTCCGGGGGTAGTCGGCCATCCATGTGACCCGGAGCATAAGTCGCCGTAACCCCACAGCAAAGAGTCGACCGGCAATGCCGCCGGAAAGGGGATGACCATGACCAACACCGGCCGATCAACCGGGCAATCCAAAGAGCAACACCACGGGCGATCCGAGCTCTCGTCTTCTGTTGGGCCAAAGGGAGCCGGCGTCTCGGCGACCGCGTCGGTCCGCGTCCAAGAGCTCCTCTCCCGCTTCGGCTCCCCAGAGGCGTGCGCCGCGGAGCTGCTGTGCGACCTGCACCCCGCCGACGACGTGGCCTTCACCGTCATCGAGGCGGATCTGTCCGCCCGCGACCTCACTTTCGGCGAGCTCCGTCGCGACTCGGCACGCTTCGCCGCCGCCCTGGCCGGCATCGGTGTTGGCCCCGGCGAAGCCGTGGCCGTGCTGATGGGCAAGTCGGCCGACCTGATCGTGGCGCTGTTGGGTATCTGGCGCCGCGGGGCCGTGCACGTGCCGCTGTTCACTGCCTTCGCCCCGCCGGCCATCGCGCTGAGGCTCACCGCCAGCGCTGCAAAGGCTGTTGTCGTCGACGCCGACCAGCGGGACAAGCTCGTGCCTGGTGAGGACATGCCTGCCGATGCCCCCTGGCAGATCGTGGTCGCTGGCGGACAACCGGCCGAAGGCGAGCTGTCGTTCGGCCGCCTGCTCGGTGCGTATCGCGGGGACGAGCCCGAGGGCCGGGCGGTCGCGCTCGGTGGGAACGCGGTTCTGGTCCAGCTGTTCACCTCCGGGACCACCGGGACGCCGAAGAGCGTGCCCGTTCCTGTGAAGGCGCTGGCCTCGTTCCAGGCGTACCTGGAGTACGGCCTTGACGTGCGGCGCGACGACGTGTTCTGGAACGCCGCCGATCCCGGCTGGGCCTATGGGCTGTACTACGCGATCCTCGGCCCGTTGGCCGCGGGACGACGCAGCCTGTTGCTGCACTCTGGCTTCTCCGCGCCCCTGACGTGGCAGGTGATGCGCGAGTTCGGTGTCACGAACTTCACCGCGGCCCCCACCGTCTACCGCAGCCTGCGCAGCGCCCCCGAGCCCGTGCCGGACGGGGTGCGACTGCGCATCGCCTCTTCCGCCGGCGAGCCACTCACCCCCGAGGTCATCACATGGGCCGAGCAGACGCTCGGTGTCCCGGTGCGCGACCACTACGGGCAGACCGAACACGGGATGGTCATCGTCAACGGGTGGGCCGAGGACGTACGTTCGGCAGTCCGGCCGGGGTCGATGGGCCGGCCTCTGCCGGGCTGGTCGGCCGAGATCCTGTACGACGCACGGGACGAGCCTGCCCCTGCGGGAACTGCGGGCCGCGTCGCGATCAGGGCCGAGGACAGTCCGCTGATGTGGTTCTCCGGATACACCGGCGCCCCGGAGAAGACCGCGGAACGCTTCACCGGAGACGGCCGGTGGTACCTCACCGGCGACGCCGGAACTCGCGACGAGGAGGGCTACTTCTACTTCTCCGCCCGTGACGACGACGTCATCATCATGGCCGGGTACCGCATCGGCCCCTTCGATGTCGAGAGCGTGCTGCTGCAGCACGAGCTGGTGACCGATGTCGCGGTCGTCGGGGTGCCGGATGAGTTGCGCGGGGAGGTACTCGAAGCCTTTGTGGTCCTGCGTCCTGGAGCGGACGGAGACGACCAACTTGCCGATGAACTAAAGAAGCTGGTGAAGTCACGGTTCGCCGCCCACGCCTACCCGCGTACCGTCCACTTCGCCGACCAGCTGCCGAAGACCCCCAGCGGGAAGATCCAGCGATACGTCCTGCGCAAGCAGCGTCGTGACGAACTGAACGGCCACTGACCCAACCTGTCCGTCCTGCTCGCCTCCGTCACCCCGTCCCCGCACGAGCCATCCGGAGAACGATGTCCATGCCCGTTTCACGCCTGCTGCCGACCGAAGAGTCGGCGGGGCTCCTCGACCTGACACGCGAGATCGCCGAGCGTCACTTGGCCCCGCGCGCCGCCGAGCATGAAGCGGCGGAACGCTTCCCCCGCGAGGTGTTCCGCACGCTCGGCCGGTCCGGTCTTCTTGGCCTGCCGTACCCCGTCGAGTTCGGCGGTGGCGGTCAGCCCTACGAGGTGTATCTGCAGGTCGTCGAGGAGCTCGCGGCCCGCTGGGCGAGCGTCGCCGTCGGTGTCAGCGTGCATACGCTGTCGTGCTTCCCGCTGGCCACGTTCGGCACCGACACCCAACGTGAGAGCCTGCTGCCGGAGTTGCTGGCCGGTGACCTGCTCGGTGCCTACTGTCTGTCCGAGCCGCATGCGGGATCGGATCCGGCCGCCATGACCAGTCGGGCCGTGCTCAACGGTGACACGTACCTGATGCGCGGCACCAAGGCATGGACGACACACGGCGGATACGCGGACTTCTACACGGTGATGGCACGCACCTCCGACGACCGGGGTCGCGGCATCTCTTGCTTCCACGTGCCTGCCGACGTATCAGGCATCGAGGCTGATCCGCCGGAGCGCAAGATGGGACTGACAGGGTCGGCGACCGCAACCATGCGCTTCGATGACGTCCGGGTGCCGGACGACCGGCTCATTGGAGCGGAGGGCCAGGGGCTCGCCATCGCGCTCGCGGGCCTGGACGCCGGCCGCCTGGGCATCGCCGCGGTCGCCGTCGGGCTGGCCCAGGGGGCGTTGGACGAAGCGCTCGCCTACGCCCAACAGCGCGAGACCTTTGGCCGCAAGATCATCGACCACCAGGCGATCGCTTTCCTGCTCGCCGACATGGAGGCAGCGATTGTCTCCGCACGGGCGACCGTGCTGGCCGCGGCGCGACGCAAGGACGCCGGACTGCCGTACGGCCGACAGGCCAGCATCGCCAAGCTCATCGCGACCGACGCGGCGATGCGGGTCACCACGGACGCGGTGCAGATCTTCGGGGGAGCCGGCTACTCCCGGGACTTTCCAGTGGAGCGCTACATGCGGGAGGCCAAGGTCATGCAGATCTTCGAAGGCACCAACCAGATCCAGCGCATGGTCATCAGCCGCGACCTCGCCCGCGGAACCGTCGGACCCGCCAGTCATGTCCTGCCGGCCTCCTGCTGACAGGCCGTATCCCACTCGGTGATCGTCACCGTCCGCGGTCTTCCTGGACCACCGTCCGGAACGCCGTCGCCTCGTTCACCTCTCGATCAGGCGCGGGTCGACATGGATCTTGGGTCCGGCGCCGGCGCCTGCGGGGCGTTCGCCGACGAGCACCGGGCCGATCTGCTCCAGACCCACGGTCGCCCCCACCAGGGATCTGGGGTCCACGGACCTGTCCGCGTACGCCGCGATGGTCGCATCGAGGGCGGGGGAGGCGGAGAGGACACCGACGGCGGTGACGTCCTTGAGGGCGAGTGTGCGGGTGTCGATGTGGCTCGGTTCAGGGGCCAGACCTATGTAGACGACCCGGCCGCCCGGCTCGACCAGGTCCAGGGCCAGAGCCGGTAGTGGGGTGGCATTGGAGGCGTCGACGACAGCCTCGAACGGGAGATCCGGGACGGCGGCATGTCGCCAGAGGTGCTCGAAGCCGAGGCTGCCAGCGAAGTCCAGCGAGCTCTGTGTCTCACCCACGAGGTGCACCTCGGCGCCCAGGGATCGTGCGAACATCGCGGTGAGGAGTCCGATGGTGCCCGGGCCGAGGACCAGTACCCGTTCGCCTCGGTCTCGAACCGCCGCCTGCGCCGCGCGCAGGGCGTTTCCACCCGGTTCCACCAGGGCGCCGAGCGTGGCGTCGATGGAGGCGGGCAGGGTGTGCAACGAGGTTGCCGGTACGGAGACTTGCTCGGCCAGGGCGCCCGGCCGGGGCCCACGGACGCCGAGCTCGTCACGCTGCTCGCACAGGTGCTGCCGGCCGTGTGTGCAGCGGTGGCATGTCCCGCAGCCGAGCATGGTGTCCCCCGTGACGCGCCGCCCCAGCCAACCGGCGTCGACGCCCGGGCCGACGGACACCACGCGGCCGGACCATTCGTGGCCCGGCCGCAGCGGGTGGGCGGCCAGTCCCTGGTGCAGGTAGGCCATCTCGCCCGTGAACAGCTCGACATCGGTGCCGCACACGCCGACTCGTTCCACATCGACGACTACTTCACCGGGTGCCGCGATGGGCTTCTGCAGGTCCTGGACCTCGTATGTGCCGGGGCCCGTGACGACGAATGCGCGCATGGTGCGCGCTCACCGGGGCCCGACGACGTGCTGGAGCTGTGTACCGAGTCCGCTGATGCCCAGCTCCATCACGTCACCGGGCCCGAGCCAGATGGGCGGGGTGAAGCCCATGCCGACGCCGGGCGGGGTGCCGGTGTTGATGAGGTCACCGGGTTCCAGGACCATGAACTGGCTCAGATGGTGCACGATGACGTACGGGTCGAAGATCATTGTTTTGGTGTTGCCGTCCTGGCGGCGTACTCCATTGACGTCGAGCCACATGTCGAGCGCGAGAACGTCGTCGATTTCGTCGGTCGTCGCCAGCCAGGGGCCCGCGGGGTTGAAGGTCTCGGCGGACTTGCCCTTGGCCCACTGTCCGCCGCGCTCCAGCTGGAAAGCGCGTTCGCTGACGTCGTTGACGACCAGATATCCGGCGATGGCATCACGCGCGTCGTCAATCGATTCGAGGTAGCTGGTGCGCCGGCCGATGACGATGCCGAGCTCGACCTCCCAGTCGGGTTTGGTTGAGCCGCGGGGGATACGCACGTCGTCATTGGGGCCGACGAGGGTGTTGGGCGACTTGGTGAACAGGATCGGTTCGTCCGGCACAGCCATGCCGGATTCGGCCGCGTGGTCGCGGTAGTTGAGTCCGATGCAGAGGATCTGGTGCGGGCGGGCGATGGGGGCGCCGGTGCGTTCCCCGGCGAAGCGTGATACCTGGCCCGCTGCTGCGCGCTCGGTCACGAGGGGGCGGATGCGGTCGAGGCCGCCGGTGCCGAAGAACGACTCGTCGAAGTCGGAGACGACGTCGGAGAGGTCTACGTAGGTGTTGTCGTCGATGCGGGCGACGGGCTTCTCGGCGCCGACGGAACCGATGCGCATGAGATACAACGGGCTCAGTCTCCAAGGTAGGCGGGCAGTTCAGCGGTGTGAGCGTCGATGCGGTCAGGCGAGGGGGGTGCCCAACGGGCCGAGCAGGGTGCGGATTTCGTCGTACGCGTCGACCAGCGTGGTCAGTGGGGTGCGGTAGGCCAGTGCGCTCACGCTCACCGCCCCCGATGGTGCCGTCGCCGACGTTGCGTACACGGGCAGCGCGATGCAGTTGACGCCGGGCTCGTTCTCCTGGTCGTCGACGGCGTAGCCGCGCTCGCGTGTGGCCTGGAATTCATGGTGCAGGTCGGTGGTGGTGCAGTGGGTCCGCGGCGTGCGGCGCTCCAGTGGGTCGTCGTCGATCCATGCCTCGACGTCGGCGAGGGACTTCAACTCGTATGCGAGCAGCAGCTTTCCGACGCCGGTGGCATGGGCGGGGTTGCGGCCGCCGACCGTGGAGGTCAGGCGTACGGCGCCGGTGGGCGGGTCGACCTTGGCGCGGTAGACCACTTCGTGGCCGTCCAGAACCGCGTAGTGCACGGTCTCGTTGAACCGCTCGGCCAGCGCCTCCAGAACAGGGCGTACGCGGACGTGTTCGGGGCGGGCCTCATGGTGCGCGAAAGCCATGCGCAGAAACTCGTCCCCGAGTAGGTAGCGCCCTTGAGCGTCCTGGTCGGCGAGCCCGGCTCGGCGCAATGACTGCAGGGCGCGGTGCACGGTCGGCTTCGGGCTGGCGATCACCCGGGTCAGCTCCTCAAGGCCTACACCGTCGGGGTGGCGCGCGAGTTCCTTGAGGACTGCGAGTACTCGGTCGGATCCCACAAGTCCCTTGCCCGCACGCTTGGTTGAGCCCTCCTCCGGGCTCTCGATCTTCTTGCCGCCGGGGGCTTTCGGTCCGTCGAACGTCTGCGTATTGTCCATGGCATTCCAGAGATTAGACCGTCGTATCGACTATTGGAAAGAGTCGCGTGTGAAGCTCCGAAGCTCACAGTGGTACGCGGGTC
Source organism: Streptomyces sp. UC4497 (assembly GCF_054871485.1). Classification (NCBI taxonomy): domain Bacteria; kingdom Bacillati; phylum Actinomycetota; class Actinomycetes; order Kitasatosporales; family Streptomycetaceae; genus Streptomyces; species Streptomyces sp. UC4497. Next base: position 2,627 of record NZ_JBTYHB010000040.1, on the reverse strand, counting down.
ACGATCGCAACGCCTACATCCACCGGGCCTGGATGCGTCGCGGCGTTCCGGACGATGCCTTCACGGGCCGCCCCCAGATCGCCATCGCCAACACCGCCTCCGACCTGACCCCCTGCAACGCCCATCTGAACGAGGTCGCCGCCTCCGTCCGCCATGGTGTGTACGAGGCGGGCGGCATCCCGCTCGACCTGCCCTTGGTGTCCCTGGGGGAGACCCAGATGCGGCCCACCGCCATGCTGTGGCGGAACATGGCCGCGATGGCCACCGAGGAGTTGCTGCGGGCCAACCCCCTTGACGGAGTGGTCCTGTTGGGCGGCTGCGACAAGACGATTCCCTCGCTTTTGATGGGCGCCGCCTCGGTCGACCTGCCCGCCGTCGTCGTCCCCGGCGGCCCCATGCTCACCGGCACCTTCCGCGGCAGGCCGCTCGGCTGCGGCACCGATGTGTGGAAACTGTCCGAGGAGGTGCGCGGTGGCACCCTCAGCCAGGACGACTTCACCCGCTCCGAGTCCGCGATGATCCGCAGCCGCGGCCACTGCAACACCATGGGCACTGCCTCCACCATGGCCCTGGTCGCCGAGGCCCTCGGCGCCGTCGTTCCCGGCACCGCCGGAACCCCCGCTCCCGACAGCCGCCTGCTCAAGGCCGCCCACGACTCCGGGCGCCTCGCCGTCGAGATGGTCGCCTCCGACCGCCGCCCCGGCACGTTCCTGACCAGGTCCTCCTTCCACAACGCGATCGTGGCGCTCGCCGCCGTCGGCGGCTCCACCAACGCCGTCGTCCACCTCCTCGCCATTGCCGGACGCCTCGGCATCGACCTCACCCTCGACGACTTCGACCGCATCGGCTCCCGCGTCCCCGTCCTCGTCGATCTCCAGCCGGCCGGCCGGTTCCTGATGGAGGACTTCCACCGCGCCGGCGGCCTCCTCGCCGTACTGCGCGAGGTGAGCGACCTGCTCGATCCCGACGCGCTCACCGTCACCGGCAAGCCCTTGGTCAACTACCTTCAGGACGCGCCTGTTTGGGACCCCGAGGTGATCCGCACCCGCGTACAGCCCCTCGTCGCTGAAGGCGGCATCGCCGTCCTGCGCGGCAACCTCGCCCCCGACGGCGCCCTCATCAAACCCGCCGCGGCCTCCCCGCACCTGCTCCAACACCGCGGCCGCGCTCTCGTCTTCGACTCCATCGAGGACTTCCACGCCCGCATCGACGACCCCGACCTGGACGTCGACGCCGACTCTGTCCTCGTGCTGCGCGGCTGCGGCCCCAAGGGCTACCCCGGCATGCCGGAGGTCTCCAACATGCCGCTGCCGAAGAAGCTGTTGGAGCAGGGCATACGGGACATGGTGCGGGTCTGCGACGGCCGCATGAGCGGCACCGCGTACGGGACGGTGGTGCTGCACGTGGCGCCCGAGGCGGCCGCCGGCGGGCCGCTCGCCCTCGTCCGCACCGGCGACACCGTCACCCTCGACGTAGCGGCCCGCCGCATCGACATCGACGTACCCGACGACGAACTCGCCCGCCGCACCCCGAACAAGACCACCCTCGACGGCTTCGCCGCCCCGGGCCGCGGCTGGGAACGCCTCTACGTCGACCACGTCCAACAGGCCGACACCGGCGCCGACCTCGACTTCCTCACCGGCTCCAGCGGCTCCGCCGTCAGCCGTGAATCCCACTGACCAATCACAGGAGGCGCACGATGACAACCTCTGCCCGGACCGCCCTGGTCACCGGCGGCGCCAGCGGCCTTGGCGCTGCCGCCGCCGAACGCCTGCGGGCCGACGGCGTTCAGGTGACCACGCTCGATCTCGCAGGTGCCGACGTCGAGGCGGACGTGACCGACGGGCCGACGCTGCATCAACTGGCCGCCGACATCGGCCCATTCGACATCCTGGTGAACTCCGCCGGCATCGTCGGGCCGAACGCCCCGCTGCTCGACACCACGTCCGAGCAGTGGCGAGGTGTCTTCGACGTCAATGTCATCGGCACCGTGAACACTATGCGGGCCTTCGTGCCCGGCATGCGGGTGCGGAGCTGGGGTCGCGTCGTCAACTTCGCCAGCATGGCCGGCAAGGACGGTAACCCCAACCTCTCGATCTACTCCGCCTCCAAGGCGGCCGTGATCGCGCTGACCAAGTCCGCAGGCAAGGAACTGGCCACCAGCGGTGTCCTCGTGAACGTCATCGCCCCCGCGGTCATCGCCACTCCCATGAACGACTCCACCGCCGCCGACGTCCTTGCCCACATCACCGGGCTCATCCCGATGAGGCGTATCGGACGCCCGGAAGAGGTGGCAGAGCTGGTCGCCTTCCTCGCGTCCGAGCGCGTCAGCTTCTCCACCGGAGCCGTCTATGACATCAGCGGGGGACGGGCGACCTACTGACGGACTTCGGTCACGGCCATGCCGTCCATGTCTCGACGCGTTGCGGAGTCGGGGCGTCACATTGCAGTGAGAGCGAGGGGGTGGGGCCCGGCCCCCCGGGGCGTTGCCCCCCCCCCCCCCCACCCCCCCGGGGGGGGGTTGGGGCCGCCGGCGAACCCCCCCCGGGGCGCGGGGGGGGGGGGGGCAGGCCCGGCCGGTAACAAACCCAGGGCGGGGGGGGTGCGGGGGGGGGGGACACACCCCA